>DATGIN010000001.1:0-5853 GCA_035295705.1 Caulobacteraceae bacterium
GATGCATACGTGTGATAGCCACGCAGCGCCCGAAGTGGTCATCGAGATCCAGTTGCAGGGCTCGAACCAGGCCGCGCTGTCGTGGACCTTCGCCAAGGCCTCGGGCGACCCGGACATCGGGGTGGACACAAGCCCGAACGGCGGCGACCTCGACTTCCACACGAAGAACCAGCCCGTCTGGGTGCAGATGACGCTCAAGCCGCGTGATCCGGCAGTCATCTTCTTTCGGACCCAGCAGGTCGATGTGTTCGGATTTATGCATGTCGACGAAGGCAGAAACTACAACGCGAACGACATCGTGCCTGTCGGGGCGAACGACTCCGAGTTCCAACACATACAACTGAGCGCCGACATGAAGACCGTGACGTTCTGTTACATGAACAAAGAGCACAACCCCTTCAGCCGCTATGCAATCTACCTAGGCGATGCGACGCACCCGCCGGCTTGGTCACAAATGTGGATCGACCCGCGGATCACCAACGGCCAGTTTTCCGGCGGCCCGTAGACGCTGACCGCGCAGAAACGGCACGTCCAAGCCCTTTCGCGCGCAATACGGTTGGCAGGAATCGGCCGAGGATCTTTAGCGAAACCGTGTCCCGCCGATCTTCCCCGACCTCGCCACTGAACCTACTGTCCGAGTTGCGTCCGACGGGAGCCGGCACCCGGATCGAGCCTCGGTCGTCCGCTGGGAGCCGGCTCCCGAACTTCTTTGTGGGCCGCTCAAGCGCAGGTCTGGGGCTGACATTGACGATCGTTGCGCTACGCAAGGGGCTCAAGAGATAAGCAAGAGAGCCCAATCCGAAGTGGCCGGCGAGAGGGACCGAGTCCGCCTGGCGCTGGCGCTGAGCGCCGGGCAGATGGCGATATGGGAACTCGACATCGCGTCCGGAGATCTGAGCAGGTCAGCCGAACTCAATCGGGTACTTGGATACCCACCGGATCATCACCCGTCGGCTGACGAAATCCGCGCTGGAAACTATCCGGGCGAAGCCGACCGGATGCGAGAGCTGTGGCAAGAGTCCGTTGCGCGCGGGGAACGGCACTTCGAGATCGAGTATCGCCGACTCTGGCCCGACGGATCGATCAGGTGGCTTTGGTTGCGTGTGGAGACCCTCCTCGACGACGCCGGCGCCCCGGTTCGGCTCATCGGCGTGGTCATGGACATCACCGCTCGCAAAGAGGCTGAGGATCGGGCCAGTTTGCTGGCCCGCGAGGTCGACCACCGCGCGAACAACCTGCTGGCCGTCGTGCAGGGGATCGTCGGGCTCAGTCGCGCCTCGGACGTAGAGGGTCTGCGACAGACGATCACAGGCCGAATTCAGGCGCTTGCACGAGTGAACCGCCGCTCGGCGCGGTCTGGCTGGACTGGCGAGTCGCTGGAACGCCTCGTCTCAGAGGAGTTGGAGCCGTATGTGACGGGGGACCCACGCCGAAGCAAACTCGATGGCCTCGACGTCCACCTCGCGCCAGATGAGGCCCAGGCGGTAGCGCTGGCGATCCATGAACTCGCGACCAATTCGGCGAAATATGGCGCTCTCTCCGCGGCAGACGGAAGCGTGAGTGTAGCGCGGCGAGGTCGCGCTGGACGTCTGGCGATCACGTGGACCGAGAAGGGCGGGCCAAGCGCTCGAGAACCGTTGCGGCTCGGTTTTGGTATGACCCTCCTCAAGAGTAGTCTGACCGCCTTGCCGGACGGAGAAGTACGACTCGACTGGCGCGAAGCGGGGCTGCGCTGCACGATGAGCTTTGTTCCACGACGATCGCAGCCGGCTGAGTGAAGAACGCAGGCTGATCACGATCACGGAGCCGTGGTTCACCAGCGCAGGAACTGGACGCGACCGACATGACCGAGGCCGTATTGAAGCGGCCCAACGGCGTCGCCCGCGCGGTCGCGCTCCAATACCTCGGCTGGCCGCGCGTCGGTCCTGCCGCGATCGACCGGATCAAGCTGGCGTTCGACCCACAGATCGATCAGCTCGGCTGAGCAAGCGTGCGCGCTCTGACAGGCGGCCCTGACCGGGCTTCCTGGGGGCGGCTGAAGCTCAGGCTTCGAAAGCTCTCACCACTGGCCGCCTCGACCGCGGCCTTCCCGGTCACGGCCTCGAACCGCCGCACGATCACGTCTGCGTACTTGGGATCGAGCTCCATGATCCGCGCCCGCCGGCCGGCCCGCTCAGCAGCGATGAGGGCGGTTCCCGAGCCTCCGAAGAGGTCGAGCACGAGCCCCCTGCCGGGAGGCGTCCAGGATAGCGTCCTTGAGCAGCGCCAGAGGCTTCTCCGTCGGATGCATCTCCCGCTCCCGCGCCTTGTCCGCGCCGAAGCCGGTCAGGCCCTCGTAGGCCCAGACGTTGCAGCGGTTGCGCCCGTTCTTGCCCAGCTCCACCGCATTGACGTGCGAGACCGAGCCCTTATTCAGCACGAACACCAACTCTTGCCGGGAGCGGTAGAAGCTCCCATGCCGCCGGCTCGCTTGTCCCAGACGCAAAGACTGACCAGGGCCATGCCCGCCATCTGCGCCGCCGCCAGCACATGCTCCATGTGCCGCCAGTCCTGCAGAGGTAACCGATGCCCCGTCGACCAGCGCTGTCGCGATCTGCGTGCAGGTCTTGGCGAGGAAGGCTGTGAACTCGCCGCTCATCTTTCCGGCCGCCATGACGAACTCGCCATGGCCGCCGCCGCTCGTCACATGCCCCTCGATGAGCGCTGAAGACCGCGGGTGAAGTGGCGTCCCCGACGAGCACGCGGTGCTCGTCAGGGATCCGGTGGTCGTTTACCTACAGACGACGTCAGCCCTCTCCCCTGGGACGGCCTCGTCCCTAAGCTAGCTGCCACCGACGCCGATGCGGACCTACGCGAATTAGCCGATACGCTGGAGCTTGGTCTTCGCAGCAGGCCGAGGCGGACGCGGTGGCGCCAGCTTGAGCAGCTCGTCGAAGATTTTCTCGTTGTACTTCCGCGTGATGCAGACCTTGATCGAATGCGGTCCTGGGCCGTGGGCGCAGGAATGGGCGATCGAGCCCTGCACCATCGCGTCGCACATGACATAGCCGTGCAAGAACGGCCGCGGCGCCGGTGCTTGGACGCCGCCGCTCACGTCCGACCAATGCAGCCCGCTGACGTCTTTCATGCGATATCGGGCGACCCGCGAGTCATCCCATTGACGCCTGACGATCACAACGCTCTCTGGGTAAGCCATTGAATTAACTAATCTTTCTGCGACGAATGTCGCGCCAAAGTGGTATCCATCGGCCGGAAGCCGTCTGGACGTTTGAGCGCGCGTCGCGAGGATCCTGCTGGCCGCAAAGGGTCGCAGGCCGCGATGTTCAATTGGCTATCGCGCGATATAGGGAACGCCGCCGCCAGCGCAAGGATGGTCCGGCCCTGGTAAACGCGCCGGACGGGAGGACTTGGCGGCCAACAAAACACGCGCGTCGGATCAGCGAAGGAGTAGGTCGAGGCTGATTGATCAGCTCGGTGCGCTGTCTGCGCGGCGACTCGGTAGAAGCCGACGCTACCCTCAGAACCGTCCGTTCCAGCTGGCGAGGAGGCCGAGGTTGGGAGGCAGGTCGGACTGGTTGTTCTCGTCGAGGATGCCGACGCCGCGCAGCGTGAGCTCGCCCCAGTGGCCGAAGTCGCGGGCGAGGCCCAGCCCGAGGTCGAGCTCGCGCCCGGTGGGCGTCGCGCTGAAGCGGCGCGGGGTAAACTCGACGATCTGCGAATCCACGGTCGGGATCGCGGCCAGGAGCGCGCTGAAGCTGCCGCCCTCGATGCGGGTCGGCTGGCCGACCTCGGCGTCGAAGCGCACGCAGCCCGGTTTCTGCTCGGGGCAGATCGTCTGCGCCGTCAGCCGCCATTGGCTGGAGAGCGCCGTCGTCGAGAGACCCATGAAGACGCCGTTCGCGCGCGTGCGGCCGGCGCCCGCCTCGGCGGAGAGCTGCAAGGTGGGGGACGCGCGCCAGTCGAGGCGGGCGGTGGTGAAGCCGGTCTCGGCCGGCAGCGCGTAGGTCGATCCGCGCGGCAGGAAGGAGCCGAGCGGCCCCTCCGGCTCGACCAGCTGGCCGGCGGAGACGGTGAGGGCGAGCGGCCCCTTGGCCAGCCTGGCCTCGGCCAGCGCGTAACTGGAGGGCGCAAGGTTGTTGAAGCCGTAGAGCGCGTAGGGGCTGGCGCCGCCCGCCTCGGCCGAGAGCGACCAGGACTGGCCGATGCGCCATGAGGCGCGCACGGCGTGGTCGGGCTGGGCGATGAGGGCGTACGCGTTCGAGCCGGCGCCGAGGCCGGGCGCGGGGGCCATGCCGCTCTGGCCGGTCCAGCCCTGGAAGCTGAAGCGGCCGAAATCGACCTCGAGGTTCACGTCGGCGCGGCGGTCGTCCGCGGTGCGGATGTCGGCGCGCCCGCGCAGCGCCATGCGGTCGACCTCGTCGTCCGGCTGGGCGTCGGTGGTGAGGCTGACGCGCGCGGGCCCGTCGCCGCCCAGGATCACCTGCGCGACGTCCTGCGGGCGGGCGATCTCACCCTGCAGGCTGTGGCGCGGGCCCGGACGGAAGCCGGCCGCGAGGTTGACCGCGAACGGCCGCTGGTAGCTGTCGTAACCGACGGTCATCAGCGCGCGGGTGCGGCTGACCGCGTCGCCGAACGGCGTCGCGATCGACGAGCCGGCCGTGACGCCGGGGCTCACGACCGCGCCGTTTGCCTGCGGCACGGCCATCGTGCCCTGCTCCTGGAACGCCGCCTTCAGGTCGATGAGGCCGAAGCCGTAGATCATGCTGTTGGAGAAGTTCCCCGAGTGGTTGGCAGTGTTCTCCAAGAGCGAGATCGCCTGCTTGCCGGTCAGCGTCGGGAACGCCTGCATGATGAGCGCCAGCGCCCCGGCCGCCGTGGGCGCCGAGAACGAGGTGCCGGAGACAGCGGTGCACTCACCGGTCGAGGGACTGCAGTTGACGACGATGCCGTCGCCGGGGGCGACCACGAAGCCCGCGCGGGCGTCGAGGCCGCCTGCGTCGGCCTGGGCCGAGAACGAGGAGATGGAGACGTTGGCCAGATTGCTGCAGTTGGCCGCGGTCTGCTGGGCGGTCGGCAGGTTGCAGCTGACCGACCCCACCGCCAGCACCGAGCCCATGTAGCGTGGGTCGACCGCGTAGGCGGCCGGATACTCGACGCCGCCGTTCGGGCCGTCGTTGCCGGCGGCGATGGTGAAGATGACCCCGTCGGCGACCGCGTTGGAGAGCGCGGTCTCGAAGGTGGAATCGTCCGGGCCGCCGGGGCCGCCGAGGGAGAGGTTGATGATGCGCGCCTTCGGCGTCGACATCGCCGGTGCGATGTAGCTGATCCCGGCGGCCAGGTTCTCGTCGTCGAAGGTGCAGCCGGTGGTCGCGCCTGTGCAGCTCCCAAAGTCGTCGGCGCGCACCGAAAGGATGGTCGCCTGATAGGCGACACCCAGGGCGCTGAAGCCGGTGAACTCGCC
Source organism: Caulobacteraceae bacterium (assembly GCA_035295705.1). Lineage (GTDB taxonomy): Bacteria > Pseudomonadota > Alphaproteobacteria > Caulobacterales > Caulobacteraceae > Poindextera. The sequence goes on from DATGIN010000001.1 coordinate 5,462, forward strand.
GGCGATGGTGTCGGCAACCCAGGTGGCGTGCAGGTTGACGCCGTTCGGCTGATTGCGCGGCTGCCCGCCGGGCCCGTTCACGACATCGGTGGACTGCGGCGAGATGTCGTTGTTCGGGGTCGTGAGCTCTGGGTTGTTGAGCTGCACGCCAGTGTCAATAACGCCGACCACAATACCCTGGCCGGAAGCGCCGATGGGCAGCGCCGTCGAGGTCGCGTAGGCCGCGTTCGCGTTGATCGCTCCCAGACTCCACTGGTCCTGATACTGCACATCCGCCGCAGTCGGCGGCGGGGGCGGCGGGGTGGGCGTCGGCGTCGGAGTCGGAGTCGGCGTCGGAGTCGGAGTCGGAGTCGGCGTCGGAGTCGGAGTGGGCGTCGGAGTCGGAGTGGGGG
>DATGIN010000002.1:0-6748 GCA_035295705.1 Caulobacteraceae bacterium
TGTGGACTTTGGAGAACCGCAGGATGGGCAGGCGCGCGTCGAGCCAGCGCTCGATCGCCGTTTTCGGCTCGTAGGTCGAGTGTTCGCTCATCTCAGCCGATCTTGATCTTGGTGGCGCTCTCGAAGCTGTAGTCCGGCACGGCGAGATTGAGCGGCGCGGGCCCGGCGCGGATGCGGCCGGAGGTATCGTAGACCGAGCCATGGCAGGGGCAGAGCCAGCCCTTGTACGGGCCCTGGCCGAAGTTGGGGATGCAGCCGAGGTGGGTGCAGACGCCGATCAGCACCAGCCACTCCGCCTTGCCGGGCTTGTGGCGCGAGGCGTCGGTGGCCGGATCGCGCAGCGGGGCGTGATCGTCGGCGACCGCCGCGGCGATCTCCTGCGGAGTGCGATTGCGCACGAACACCGGCTTGGAGCGCCACTTCACCTCGACCTGCTGGCCGAGCTGCACCTTGCTCAAGTCGAACTCGATCGAGGACAGCGCCAGCGTGTCGCCGGACGGGTTCATCTGATCGATCAGCGGCCAGGCCACCGCCGCGACGCCGCCGGCCGCCGCCGCGACCGCGGCGATGTTGATGAAGTCCCGCCGGGTCGGATCGTCGTCGCCGTGGCTGGCTGCAGTTGCCGTGTCGGCCACCTATACTCACCTCTTCGTTCTTCGCCGGTCGCCCGGGGCAACCGCTGCTCTTCGAGACCCAGCGGCGCGGCGGCTCGGATCGGCGTCGCGCGGTCTCCTTTGGAACGCGCGCTCGAAGTCCCCCCGCCGGCGAGTCGCCCCGCTCGCCAACCTCTTGTCGCGGATCGCTTAGAATGCGCCTCGCTCTTTTTCAACCGGACATTCCGCAAAACCTTGGCGGCGCCATCAGACTGTGCGCTTGCCTTGGCGTCGGCCTCGAAATCATCGGCCCTTGCGGCTTTCCGCTGTCGGACCGGGGGCTGAAGCGAGCCGCACTGGACTACCGGCCGCTGGCCGAGGTGCGCCAGCACGAATCGTGGCCGGCGTTTCGAGCGGACGCGGCGCGGCCGAGCGGGCGGCTTTTGCTGTTCACCACCCGCGCGACCACGTCCTTCGCGGACTTCGCCTTTGCGGACACCGATGTGCTGTTGTTCGGGCGCGAGAGCGCCGGCGTCCCCGACGACGTCCACGCCGCGGCGGACGCGCGCCTCGTCATCCCCATGGCCGCCGGCGCCCGCTCCTTGAACGTGGTGGCTGCGGCCGCAATCGCGCTCGGCTTGGCGCTCAGGCAGACTTCGGGCTTCCCGGCCGCCGCCCCGACGGTCTAGGCAGGCGCGCATGAGCAACGTCACCACCGAGGCCGAGGCGCGACGCGCGCGGGCGAAGGCGTGGTTCGAGTCGCTGCGCGATCGGATCTGCGCGGAGCTCGAGCGGATCGAAGAGGAGGCGCCGGCGGAGCTCTATCCGGGCGAGTCCGGCCAGTTCGACCTGCGTCCCTGGACCCGCGAGGGCGGTGGCGGCGGCGGGACGGGCGGGTTCTTCGCGGGCCGGTTTTTCGAGAAGGCCGGCGTGCACACCTCGGCGGCGAACGGGCGCTTCACGCCCGAGATGGCTAAGACCATGCCCGGGGCGGACGTCGATCCAAGCTACGTCTCGGCCTCCATCAGCCTGATCGTGCATCCGGTGAGCCCGCGGGTGCCGGCCGTGCACATGAACACCCGCTTCCTCTCGACCGGCGTGGGCTGGTTCGGCGGCGGCGCGGATCTGACCCCCACCATCGACGAGCAGCGCAGCCAGGACGCGCCGGACGCGCAGGCCTTCCACGCCGCGATGCGCGCCGCCTGCGACAGTTACGATCCAGAGGCGTACGGGAAGTTCAAGGCCTGGTGCGACGAGTACTTCTACCTGCCGCACCGCAAGGAGCCGCGCGGGATCGGCGGCATCTTCTACGACCAGCTGAACAGCGGGGACTTCGAGCGCGACTTCGCCTTCACGCGCGCCGTCGGGGAGGCGTTCCTCGACGTCTACCCGCGGATCGCCCGCCACCGCATGGACGAGCCGTGGAGCGAAGCCGATCGGGAGGAGCAGCTGGTGCGCCGCGGCCGCTACGTGGAGTTCAACCTGCTCTACGACCGCGGAACGATGTTCGGCTTCCGCCAGGGCGCGAACATCGAGACGATGCTCTCTTCGATGCCGCCCCTGGTCCGCTGGCCCTAGGCGGCGTGGGCGACGGCCATGGCCTCGGTCTGGCCGAACAGCACCTCAGCGAGCCTGGGCCAGATCTCGGCCGGCCGGCGCGGGGCGCGGAACGGCTGATAGTAGCGCTCGCAGAATCCGATGAAGGTCTCGCGCAGGGTGTCCTCGTCGACGTCGAGGACGGCCAGCAGCTGGACCACGCGCCGGACGACGGCGTGCGCCAGAAAGGCCTTGGCGGCGTCGAAGCCAGTCGCCTGCGCCACGATGCGCCCGGGTGCGTTGCGCGGCGGATCGTGCGCGCCGTTGAGGTCGAGGAAGCAGGCCCCCAGGTAGCCGGCCAGCGCCTCGCGCCGCTTGCCTTGCTGGTCGGCGAGCGAGGCCTTGGCGACGCCGAGGTCGCGAAAGCTGCCGAGCTCGAGCATGCGCATGCACGAGAGCGCCGTCTTGGAGATCAGCGCCGCCGCGGCCTCGTCTTCGCTGGGCTCCTTGCCGTAGCGGACGCGGAAGGCGCGGCGCTCGGCGTCCAGCGCCCGCTCGTTCAGCAGCGGCCTCAGCGGCTGGTCGCCGCCCCGCTCGCGGAAGAGCTCCCACTCGAACTCGAGCCGCGGCAGGTCGCGCGCCGCAACCAGCACCCGCTCGCGGTCGAGCGGGCGGCTGCGCACATAGATTTCATGGCAACAGAAGGGGCAGGGACCGGAACAGCTCGGCCAGGCCGGCAGGTCCTTCTCGCAGTATGGGCAGGCTCCGTCCAACCGCCCGATCGCCGTGTAGGCTTGAATGCGTCGCCCGCCCATCCTCTTAAGCCCCCAAAAACGAACTCAGGCGCGCCAGACGCGACGGCGCCGGTTGCCTTAGTGGCAGACGTTCTTGGCGGAACAAGGGACGGATTGGGGCAACGCGCGCCCAAAGGGTAAAGCCATGGTTAACGGCGCTTTAGGGTTGTCCCTGACCTTGGGCGCCGGGCTGGAGGGCGCGCGCGACGCGCGCTAGAGGTTGCGGCGGAAGCCCCACCGCTGCCGACTGCGAGGAGACGGGACCATGAGCGACGGCGCCATCGACCTGAAGGCGGAGGCCCGCGCGCGGGCGTTCTCGATCCCCCTTGCGGAGATCAACGTCGCCGAGGACGAGCTCTACCGCGCCGACACCTGGGGACCCTACTTCGAGCGCCTGAGGAGCGAAGCGCCGGTGCATCGCTACGAGCACCCCGAGCTCGGCACGTTCTGGTCGATCACCCGCTACCACGACATCGTCGCGGTGGACTCCAACCACCAGGACTTCTCCTCGCGCGGCTCGATCGTGCTCGAGGATCAGGCGGACGACTTCAACACGCCGATGTTCATCGCCATGGATCCGCCCAAGCACGACGAGCAGCGCAAGACCGTCAGCCCGGCGCTGTCGCCCTCCAACCTCGCCAACATGGAGCCGCTGATCCGTGAGCGCGCCGGCAAGATCCTGGACGAACTGCCGGTGGGCGAGGTGTTCGACTGGGTCGACAAGGTCTCGATCGAGCTGACGACCATGACGCTGGCCACGCTCTTCGACTTCCCGTTCGAGGAGCGCCGCAAGCTCACGCGCTGGAGCGACGTGATCACCGCGCCGGAGGGCGCGCCGGGATTTGGGACCGAGGACGAGCGCCGCGCCGAGCTCTTCGAGTGCGTCGGCTATTTCACCAACCTGTGGAACGAGCGCGTCAACGCCCAGCCGAAGGGCGACCTCATCTCGATGATGGCCCACTCGGACGCGACCCGGCACATGGACCAGATGGAGTTCCTCGGGAACCTCATCCTCTTGATCGTCGGCGGCAACGACACGACCCGCAACACCATCTCCGGCTCGATCGTGGCGCTGAACACGTTCCCCGAGCAGTACGCCAAGCTGAAGGCGGACCCTGGCCTCCTGCCCTCGATGGTCTCCGAGACCATCCGCTGGCAGACCCCGCTCTCCTACATGCGCCGCACCGCCACCCGCGACGTCGAGATGCACGGCCAGACCATCCGCGCGGGCGAGAAGGTGGCCATGTGGTACATCTCGGGCAACCGCGACGAGACGGTGATCGAAAACCCCAACGCCTACGTGATCGACCGCGAGCGCCCGCGGCAGCACGTTTCGTTCGGCTTCGGGATCCACCGCTGCGTGGGCAACCGGCTGGCCGAGCTGCAGCTGAAGGTGATCTGGGAAGAGATCATGCGCCGCTTCCCGACCATCGAGCTGGCCGGGGAGCCCATCCGCATCGCCTCGAGCTTCATTCACGGCTACGCCGAACTGCCGGTCCTCATCCCGGCCCGGAACTGAGGCTGGCGCTCGCCGCCACGCGCGGCCTAAGCTTCGGGCGACGGCCCAAAGAGGAGGCGAGCGATGCCGCACGTGCGCGCGAACGGACTTGAACTTTACTACGAGGTCGAGGGTCCGGAGGACGGCGAGCCGATCCTCCTGATCATGGGCCTCGGCGGCCAGATGACCTACTGGCAGGAGGGGTTCTATGGCCGCCTCGCCGACGCCGGCTTTCGGGTCATCCGCTACGACAACCGCGACGTGGGCCTGAGCGAGAAGCTGGAGGCGGCCGGCCCGCCGGACATGGCCGCCGTGCTGAAGGCGCTGAGCGAGCGCCGCTGGCCGGAGGTCGCCTATACCCTGGACGACATGGCGGCCGACGCGGCCGGCCTGCTCGATGCGCTGGGGATCGAGCGCGCCCACATCGTCGGCGCGTCGATGGGCGGGATGATCGCCCAGCTGGTCGCGGCCGACTATCCCGAAAAGACGCTGTCGCTGACCTCGATCATGTCCACGACCGGCAATCCAGAGCTGCCGCGCGCCACCGAAGCGGCGATGGCGCGACTGAACACGCCGGCGCCCGATCCCAACGTCGACCTTGAAGGGTTCCTGAAGAGCGCGGTTGAGGGCGCGAAGGTGATGGGGCCGGTCTATCCCATCGACGAGGAGAAGGTGCGCGCCAACGCCCTCGCCAACTTCAAGCGCGCCTACTACCCGGTCGGCTTCCAGCGGCAGTACGCCGGTATCATGGCCTCGCCCGACCGGCGGCCGAAACTGAGGACAATCACGGCGCCGACGGTGGTGATCCACGGCGAGGCCGATCCGCTGGTGCGGGTCGAAGGCGGCCGCGACACCGCGGCGAACATCAACGGCGCGGTCTTGAAGACCTATCCCGGCATGGGCCACGAGCTGCCCGAGCCGCTGCACGAGGCGATCGTCGGCGACATCCTGGCCGTGATCGAGCGGGCGCGCGCGCCGGCCTGAGACGCTTTGGCGATGCTGCGGCGGACGTTGATGCTGGCGGCGCCCGCGGCGGCCGCCAGTCCGATCCACGCCGCCGCCCAGGCGGCGCCTACTCTCGAGGTCGAGGTCCGCGGTGAGCGGCGGACCGCGTTCGTGCGTGCGCCCGCGGCTCTGCGCGGACCTTGTCCGCTGGTGCTGGGCTTCCACGGCGGAGCGGGCAACGCGCAGGGGTACATCGCCAACTCCGCGCTGTTCGCCAAGGGCCCGGCGGCCGGCGCGATCGTGGTCTGCCCGCAAGGCACGCCGATCGCGCTGCGCCTCCCCGGCGACCACCGGATCTGGAACTCCGGCCCCGAGTACGGGCGGGCCAGCAACGACGTCGACGACGTCGCGTTCACCCGCCGGCTGATCGAGGCGGCCAGCCAACGCTATCCGGTCGACCGAAAGCGAGTGTTCGTCACCGGCTTCTCGAACGGCGCGCAGATGGCCTATCGGCTCGCGCTCGAGCTGGCCGATCAGGTGGCGGCCATCGCGCCGATGAGCGGCGGGCGCCTCGCCGGCGCCGAGCGGCCGGCGCGCCCCGTGCCGGTGCTGCATTTCCATGGGACCGCCGACACGGTCTATCCACTGCGTGGCGGCCTGGGCGCCGACAGCATCGGCCGTGCGCCGCACGCCGGCATCGACGACGTCATCGACGAGTGGCGGCGCTTCGACGGCGCAGACCCGCAGGCGACGATCGAGCCGCACGACGGTTGGGCGGCGCACATCCACAAGGGTCCGGCGCCGGTGTCGCTGATCCTCGTCGACGGCATGGGCCATCAGATCGCCGGCGGCGGCGACGACCACCTGCCGGGCCAGCCCATGCGGGCTGAGCCGGACGCGATCGCCATGGCGCTTCGGTTTTTCGGCGACCACCCGATGACGTAGTCGCCGCCGCGCGGGCGAAGGCCGGCCGCTAGAGGTCGAGCAGCTCCACGCGGACGGGATCGCCGATGCGCGCCGCCTCCGTCCATCCGTGCGCCTCAGGGTCGCAAGCGACCGGCAGCGCGACGTCGAGGCGCAGCTCGTCCGGATCGAACGCCTCGATGCGGGCGACGCGCCGGAGCGCCTCGCCGGCCAGCGAGACGGTGAGCGCCACGCGTTCCTGCCCGGCGTGGACAAAGCCGTCGAGGTCATCGCCGACCAGGCGCACGCGGCGGTGGAGGGAATCTATGGGCTCCCGGCCAGCGAGCAGGAGCGTCCAGGCGGCCGCCGCACGACGTTCCGCGAAGCTAAGAGTCTGGGCCATCTTGAAAATCTCCTAATGAAAATACCTAGCAGGACCCCGCGCCAGACGATGTCAGTAGGACGAACGACACCGCCGA
>DATGIN010000003.1:0-76274 GCA_035295705.1 Caulobacteraceae bacterium
GCCGCGCTTCGTCACGAAATTGTAGATGCCGCCGCGGCCCTCCGCGTCGCCCGGGTACCAGTTCTGCACGGTGCTGTATTTGATGCGCGCGTCGTCGAGCGCGACGAGTTCGACGACCGCGGCGTGGAGCTGGTTCTCGTCGCGCATGGGCGCCGTGCAGCCCTCGAGGTAGGACACGTACGCGCCCTTCTCCGCGATGATGAGCGTGCGCTCGAACTGGCCGGTCTGCTTCTCGTTGATGCGGAAGTAGGTCGACAGCTCCATGGGGCAGCGCACGCCCTCCGGCACGTAGACGAAGGAGCCGTCGGAAAAGACCGCCGAGTTCAACGCCGCGTAGAAGTTGTCGCCCTGCGGCACGACCGAGCCGAGGTACTTTTTCACGAGCTCCGGGTGCTCGCGGATCGCCTCCGAGATCGAGCAGAAGATCACGCCGGCCTTGGCGAGCTCGGCCTTGAAGGTGGTGATGACCGACACGCTGTCGAACACGGCGTCGACCGCATACTTGGGGGCGCCTTCGACGCCCGCCAGCACCTCCTGCTCCTTGAGCGGGATGCCTAGTTTCTCGTAGGTCGCCAGGAGCTCGGGGTCGACCTCGTCCAGCGATTTCGGCCCGGACTTGGGCTTTGGCGCGGCGAAATAGTAGGCGTCCTGGTAGTCGATCGGCGCATGGCTGACCTTGGCCCAATGCGGCTCTTCCATCGCCAGCCAGCGCTCGAACGCGCCCAGGCGCCATTCGAGCATCCAGTGGGGCTCGTGCTTGCGCGCCGAGATGAAGCGGACCGTCTCCTCGGAGAGGCCCCTGGGCGCGAACTCCTGGTCGATGTCGGTGACGAACCCGTGCCGGTAGGCTTCCAGTTCGGCCACGCGCTCGACGGTTTCCTTGACGGCCGCCATATCTCTCTAAGCCTCCGCCAATGCGCGCAACCGCACACGCGCGTGCGCGGCGAACCAGGCCTCGAGGAACCGATCCCAGTCGGCGGGCGTCGTCGCCCAGCCGCCGCTGACGCGGATCGAGGTGTTCGCGGCCTCACCGAAGCCCATCGCGGTCAGCACGTGGCTGGGCGTCACCTTGCCCGACGAGCAGGCGGCCCCGGCCGAAACCATCACGCCCTCGAGGTCGAGCGCCATCACCTGCTTGTCCGACGCGAACCCGTCGGTCGAAAAGCACAGCACCCCGGGCAGGCGCGGCGCGTCGGCGCCGTAGGCCGCAACGCCGGAGACACCCGCGAGCTTTGCCTGCGCCGCGTCACGCCAGGCCGCCTGGGTCCCGGCCTGGTCGAGCTCGGCGGCGGCCACCGCCGCGGCGGCGCCAAAGCCGGCGATTCCGGACACGTTCTCGGTCCCTGCGCGGCGGCCGCGTTCCTGGCCGCCCCCATGCTGGCGGAGCGAGAGGACCGCGTCCGGGCCGGCGACCAGAGCGCCCACCCCTTGCGGGCCGCCGAGCTTGTGCGCGGAGAGGGCGAGGGTGTCGGCGCCGAGCGTGCGCACATCCACCGGGATCTTTCCGGCCGCCTGCACGGCGTCGACGTGCAGAACGCCTCCGGCCGCGTGGATCAAGGCGGCCGCCGCGGCGACGGGCTGGATCACGCCGGTTTCGTTGTTCGCGAGCGAAAGGACCGCGAAGAGCGGTCCATCCTTCGGTTTCCAGCTCTGAACGCGGCTCTCGAGCCAATCGAGGTCGGCGGTCCCGTCGCGCTTCACCGGCCAGCCTTCGACCATGCGGCCGCTGGCGAGCGCGGTCTGCAGCACGCTGGCGTGCTCGGCGAGCCCGACAATTGGCTGGCGGACCCCGGCGGCGAAGGCGCTTTCGATCGCGATCGCGTTGGCTTCGGTGCCGCCGCTGGTGAAGATGACCGCTTCAGGCGCGGCGCCGACCAGCCTGGCGACCTCGCCGCGCGCGCGCTCCACTGCTGCGCGCGCCAGCCGGCCGGCCGCGTGAACGGACGAGGGGTTGCCGCCGATGGCGAGCCCGCAGGCAGCGGCCTCCGCCGCTTCCGGACGGATCGGAGCGGTCGCGTTGTAGTCGAGGTAGACGCTCTTCACGCCGGCGCCCCCTCTCTCGCCTGCGCGGCCGCCCGCGGCGAACGAGCCGCGGCCCGCTGGTGCAGGCGCCCGTCCAGCACGTCGGCAAGCGAGACGCTGGCGAAATAGCTTTCGATCCGGCGCCCGGTCTCTTCCCACAGGTCGTGCGTCAGGCAGCGCACGCCGCCGCGCATGCAGCCCAGGAGGCTGTCGGCGCCCGTGCAGCGGGTGGCGCGCAGCGGCTCGCCCGCCGCCGCCAGCACCTCGGCGATGTTCATCGCGTCGGCCGGCCTTGCCAGCCGATAGCCGCCGCCCGGCCCGCGCGCGCTGACGACAAGGCCCTTGCGCCGCAGACGCGCGAACAGCTGCTCGAGGTAGGCAAGGGAAATCTGCTGTCGTTCGGCGATCTCGGCCAGCGCCACCGGGCGTTCCTCGTCGTGGCTGGCGAGGTCGGTCATCGCCATCACGGCGTAGCGCCCTTTTGTTGAGAGCTTCATCGCCTAAATCCTCGTTTCACCGGAGGATTGAGAATTCGCGCGCATCGAATGATCGCCGTGCTAAGAACCGCCGCCGTCCGGACGGCCCGCGCCTGCTGCGCGGCTGATCTAGGAAGACCGACTAAATTAGTCAAGAATTCGAGGCGCCACGCGCTGACTTGGAGACGACATGCCTGAAGTGGTTCTGACCGGCGCGGCCGGTCGGATCGAGGGGCGCTATGCGTCCGGCAAGAAGGAGGGCGCGCCGATCGCGCTCATCCTGCACCCGCACCCGCGCGCGGGCGGGAACATGAACCATCCCGTGGTCGCCCAACTCTTCCTGTTGTTCATGAAGCGCGGTTTCTCCGTTCTACGGTTCAACCTGCGCGGGGTCGGCCGCAGCCAGGGCGAGTTCGACGCCGGGGTCGGCGAGCTGGCGGACGCGGCGACGGCGCTGGACTGGCTGCAGGCGACCAATCCCGCCGCGTCGCAGACCTGGGTCGCAGGCTACAGCTTCGGAGCCTACATCGGCATGCAGCTGCTGATGCGGCGACCCGAGACGGACGGCTTCATCTCGGTCTCTCCGCCCACCAACGCCTACGACTTCAGCTTCTTGGCCCCCTGCCCTGCGTCGGGCCTCTTCCTGCATGGCTCCGCCGACACGGTGGTGCCGCCGACCGAGGTCGAGCGCGTGGTAAGCAAGCTCCGCACGCAGAAGGGCATCATCATCGACTACGACGTGATCGACGGCGCCGACCATTTCTGGACCGCCAATCTGGGCGACGTCGAAACCCACGTCGCCGACTATCTCGACAAGCGTCTGGCCGAGGAGCCGGCTTAGCCACCCGATCCGCCTTGGCGTCGCCGTTCCCCAGGCGCCATGATGGCCGCCGTCGGGGACGCGAGATCGGAAGGATTTGAGCAAATCATGGATTACGTGACGCTGGGCCGTTCGGGCCTCAAGGTCAGCCGCGCCTGCTTGGGCGCAATGAATTTCGGGACTTCGGAGAGCGCCCCGACCGACGAGGCGGAGGGGACGCGGATCATCCACGCGTTCCTCGACGCCGGGAACAACTTCATCGACACGGCCAACGTCTACACCGGCGGCCAGTCCGAGGAGATCGTCGGCCGGGCGGTCAAGGGCCGGCGCGAAAACGTCGTGATTGCGACCAAGGCGCGGGGCGCGCAGGGGCCTGGGCCCAACGACGTCGGCCTGTCGCGGCTGCACCTGACACGGGCGCTCGATGCGAGCCTGAAGCGGCTGGGAACCGACTACGTCGACCTCTACCAGATGCACCACTTCGATCCGGACACGCCGCTGGAAGAGTCGATGGATACGCTGGCCGGCTTCGTACGCGCCGGGAAGGTTCGCTACATCGGCTGTTCGAACTTCACCGGCAGCCAGATCGTCGAATGCCAGTGGGCCGCGGAGCGGCAGAACGGCGTGCCGTTGACCAGCCTGCAGCCGCGCTACTCGCTCATCGCCCGCGACATCGAGGCGGACGTGCTCCCGACCGCCGAGCGGCATGGCCTCGGGACGTTGATCTACAGCCCGATCGGCGGCGGCATGCTCAGCGGCAAGTACCGCCGCGGTGAAGACCCCGCCGCGGACTCCAGGCTTGGCCGCCGCGGCCGCGTCGGGATGGCCGGCATGATCCTGACCGACCGCAACTTCGACATCGTGGATGCGGTCGAAGACGTCGCCGCCGAGCTCGGGACCACGCCGGTTGCGGTCGCCATCGCCTGGTGCCTGACCCGCCGCGGCGTGACCAGCGTCATCATCGGCCCGCGCACGCTTCAGCAGCTGAAGGACTACGAGCCTGGCTTCACGCTCAAGCTGCCGGAGGAAGCGATCAAGCGGCTGTCCGACGTCTCGCGGCCTAACGGCCCGCGGGCTGCGCCCGCGACGCAAGCGGCGACGCGGCGCGAGCGCGTACCGGCCGAATAGGGACTAGGCGGCCAGGTAGCGCGCGAGGCTGTTCAGGCAGGGGATCCACCCCTGGGCGGAATGCCACGACTCCTCACCGGTGGTGGTGAGGACCAGTTCCGTTCGGCCATCGCCGAGGTCGCGGAACTCCAGGACGATGCTCTCGCCGATCATGTCCTTGCCGTCGAGCGACACGCCCGCTTCCCAGGCCAGCCGCGTCATCGGCTTCACCTCGCTGTAGACGCCCGTCTCGATGTAGGGCGTGGCCCCCTGCTTGCCGAACGCGACGCGGTAGCCGCCGCCGGCGCGAACGTCGGCCTCCGCCCAGTGCACGACGTGGTCGTCGTCGGCCATGTACCAGCGTCCGAGGGCTTCGGCCGTCGTCCAGGCCGCCCAGACCCGCTCCACCGGCGCGTCGTAGATGCGCCTCAGCACAAGCGTGCATTCGATCCTGTAAGGCTCGGCCATCGGCGTCGATCCCATCACTTAAGCAAGTGATTAAGTAAAATCCGGCGCACGGTCAAGGTGAACGTCGGCGCCTACGGCTGCGTGATGCGCCCGCCTGTCATCGGGGCGGCGACGCCGGTCGTGCCCGGGAAGGAGATCGGCAAGCCCAGCAGGCAACGGGCGGCGAGATAGGCGAAGGCCTCGGCCTCGACCGAGTCACCTCGCCAATGCGCCTCTTCGGCGGTCAGCATCGGAAACGGCAAGGGGTCGTGGATCATCTTCATGAGTGTCGGGTTGTGCCGTCCGCCGCCGGTGACCACCAGGCGAAGCGGCGTTTCCGACAACGCCTTCAGCCCCAGCACGACCGCGCCGGCCGCAAACGCCGTGAGCGTCGCGGCGGCGTCCTCGAGGCTGAGCGCCCCGACCGGATCCAGCGGGAAGTCGAACCGGTCGAGCGATCTAGGTCCTGTGCGACGGAAGTACGGGTGCTCGAAATAGGCCGCGACGGTGGCGACATCGAAGCGGCCGGCGGCGGCGAGCGCGCCTCCGGCATCGTAGCGGCCCGCTCCCCTCGTCTGGACAAGCTGGTCGATCATCCCGTTCGCCGGCCCACAATCGAACGCCTCGAGGATGCCGTCGGAGCGGACCAGCGTGAGGTTCGCCACTCCACCCAGATTCAGCACCGCCGTCGGCGGAGCCAGGTTGGAATATCGAACGAGCGCGGCGTGGTAGACCGGCGCCAGCGGCGCCCCCTGCCCGCCTGCCGCGATGTCGTCGGAGCGGAAGTCGTAGGCGACCGCAACGCCGAGGCCGCGGGCGACCGCGGCGGCGTCGACCAGCTGCACGGTCCGCCCTTGGGGCCGCTCCGGCGTCGGCGGCGCGTGCAGCACGGTCTGGCCCTGCAGCCCGATGAGGTCGATGTCCTCGGGCAGGAGGCGATGCCGGCGCATCAATTCCTCGCCCGCCGCGATGTGCTCTTCGGCGATCGCGGTCGCCGCGGCGGCGAAGCTCGCGGGGGGCGCGTCCCCCGGCGAAGAGCGCAAGGCGTCGGCGATCGCCGCCTCGACCAGCGCCCGGACCGGCGGGTCGAGCGGCTTCTCGCCTACCGGCCCCAGCCGCTCGATCGCCTCGCCGTCGGTCTCGATGACCGCCGCATCGACCGCGTCGAGCGAGGTCCCCGTCATGAAGCCCAGGATACGCATGGGCGTTGACTGCCATAGGCCCGCGCCGCTACCAAGCGGCCGCCATGACCGGAACGGCTCGCCTCAGCCGCCGCTACTACCGCTCGCACCTCTAGGGACGAGCGGCCGGTCCAGCACGCCCAGCCGCCCGCGAAGGCCGGCTTCGGGCTCTTGCAAAGAGACGGTCTCCGGCCGAAAGCCACATCAAGGATTCCGTCATGCCGCCAGACGCAGCAACGCCAGCCTTCAAGCCGAAGTCCGACCTCGTGCGGACCTTGCTCGAGCGCGGCCATGTCTACCAGGCGACCGACCTCGCTGGCCTGGACGCGGCGGCGGCCAAGGGCCCGATCACCGGCTACATCGGCTTCGACGCCACCGCCTCGTCGCTGCACGTGGGCAGCCTCGTGCAGATCATGACGCTCCGCCGCATGCAGGAGACGGGGCATCGGCCGATCGTCCTGATGGGTGGCGGAACGACGAAGGTCGGCGATCCCTCTGACAAGTCGAGCCAACGTCCGCTGCTCTCCGACGCGCAGATCGCGGCCAACATCGCGGGCATCCAGCGCGCGTTCGCGCCTTTCCTGCGCTTCGGCGATGGGCCGACCGACGCTGTCATGGTCAACAACGCCGACTGGCTGGAGGCGCTCGGCTACATCGAGTTCCTCCGTTCGTTCGGGGTGGAATTCACCCTCAACCGGCTGCTGACCCTCGAGTTCGTCCGCTCACGGATCGATAACGAGCTGCCGCTGACGGTGCTCGAGCTCAACTACGTCTTGATGCAGGCGGTCGACTTCCTCGAGCTGCACCGGCGCCTGGGCTGCAGGCTGCAGTTCGGCGGCTCCGAGCAGTGGGGCAACATCGTCAACGGCATCGACCTGATCCGCCGGCTGGACGGTGCGGAGGCCTTCGGCGTGACAGCGCCGCTGGTGACCACAGCGTCCGGCGTCAAGATGGGCAAGACGGTAGAGGGCGCCGTGTGGCTGAATCCGGAGCTGTTGGGCGCCTACGACTACTGGCAGTTCTGGCGCAACACCGACGACGCGGACGTGGGCCGATTCCTGCGCCTATTCACCGATTTGCCGCTGGACGAGATCGAACGGCTGGAGCGTCTCGGCGGGGCCGAGATCAACGAAGCCAAGAAGATCCTGGCAAACGAGGCCACCGGCCTGCTGCACGGGCCCGAGGAGGCGGAGTCCGCGGCGCTCACCGCAAAGGCGGCGTTCGAGGAGGGCCGCACGGCCGACGCTCTCGCCGGCCTGCCCTCGGTCGGCCTGCCGGAGACGACCTTCCGCGGCATGTCGAACACGCAGCTGATGGTTGCGGTCGGCTTTGCGACGTCCAACTCGGACGCACGGCGGCAGATCGCCGGCGGCGGCTTCCGCATCGACGGCGTAAAGGTCGCCGACGCCGACGCGCCCGCGCGCATCGACGGACGCGAAGCCGAACTGCGCAAGGGCAAGACCCGCATTCGTTTCTTTCTTGAGGAGGCGTGAACGATGGCCAAAGAACTGGCGGTGGGCGACGCTGCGCCCGACTTCGACCTGGAGGCGGATGGCGGCAAGCGCGTGCGCCTCGGCGATTTCAAGCGACGCAAGCTCGTTCTCTACTTCTATCCCAAGGACGATACGTCTGGCTGCACCACCGAAGCGAAAGCGTTCGCCCAGGCGGCCAGCGATTTCGACGCCGCGGGCGCGTCGATCGTCGGGGTGTCCAAGGACTCCGTGAAGAGCCACGACAAGTTCAAGGCCAAGTACGAGCTCAACTTCGCGCTCGGCTCCGACGCCGACGGGCAGGTGATGGAGCGCTACGGCGTCTGGGTCGAAAAGAGCATGTACGGGCGCAAGTACATGGGCACGGAGCGCACGACGCTGCTCATCGACGGGGGCGGCCGCATCGCAAAGATCTGGCGCAAGGTGAAGGTGCCCGGGCACGCGAAGGCCGTGCTGGATGCGGTTCGCGCCCTCTGAGCATCGCACCTTCTGCGCCGGAAGAGGCCGGGCCTGAAGCCGCTTGCCGCAACGCAGCCGGACGAAACGCCGCGCTGTGCGCATGGGCTCGGCCGGTTGCCTATGCCGTACCGGATGGGTCATAACGCGAAGGACGCTCGAGGTGGGGTCCGCGCGGATGGTCGTCGACCAACTGACACGGTTGCGAGGCTTTCTGGAGCGCACCTTTCCCGAGCGTCATGTCTATGTCCGCTCCGGCGGCGGGACCGTGAAGGGCGTCGTGCTGACGACGCGCCACCAGACCCTCGCGGCCGGCGGGGCATCGTTGCTCGGCCTGTGGCTCCTGGTCTGCACCGCGACGGTCTTCATCGGCGCCGTCTCCCCGAGCCCGGCGGATCGCGCCGCCGCCCGGATGCAGGCGTACTATGAGCGACTGACCGCCGACCGGCAGGCGAAGCTCAACAGCGCCATGGCGCAGCTCAGCGACACGAACGGCGCGCTCGGCGAGCTGGCGCGTTCGGTCGAGACCCGTCATGAGGCGCTGGCTCTCTTGCTGACCGAGGCGAGGGGCGAACCCGGCGCGGCGCAGGCGCTTGCTCCGGCGCCCATGCCAGCCCTGGCCAACGCCAATCCCCTCGCCGGCGTGCGCGCCGTCGAGCAGGACCAGGACCGACTGATCGCCCAGGCGGAAACCTACGCCAAGTCGAAGGCCGACCGCCTGCGCCTCGCCTTCCGGCTCGCCGGGCTCGACCCTGCGTCATTTAGCCCCGTGAGCGACGACAACCTGGGCGGCCCGCTGATCGAAGCGAAGGACCCACGCGCGCTCGCCGCCATCCTCGACGTCGATCCCGCATTTGCGCAGCGCATCCAGAGCGCCGCCACCGACCTGTCGGACATGCGGGCGTTGAGCGGCGTGGCGCGGTCGCTGCCGCTCGGATTCCCAACCCTCGCCTCGCAAACGCACCGCACCAGCGGGTTCGGCGTCCGCATCGATCCGTTCACCGGCCAGCGCGCGTTCCACCCGGGAGTCGATTTTGCGGGACCGATGTACACCCCGGTGCATGCGACAGCGCCTGGGGTGGTCTCCTTCGTCGGGCAGCGCAACGGCTACGGCAACGTGGTCGAAATCGATCACGGCCACGGCCTAAAGACACGGTTTGGCCATCTCGCCGCGATTTACGTGCAGGTGGGCCAGCACGTCGCTATCGGTACGAAGCTGGGCGGCATCGGTTCAACCGGCCGCTCGACCGGGCCGCACCTGCACTACGAGGTGTGGGTTGACGGTCGGCTGCAAAACCCTGAACGTTTCCTGGAGGCTGGCCAATATGTTCAGCAAGCAACCCAATAAGGCGCCGGCCGCCGCGCCGGACAGAACCTCAACCCCAAGCATCGTGAGCGAGATGAATACGTTTTCCGACCCCAACGCCGCGCGGAAGTCCGCATCGCCCAAGGTGGCCTCGCTGATCGCCGAGGATACGACGATCGACGGCGGCGTCAGTGGCGACACCGAGCTGCATGTCGACGGCACCATTCGCGGAGACGTGGCGGTGGCGCGCCTCTCGATCGGCGAGACCGGCCAGATCGAAGGCGCCATTCAGGCCGAGGCCGTCGAGGCCCGCGGCCGCGTGATCGGCTCGATCACCGCCAAGCAGGTCAGGCTGTACGCCAGCTGCCACATCGATGGGGACATCACCCACGAACAGCTGACGATGGAGGCCGGGGCCTTCTTCCAGGGCCGCAGCCTGAAGTTCCAGCGCAACACCGCCCCGGTGGCGCAGATCACCGGCGAAGTGATCGAGATCACCGCCGCGGAATAGCGCCGGCCCTAGTCCGGCGCCGTCGCCCCGCGCGTCGCCCCCACGCGCTGGGCCAAGGCGGCGCCCATGAAGGGGTCGAGCGCGCCGTCGAGCACCCCTTGCGTGTCGGACGTCTCGACGTCGGTCCTGAGGTCTTTGACCAGCTGGTAGGGCTGCAGCACGTAGCTGCGGATCTGGTGCCCCCAGCCGATGTCGGTCTTCTGGTCCTCGATCGCCTGCGCCTGCGCCTCACGCTTGGCGAGCTCGAGCTCGTAGAGCCGGGCGCGCAGCATCTTCCAGGCTTCCTCGCGGTTCTGGTGTTGCGAGCGCCCGGCCTGGCAGGCGACGGCCACCCCGGTTGGGATGTGGGTCAGCCTGACCGCGGAGTCCGTCTTGTTGATATGCTGGCCGCCCGCGCCGGACGAGCGGTAGGTGTCGGTGCGTACATCGGCCGGGTTGATCTCGATCTCGATCGCGTCGTCGACCACCGGATACACCCACACGGACGCGAAGCTCGTGTGCCGCCGGGCGTTGGAGTCGAACGGCGAGATGCGCACCAGTCGATGCACCCCCGCCTCCGTCTTCAGCCAGCCATAGGCGCTTGGCCCTTTGACCTGCAGCGTCGCCGACTTGATGCCTGCCTGCTCGCCGGCGGTCTCTTCGATCACCTCGACCTTGTAGCCATGCGCCTGGGCCCAGCGCATGTACATGCGAAGCAGCATCTGCGCCCAGTCGGCCGATTCCGTGCCGCCGGCGCCGGCGTTGATTTCCAGATAGGCGTCGTTGGCGTCCGCTTCGCCGGACAGGAGCGCCTCGAGCTCGGCGCGGCCCGCGCGCGCCTTGAGCTCGGCAAGCTGCTTGCGCGCGTCCTCGAGCGAGGCCTCGTCGCCTTCCTCGTCGGCAAGCTCGGCGTAGTCGAGCGTGTCCGCTAGCGCTCGCTCGATCGAACGCACAGCCTCGACCTGGCCCGCCAGACGGGTGCGCTCGCGCATCAGCGCCTGCGCCGCCGTCGGGTTGTCCCAAAGCTTCGGGTCCTCGACGCGAGCGTCGAGCTCGTCGAGCCGCCTTAGCGCCGGATCCCAGTCAAAGGCGCCTCCTGAGCAGCTCGATCGACTGCTCGATGTCGGCCTTGGCGGCCTCGACATCCGCTCGCATGAACCTCTCCTCGGTGCTCTCGAAGCCTAATATAGGCCGTTCAGGTCTGCCGGCGGCGGCTTCTTCGGCGCTGGCGGCGCGCCGGCGGCCGGCGTCCCGTTGTTTGGCCCTTCGGCGCCCGCGTTCGGCGCAAGCGCGGCGGCAGGCGGACCGCCCGCGTTGTTGCCGGGCTGCGGGCGCACCGGCTCGGTCCCCGGCCTGAACGCCTCGCGGTTGCCGTTGACGATCCCGAACTTGGCGTCCTCGGGCGCCCGGAAGTCGTGCACCGGGGTGTCTTTCAGCGCGTTCTGCATGAAGTCGATGAAGATCGGCACCGCGTCGACCGCTCCGGTCTCGTTGTTGCCGAGCGAGCGGTTGTCATCGAAGCCCACGAAGACGCCGACCACGATGTCCGGCGAGAAGCCGACGAACCAGGCGCTGCGGAAGTCGTTGGTGGTGCCGGTCTTGCCACCGATCGGCCGGCCGATCACGCTGGCGGCGGAGGCGGTGCCGTGCTGGACGACGCCCTCCATCAGGCTGACCATCTGGTACGATGCGATCGGGTCGAGGAACTGCGTTCCGCCCGGGTCCACGTGCGGGCTCTCTTCGCCGTCGAAGGGCTGTTCGCAACGGGTGCACGCGCGCTGGTCGGCGTCCAGGATCGGGCGTCCATCGCGGTCCTCGACCAGCTCGATCAGGTGCGGGTTGATGCGCTTGCCTCCGTTGATGAAGGCGGAGTAGGCCGCCGTGATCCGGAACGGCGTCGTCTCGCCGGCGCCAAGCGCCATGGCGAGGTCGGGGTCCATCTTGTCGACGACGCCCGCCTTCACCGCGGTGTCGACGATCTTCGGCATCCCGATCTGCATGGCGAGGCGGACCGTCATCGTGTTGAGCGACAACGCCAGCCCGGTCCTCAGCGTCTGCGGCCCGTAGATGCCCTTGTGATAGTTCTCCGGCGACCAGACCTGGCCGCCCGCGCCCTTCAGCGAGATGGGCCCGGCGTCGACCGTCGAGGCCGGCGTAAAGCCGTTCTCCAGCGCGGTCACGTAGACGAACGGCTTGAACGCCGAGCCTGGCTGGCGCATCGCCTGGGTCGCGCGATTGAAGTTCGAGAGCGAGAAGCTGTAGCCGCCGACCATGGCGAGCGTCCGCCCCGTCCAGGGATCGATCGCCACCAGGGCTCCGTTCACCGCCGGCACCTGCCGCAGGTTGAAGGCGCCGGGCGACGCCGGCTCGACGAAGACCAGATCGCCCTCCTTCAGGCCCTTGCCGGCTTTGGCCCACGCCACGTCGGCCCCGATGATCTGACCGGTGGTTCCGTCCGCCAGCTGGACGCGACCGGCGTCGGAGAGAACCCTCGCCGCCCGCCAGCTCCGCCGCTCCGACGGCGCGTGCGCCTGCGGCCCATTTTGCCAGTTCGTCGCGTCGTCGGCGTGGCCCCAGGCGCCGCGCCAGCCGTGCCGGTGGTCGTAGGCCTCCAGGCCATGCATCAGCGCCTCGCGGGCGATGCTTTGCAGCCGAGGGTCCAGCGTCGTGCGCATATAGTAGCCGCCCTCGTTGACCTTTGGCCCGAGGGTCTGGATGGCGCGCTCGCGAACCTCTTCGACGAAATAGTCGGCATCGTGGTAGCGCGCTCGCTCCGGCGTCTGCTGCACCGTCAGATCCTCGGCCATCGCCTGCTCGGCCTGCGTCCGGCTGACCCAGCCCAGATCGGCCATCTGGCCGATGATCCAGTTGCGGCGCCGGATCGCGGCCGCCTTGTCCCGTATCGGCTGGTAATTCTCGGGCCCTTTCGGCAGCGCCGCCAGGTACGCGCATTGGGCGAGATCGAGGTCGTTCAGCGACCGTCCGAAATAGTTGTAGGCCGCAGCGCCGACGCCGTACGACCGGTACCCCAGCCAGATCTCGTTCAGATAGAGCTCGAGAATCTGCTGCTTTGTCAGCGTTTTCTCGAGTCTCGAGGCGAGGATCGCCTCCTTGAGCTTGCGCCCGAACGTGGCCTCGTTGGTCAGCAGCACGTTCTTGGCCACCTGCTGGGTGATGGTCGAGCCGCCCTCGAGCCTGCGCCCGTGCATGAGATTGACCACGTCCTTGCCCATGGCGCGCGCCATGCCGGCCGGGTCGACGCCGCCGTGCTCGAAGAAGTTGCGGTCCTCCGCCGCCAGGAACGCGTTGATCAGCATCGGCGGGACCTGGTCGTACGGAACGTAGATCCGCCGTTCTTTCGAAAACTCGCCGATCAGCGTGCCGTCCCAGGCGTAGACGCGGGTGGACGTCGGCGGCCGATAGTCGGCCAGCTGCGAAGCGTCCGGCATGTCGTGGAACAGCCATGCGGCGTAGATCGCCAGGGCGAAACCCGCGACGGCGATGGCGCTGAGCGCGACCACGCCGGCCGTCGCTATCCATCGTCCTGCGAATTTCAAGCTGCGAAGACCTCCGGGACCGCCCCCCGCGCGCATGCTCTAACCTGTGTCGGGCGTGCTCGCAAAGGCTTGCGCCCAGGCCCTTCGCGGCCGCCGGCGACGGGGCATTGTTACGGCGAAGTCACTGGCTTCCCGCCACGCTTCGCAGCAGAAATGGGCGTCCGGCTGACTCCCTGATTCCAAAGGAGCTGCGCTTGCGTGTTGGGAGCGGCGTCCTCGTCGCCGCTGCGATGCTCTCCTGCGCGCCCGCCGCGATGGCCGCGCCTGGCGACCCCCTGCCCGCGCCCGCGCCACGCCCGGCGGCGCCCGCCACGGTCACCAGCTATCCCGCGAGCTTTTTCGCCGACATCCGGCCGAACACCGCGCTCGACATGATCAACGCGCTGCCGGGGTTTGCGCTTGACACCGGCGACCAGGTGCGCGGCTTCGGGGGCGCCGCGGGCAACGTCCTGATCGACGGCGACCGGCCCGCCACGAAGAACGACGTCCTGTCGGACATCCTGCAACGCATTCCGGCCAGCGCCGTCCTTCGTATCGACGTGATCCGCGGCGGCGCGCCCGGGATCGACATGCAGGGCAAGCCGGTCATCGCCAACATCGTCCGCAAGGCGAACGCCGGGCTCGAGGTGACCGCCGTCCTGCAAGGGATCTACCTGGCGAACGGCATCGCCGAGCCGACCGCGCGCATCGAGGCCACCAAGCAACTGGGACGCCTTTCGCTCGAAGGCTCGCTGCTGCATTCGACCGGCCCCGACGACGGGACAGGGGATGGCCTCCACGTCATCGAGGCGCCAGGCGGCGCGGTCACGCAGGCCGACATCGAGCGCTACTTCGGCTGGGCGATCACCGACAAGGCAACCGTCGCCGCGGAAGGCCCGCTCGATGGGGGAACCCTGCGGCTCGAGGGCTCGTTCGTCGCCAATCCCTACTGGTCGCACAGCCATGACCTTTCGCCGCTGGCCGCCGCGCAACAGACGGAGCTTTTCAGCCAGGACCAGGACACGGGCGAGATCGGCGCGCGCTACACGCGGCGCTATGGCGCCAGCACCGGGCTCGAGGTCTACGCCTTGCAACAGCTCAGCGGCTTCGACGAGCGCGACAACCTGGCTACGCCTTTCGACGACACCCGGTTCAGCCTGACCAAGCGACAGGGCGAGAGCATCCTCCGCGCAACCGTCACCCGCGACATAGGCGGCAGGGTCACGATCCGCTCGGGCCTCGAAGGCGACTACAATTGGCTGGTCAGCCACACGCTGGAAACCGACCAGGGCGCCGCGGTGTTCGTGCCGGCCGCGAACGTCCAGGTCTCCGAGCTTCGCGGCGAGGCCTACAGCGACCTCACGTGGCGCGCACGGCCGGACCTCGTCGTCGAGGCGGGCTTGCGCGTCGAAGGATCGAAGCTGACCTCGCGCGGCGACGTGGTTGGCGAGGAGACGTTCGTGTTCGCCAAGCCGCGGCTGGTGTTGACCTGGTCGCCGGGCCCGACGCGGCAATTTGAGGTTCGCTTCGAGCGCGAGGTTTCGCAGCTGGATTTCGCCAACTTCGCGGCGCAGGGCTCGCTCGGGCAAGGCGAGCACGCCGGCAACCCGCAGCTCACGCCACAGCAGGACTGGGTCGTTGAGGCGACCTACGATCAGCGCTTCTGGACCGGTGGCGACGCCAGCCTGACCTTTCGCGACTACTGGTACGAGGACGTGATCGACTACGCGCCCGTCTGCCAGGGCTGCGGCGCGGCCAACGAGTTCGACGCACCGGCCAACATCGGCGCAGGAGAAAGGCGCGAGCTGGCGGCGAGCCTGACGCTTCCGACCGACAAGCTCGGCCTGCGAGGCGGCCAGCTGATCCTGCGCGGAACCTGGCGCTACTCCCGCGTCATCGATCCGAGCACCGGACGCGCCCGCGAGATCTCGGGGCTGCACCCACTCGACGCGGAGGCGCACTTCACGCAAGGGCTGCCGCGGCTGCGTTCGACCTGGGGGTTCGACGTCTCGCCGCCCTGGCGCCAGGCGGAGTACCACTTCAACGAGGTCGATGTGCAGACGCTAGGGCCGTGGCTGGACCTATGGTTCGAGTACAAGCCCCGCCCTGACCTAAGCCTGCGGCTCGAAGGCGACAATCTCCTTCGCCACGGCGTCGAGCAGGTCCGCCGGTTCTACGATCCGTTCCGCGACGTCGGCGGCGGCGCGCTCAGCGCCATAGACGATCGCAATCCGCACTTCGGGCAGGAGCTGATGTTCCGTATGCGGAAGACGTTCAGCTAGGACCGCGCACTCAACGCAAAGCGGCGATCTGCACGCCCTGGCGGAAGTAGTCGTCGATCGCCGCCGCGACCTCGCCCATGAAGCGGTCGCGCTGGGCGGGATTGTTCAGCAGCCGCTCATCCTCGGGGTTGTTGATGTAGCCCATCTCGAGCAGGACAGCGGGCACGTCGGGGGCCAGCAGCACCATGAAGCCGGCGTCGCGGTGGCCCGAGTGCGCCTGCGCGCGATCGGCGATGTGGCCAAGCAGCGACTCCGCGAACGCGTCCGAACAATTCCGCGTCGCTCGCTGGGTGAGGTCGCGCAAAATCTGGTTCACCGCCGGGCTCTGGCCGCGCAGCTCGGCGCTCATCAGCCAGTTCGTGCGATCGGTGACGCCGTGCACGACGCGCTCGGAACCCTTGTCGGAAAGCGTGTAGACCGTCGCGCCGCGGATCCCGTTGGTCGGACCGGAATCCGAATGCAGCGATATGAACAGGTCGGCGTTCGCGCGGCGCGCGATCTCGACCCTGGTGGGCAACGGCACGTAGACGTCCGAACTGCGCGTCAGGACGACGCGGTACCGGCCGGTGGCCTCGAGCTTGGCCCGAAGGGCCCGCGCGGCTGTCAGGTTCACGTCCTTCTCGCGGCTGACCGCGCCGTGCGCCCCCGGGTCGCGGCCCCCGTGGCCCGGATCGATGACCACGACCTTGCGGGCGTGGGAGAGGAGAGCGCGCGTCGTGGCGAGGGGGTTGTGCGCAGCGCCTCTGGGCGCGTACGCAGCCGGCCGGGCGCCGGCGGCCCCGATCGGCTCGAGGTCGATGACATAGCGATACGTCGGCGCGCCATCGCCCGGCGGCAGCAGGAAGCGGCGGCGCACGGACGCAGGACGGGCGAGCGCGAGGCGCACCCGCGCCGCGCCGGCGGCGCTGTCGACGCTCCAGTGCGTGACCAGTCCGAGGCCGGCGCCGTGGAGATCGGTGTCGAGCGCCACGCCTGGCAGCGCCAGGATCACCGGCGTGCGCGGCGATCCGTCAGCGACGATGAGGCGACCCTTCGCGGACTGGTTGAGCTCGACCACGACACGGGTCATCGCCGAATCGCCGCCCAGACGGACGCTCCGCACGTCCTGGCCCACGGTGGTGTTCTGCGAAGCGGCGGTCGCAAGGCAAAGCACCGCGCCAAACGCCGCAGCCAGCCGCCCCCAAGCTGATCCAATCGCGCCGACAAGCCGCGCGGGCATCTGAAAAAGCCCCCACGAAGACTGGGTCTTTGTTTAGTTCGAAAGGCTAGGTCTGTCCTGTAGCAATTCCGTTAACCGCCTTAACGAACCTAGCCTTTCTTTTCTCACGCGATTGTTGCAGAGTCGCCTGCGCCGGTCACGCGCGCCGAAATGCCGCGATTGACCCCCAGGCTCTCTCGCCGTCGCCTGCCCTGGCCCGTCCTCCCTCAAGAGCGATGCGCCGAACGCAGCGACAGCGAGGACGCCACATATATGTACGTCCGCGCCCATCCCCGGGCGCGATTTGGACAGAGAATCCCATGGGCAGCGTCGCTCACCCCTCCAGGCGGCCGGTCATCCCCGGTTACGCAGCGCGCTCCCTGTTGCACATCGGGCCCCCGGCCAACGCCGGCGCGCGCCCCGGAGACATCATTAATGCCGAAGAGAATGCTGATCGACGCCGCACACGCCGAAGAGACGCGTGTGGTCGTCGTGGACGGAGCGCGGATTGACGATTTCGATTTCGAAGCGCAGGCCAGGAAACAGCTCCGCGGAAACATCTACCTCGCCAAGGTCACGCGGGTAGAGCCCAGCCTGCAGGCCGCCTTCATCGACTATGGCGGCAACCGGCACGGGTTCCTGGCCTTCAACGAAATCCACCCCGACTACTACCAGATCCCGCTGGCCGATCGCGAAGCGCTGCTGCGCGAGGAGGCGGAGGAGGCCGACGGCGACGCGGCCGTCGCGCGCGGGGGTGACGACGACGCCGAAGAGGACGACGCCGACGACGACGTGATCAGCGAGGAAGCGGCCCGTCGCCGCCGCCGCATCGCCCGCCGCTACAAGATCCAGGAAGTCATCAAGCGCCGGCAGATCATGCTGGTGCAGGTCGTGAAGGAAGAGCGGGGCACCAAGGGCGCGGCGCTGACCACCTATCTCTCGCTCGCCGGCCGCTACGGCGTCCTGATGCCCAACACCGCCCGCGGCGGAGGGGTCAGCCGCAAGATCACCGCCGCGAGCGACCGCAAGCGGCTGAAGACCCTGGTCGCGGAGCTGGGCGTGCCCGAGGGCATGGGCCTGATCGTTCGGACCGCCGGCGCGAAACGCACCAAGGCCGAGATCAAGCGCGACTACGAGTACCTGATGCGGCAGTGGGAGAACATCCGCGACCTGACCCTCCATTCGATCGCGCCGGCGCTGATCTACGAGGAGGAGGACCTGGTCAAACGCGCCATCCGCGACATGTTCGACAAGGACATCGACAGCGTCGTCGTCGAGGGCGATGCGAGCTTCCGCGAAGCGCGCGACTTCATGCGCATGCTGATGCCGAGCCAGGCGAAGAAGATCCAGCGATACGACGAGCCCTTGCCGCTGTTCGCGCAGGCGAAGGTCGAGGAGCAGCTGGCGCAGATCTATTCGCCGGTCGTACCGCTCAAGTCGGGCGGCTACCTGGTAATAAACCAGACCGAGGCTCTGGTGGCCGTCGACGTGAACTCCGGGCGCTCGACGCGCGAACGCAACATCGAAGCCACGGCGCTGAAGACCAACCTCGAAGCGGCCGAGGAGGCCGCACGACAGCTGCGGCTGCGCGACCTCGCCGGGCTCATCGTGATCGACTTCATCGACATGGATGAGGCCAAGAACAACCGTGCGGTCGAGAAGCGGCTCAAGGAAGCGCTGGCCGACGATCGCGCCCGCGTGCAGATGGGCAAGATCTCCGGCTTTGGCCTGATGGAGATAAGCCGCCAGCGCCGGCGGACCGGCGTGCTCGAGGGCACCACGCACGTCTGCGAGCACTGCATGGGCACGGGCAGGGTCCGGTCCACCGAATCGAGCGCGCTGGCGGCCCTGCGGGCGGTCGAGTTGGAGGCGGTGCGCAACGGCGGCGGCGCGGTCACCTTGCGGGCGCCGACGGGCGTGGCGCTTTATCTGTTGAACGAGAAACGGGCGCACCTGGAGCGCCTGCACACCGCGCAGGGCCTGGACGTGACCGTCGTCGTCGACGACAGCCTCGCCCATGCCGAGTTCGCCGTCGATCGCACGGAGGCGCGGGGCCATGAGACCCAGCCCTCGCCGGTCGGCCGCTATCAGGTCGATGAGGATGTCGAGGTCGCCGACGAGGCGGAGATCGAGGCCGAGGACGTCGACGACGATGAGCCGCGCGCGCGCATCGAGACCCGCGACGACGAGGATGGCGAGGGCCAACGGCGCGGCCGCCGCCGCCGACGCCGCCGCGGCGGCCGGCGGGACGACGATGGCGAGGCGGTTGCGTCGCATGCCGCCGCCCGGCCACGCGAGGACGACGATCGGGAGACGACGGACCAGCATGATGACGGCCAGGGGCAGCGGCGGCGTCGGCGCGGCCGCCGCGGAGGCCGGCGCATCAGGGAGGAACTGAGCGCCGACGAGCCCTACGTTTGGCATCGGCCGCGCGTGCCGGAAGGCGACCCTTACATCTGGATGGAGCCCGGCCAGCCGGTCACGCCGCAAACGGCGTCCGCGGCCCCCCTCGCCCCCGTGGTTGCAGAAGCGGCACCGCCGTCGCAGACCCTCGCCGCCGAGGCGCCGCCGCCCGAGGCCGAAATCTGGGTCGAGCTGCCGGCCGAGCCCGAGCCAGCGCCGAAGCCGGCCCGCCGGCGCAGCCGGAGCAAGGCGAAAGACGCTGAATTGGCCGCCGACGAGCCGGCCGCCGCGGCGCCCGTCGAGGCGGCGCCGGCCCCCGAGCACGTGGCCGCGGCGCCCTCCCCGCCTCCGCAGCCCGAGGCCGCCGAGTCCGAGCCGGCGCCGGCGCTTGCCGAGCCGCCGGCGCTCGCCGTCGTCGACGCGGCCGAGATCTCCAGCCCCCCCGCCGCGCCCCGCCGGGGCTGGTGGCGCCGCAGCGGTTGAGACATCGCCGGCGCTGTGCGCTAGGGTGGCCGCCGCTGGGCCGGGTTAACGCGCGAACGACCGTGGAGGCTTTCGCATGAGCAATCGGCCCTCGCGCCGACCCGGCCGCAAAGCGCTCGCCGCCGCCATCGGCGCGGCCGCCCTGGTCGGCGCCGCGCTGTCGCCGACCGCGCCCGTGATCGCCCAGGAGCAGGGCAGCCCCACCCAGGGGCTGATCAGCGACACCGAGATGGACGAGATCGTGCGCCAGGACACGGACCCGATCTATCGCGCCGCCGATCTCAATCCGAAGTCGGTCAGGGTCTACATCGTGGGCGACATCACGCAGGAGGGGATGAACTCCTTCGTGACCGGCGGCCAGAACATGTTCGTCACCGGCGGGCTCATCCTGGCGGCGAAGACGCCAAACCAGCTGATCGGCGTGTTTGCGCACGAGACAGGGCACATGGCCGGCGGCCACCTCATCCGCGAGCAAGAGGGCGAGCGCCAGTCGCTGGCGACCTACCTCCTGACGCTTGGGCTCGGCATCGCGGCGGCGGCGGCCGGCGCCCCCGACGCCGGCGGCGCGCTCATGTACTCCGCCGGCGAGTTCGCCTACCTGACCCAGGCTGGCTTCACCCGCACGCAGGAAGCGTCGGCCGACCAGGCCGCGATCACCTACCTCGAGAAGTCCGGGCAGTCGGCGCGCGGGCTGCTCGAGTTCTTCGAGAACTTCCGCTACGAGGAGGTGTTCTCCGAGGCCAAGCGCTATCGCTACTTCGACGACCACCCGCTGACCGACGACCGCATCGAGGCGTTGCGCACCCGCGCCCAACAACAGGCGCACTGGAGTGAAACCGACACCCCCGAAGCGATCGAGCGGCACCAGATCCTGCAGGCCAAGATCCGCGCGTACCTCGAGCAGCCGGACGAGGTTCTGACCGACTACCCGCAGACCAGCACGAGCTTTGCGGCGCGCTACGCCCGCGCCATCGCCTACGCGCGCATGTTCGAGGTCGACAAGGCTTCGAAGCTGCTCGACATCCTCTCCGCCGAGCGACCCAACGATCCCTACATCTATCAGGTCAAGGGGCAGATGTTCTTCGACGCGGGGCGTCCGGCGGACGCGGAAGCGCCGCTGCGCAAGGCGGTGCAGATGAAGCCCACGGCGCCGGAGCTCTTGATCCTGCTGGGGCAGACCCTGATCGCGGAGAACAACCCGGCCAAGCTCGACGAGGCGATACTGAGCCTGAAGAAGGGCGTGGCTGTCGACCCCGACGGCCAGTTCACCCCGTTCGGCTGGCTCTACCTGTCGCAGGCTTACGATGCGAAGGGGCAGGAAGGCCTGGCCAGGCTTGCCGCAGCGGAAGAGAACTTCGCGCTCGGCCAGGCGGCCGACGCCAAGATGTTCGCCATGCGGGCGCGCATGGTGCTGCCGAAGGGCACCCCGGAGTGGCGGCGCGCGACCGATATCGTTCTGGTGTCGAAGCCGACCAAGGAAGACCTGCATCTGCTCGCCCAGCAGGGCGGCGCCTGAAAAGGAAGGGACGGCTCGCAAGGCAGCCGCCGCCTCGAGGAGATCCGAGTTTCGTGATGAACGTCCCCCGCCGCCTCATGGCGCTCGCCGCACTTGCCGTTCTGCTTAGCGCCTGCAGCAAATCCGATGCATCGTTCGACGCCAAGGTGCACGATTACATCCTGGCGCACCCCGAGGTGATCCAGCAGGCGATCGCCAAGCTTCAGGCGCAGCAGGACCAGCAGGCGGCGCAGCAGGCCAAGCTGGCGATCGCGCAGAACCGGCAGAGCCTGGAGCGCGATCCGCGCGACTACGTCGCCAATCCGAACGGCCGCATCACGGTGACCGAGTTCTATGACTATCGGTGCCCGCACTGCATCAACGCCGCCCCGGCGGTATTGAAGATCATCCACGACCACTCGGATGTGCGGTTCGTGTTCAAGGAGTTTCCGATCTTCGGCGACATCTCCGAGCATGCCGCCGCCGGCGCGATCCAGCTGAAAAAGCAAGGGGGCGACGTGGTCTCGCTCTACAGCGACTTCATGAACACCCATCCGTTGGACGACGCCGCCATCGACCGCATCCTGCGCGCGCATGGCGTCGACCCGGCGACGCTGGACAAGCCGGACGTCCACGCCCAGACGCAAGCGCAACTGCTGGCGGTGCGCAAGCTTGCGATCGACCTCGGCATCGAGGGCACGCCCGCCTTCATCGTCGGCGACACCCTCATCCCCGGCGACGACACCGACGCGATCAACGCCGCCATCAACCAGGCCCGCGCCCGCGCCGGCTGAGCCGATCCGGCGACCTTGACTGACATGGTGCGGCGCACCATATGAGCCGCAAGAATGCTGCGTCGCACCATTGGCGGCGCAGCGGGATTGGAGGCCCTGTCATGTTCAATCGTCTGATCCAGTGGATCGATGAAGCCTTCGCAGAGGGCTTCGAGCTCGTCGGCCGGCTGCCGCCTCAGGCGCTCCGTCCCGGCGCATACCCGTTCTGACGCCGAAAGCGGCGCGCCCCGAGGCGCGCCGCTTTCGCGAGCACACCCGCCAAACCGATCGGGGTCAAATCAGGCCCGCCAGCGGCGAGGAGGGGTCCGCGTACGTCCGCTTGGCCATGCGCCCGGCAAGGTAGGCTTCCCGGCCGGCGATCACCGCGTGCTTCATCGCGCGGGCCATCCGCACCGGGTCCTTGGCCTCGGCGATCGCGGTATTGGTCAGGACCGCATCACAACCGAGCTCCATCGCCTCGACCGCATCGGCGGCCGCCCCGACGCCGGCATCGACCAGCACCGGCACGGTCGATTGCTCGACGATCAGGCGGATGTTGAGCGGGTTCTGCAGGCCGAGACCCGACCCGATCGGCGCACCGGCCGGCATGATCGCCGCGGCGCCAGCGTCCTCGAGCTTGCGGCAGAACACCGGATCGTCGGTGCAATAGGCCATCACCGAGAATCCATCGGCGACCAGGAGCTCGAGCGCGCGCAGCGTCTCCACCATGTCGGGGTAGAGGTGCCTGGTGTTTGACAGCACCTCGAGCTTGACGAGGTCCCAGCCGCCGGCTTCGCGGGCCAGTCTCAGCGTGCGGACGGCGTCCTCGGCCGTGAAGCAACCGGCCGTGTTCGGCAGGTAGGTGAAGCGGTCGGGTTTGACGTGGTCGACCAGCATCGGCTGGCTGGGGTCGCTCAGATTGACCCGGCGGAGCGCGACGGTAACGATTTCGGCGCCGGCGGCCTCCGCCGCGGCGGCGTTCAGCGCGTAGTCCTTGTACTTGCCGGTTCCGACGATCAGGCGCGAGTGGAACACGCGTCCGGCGAGCGTCCAGACGTCCTCTTCGACATTGGCCTCGGGCCTCAGCGCGACTTCGTTCATGCGGCGTCATCCGCCTCCAATGAAATGCACGATTTCGATCCGGTCACCGTCGGCGATCGGCGCCTGGCGATAGGTCGACCGCGGCACGATCTGGAGGTTTCTCTCCACCGCGACCTTGCGCACGTCGAGGCCGAGGCAGGCGATCAGGCCGGCCACGGTCGCGATCCCGGAAAACGCCCGTTCCTCGCCGTTGACGGTCAGTCGCATGCCTCTCCCTTCGCCGGCATGACCCGGATCAGGTCCAGCGGGTCGCCGCGCCGAAAATGCGGCCTCTCAGCCCCTTTGCGCAAAAAGCGGCGGGACTCCCCGGAGAATGGCGCGGACCTTAGGACCCACGGCCGCCGGGTCAAGCGGCGAGATGGCGCGGGGCGTCAGCTTGTTCGCCGCGGCAGGCGACGATAGAAGACGCGGCGCGCGAAACGCCTGAAGCAGGCGAGCCTCTCAGCCGGGAGCCGATGCCCAAACCCATCTACGTGCTGAGCGGGCCCAACTTGAACCTGCTCGGGTCGCGCGAACCGGCAATCTACGGCGCGGCGACGCTGGCGGAGATTCAGGCGTCGTGCGAGGCGCGGGCGAAGGCGCTTGGACAGACCATCGTCTTCCGCCAGACCAACCACGAGGGCGAGCTCATCGACTGGGTGCAAGAAGCCGGGCGCGACGGCCAGGCGCTGGTGCTGAACGCTGCCGGTTATGGTCACACCTCGGTCGCCCTGCACGATGCGCTCCGCACGCTGGCGATCCCGATCGTCGACTGCCACCTGTCCAACCCGGCGGCGCGCGAGGCGTTTCGCCACCAGAGCTACGTTTCCGCCGTGGCGACGGGCGTCGTCTCCGGCTTCGGGCCGCAGAGCTACCTCCTCGCGATCGAAGCCGCGGCCGGCGCGCTCGCGGCGCCCAAGCGTTAGACAAGGGAAGGTCGGGGCTGATGGCGGATCGAGCGGAGACGACCGGCAACGACGCCAACATCAACGAGGGCGCTGTCCGGGCTCTGGCCGAGATCCTTACTGAAACGGGTCTTACGGAGATCGAGGTCGAACAGCACGGCGTTCGCATCCGTGTCGCCCGCGCGCCGGCGCAAGCCCAGGCCGTCTACGCGGCAGCGCCGCCCGCGCCGGCCGCCGCGGTGCAGCCTGCGACAGCGGGCGGTCACGTCGAAGAGGCGCCGGTGCGCGGCGAGACGGTCACCTCGCCGATGGTCGGGACGGCGTACTTGAAGCCGCAACCCGAGGCGGACCCCTTCGTTCGGGTGGGAGACCGCGTGAGCGCCGGCCAGACGCTGCTGATCGTCGAAGCCATGAAGACGATGAACCCGATCCCGGCGCCGCGCGACGGCGTCGTGTTGGCGGTGCTTGTCGAGGACGCCCAGCCTGTCGAGTTCGGCGAGCCGCTGGTCGTCATCGAGTAGCGCCGGCGGTGTTCGAGAAGATCCTCATCGCGAACCGCGGCGAGATCGCGCTTCGCATCCACCGTGCATGCAAGGAAATGGGCATCGCCACCGTCGCCATCCACTCGGAGGCGGACAGAGGCGCCATGCATGTGCGCCTGGCGGACGAGAGCGTCTGCATCGGGCCGGCGCCGGTCGCCAAGAGCTATCTGAACATTCCGCAGATCATCGCCGCCTGCGAGATCAGCGGCGCCCAGGCCGTGCATCCTGGCTACGGCTTCCTGTCGGAGAATGCGCGCTTCGCCGAGATCGTGGAGGCGCACGGCTACACCTTCATCGGCCCGAAGCCCGAGCACATCCGCCTGATGGGCGACAAGATCTCGGCCAAGCAGGCGGTCAAGGCGTTGGGGCTGCCGGTGGTGCCCGGGACGGAGGCGGCCGTCAGCGACGCCGCCGAGGCGCTCGCGGCGGCCGAAGCCATCGGCTTTCCGGTCCTGATCAAGGCGGCGGCTGGCGGCGGCGGGCGCGGCATGAAGGTGGCGGCCGACCAGGCGGCTCTGCCGGAGGCGCTGGCGATGGCGCAGGGCGAGGCGCAGGCGGCGTTCGGCGACGGCTCGGTCTACCTGGAGCGCTACCTGAGCCGCCCCCGGCACATCGAAGTGCAGGTCATCGCCGACTCGTTCGGCGCGGTCGCGCATCTCGGCGAGCGGGACTGCTCGCTGCAGCGGCGGCATCAGAAGGTGATGGAAGAGGCGCCTTCGCCGGCGATCGACGCGGCAATGCGCGCAGCGATCGGGGCGCGTGTCGCCGAGGCGATTGCGGCGCTGGGCTATCTCGGCGTCGGCACGGTCGAGTTCCTCTACGAGAATGGCGAATTCTACTTCATAGAGATGAACACGCGCCTGCAGGTCGAGCATCCGGTCACCGAGGCGGTCACCGACATCGACCTCGTCCGCGAACAGATCCGCATCGCCGCGGGGCTGCCGCTGTCGTTCTCGCAGGAAGAGGTGGTGTTCGAGGGGCACGCGATCGAATGCCGGATCAATGCCGAGAACCCCCGCACCTTCATGCCCTCGCCGGGGGTCATCACCGACTTCCACGCGCCAGGCGGACCGGGTGTGCGGCTGGATTCGGCGATCTATGCCGGTTACAATTTCCCCCGGGAATACGATAGCTTAGCTGGAAAGCTTATCGTGCATGGCCGCGACCGCCCGGAGTGTATCGCCCGCCTCAAGCGCTGCCTGGGCGAGATGGTGATCAATGGCATCGAGACCACCATTCCCCTCCTGCAGGACCTGATGAACCAACCCGCGATCGTGGCCGGCCAGTACGACATCCACTGGCTGGAGCGGTGGATCGAGGCCGAGGGCTAAGCGTTGCAGACCGGCTCGCGCGCCTCGCAGTTCACGGTCGACGACCTGATCGCGTGCTACCAGCGCGGCGTCTTTCCGATGGCCGACGCGCGCGAGGACGAGCGGATCTTCCTTATCGATCCGGATCGCCGCGGGATCATTCCGCTGACTGGCTTCCACGTCCCGCGCCGCCTCGCGCGAACGATCAGGCAGGATCTCTTCGAGGTCAGGATCGACGCCGCATTCGACGCCGTGATCGAGGCTTGCGCCGAGTCCCGGCCCGGCCGCCTGGAGACCTGGATCAACGCCCCGATTCAGGCGCTCTATGGCGAGCTCTATCGCCGCGGGCTCGCCCACAGCGTCGAGTGCTGGGCCGGCGACGACCTGGTAGGCGGACTCTATGGCGTCGAGCTGGGCGCGGCCTTCTTCGGCGAGAGCATGTTCTCGCTCGCCCGCGACGCCTCGAAAGTCGCCCTAGCCCACCTCGTGGCGCGGCTCAGCCTCGGCGGCTACCAGCTGCTGGATACGCAGTTCCTGACCAGCCACCTGGCGCAGTTCGGGGCGCAAGACATCCCCCGCGCGCAGTATCGCAAGCGTCTCGCGCAGGCGATCACGGCCCATGCGGACTTCCACAGCCTCCCGGCTCAGGCGCCGGGGGCGTCGGTCTTACAGGCGATCAGCCAAGCGTCGTAGACGGGGTGCTCGAACGGGTCGACGCCGGGGGCGTTGGCGAACATCCAGCCGCGAAAGACCTGCCTTGGCGCGGGCGGGGGCCGGTCGGGCGGCAGCGGCTGTGAATCGATCTCGACGTAGCTGGCCGCGTCGGTGAACCCTTCGTCGGGCGCCGTCGTCTCGCAGGCGCGCACCACGAAGATCAGGTTCTTGTAGCGGATGGGTCGATTGATCGGCGCCTCGAAACGCAGCGTCTCGGCGGTCACCTTATCCAACGCCTGTATGACCGCCGCCTGATAACGCGGCCGCTTCATGGCCGGCGGCGGCTTGGCGGAAGACTGCGGGGACGCCGAAACGTCGGGCTCGACGTCGCTCGCCTCGCTCGGCTCGGCGGAAGACGGGGGTGGGAGCACCACGGCCGGCAGCCCCGAGGGCGGCGGCGCCTCTTCGGACGCGCCGGCTGGCGAGGCTGAGGCTGCCGCCCCGGTCGGCTGGCTCTCCTCGGCGGCGGCCGCGCCGATCAGTCCCGCGCCGAGTGCAACAGCCGCAACTACCGCCAGGGTCCTCGAGACGCGCAAGGCAGGGCTACTCCGGCCGCCAGGCCTCGTAGTCGCCGGTCGCGCGCGGGCGCTCGCCCGTGCGGGCGATGGAACCGGTCGGCTTCCAGGCGTTCACGGTGCCCGTCAGGTTCGGGATGTGGTCCTTCTCCCACGGCCGCCGCGGGAGCGGCGCCACGGTCGGAGGCTCGTCGAACGTGTAGTGCAGCCATCCGTGCCAATCCGGCGGGACCTTCGAGGCTTCCGCGTAGCCGTTGTAGATAACCCAGCGGCGCTTGCGCTGATCGTAGCTGTCGCTGTTGTCGCGCGCCTCGTAGTAGCGGTTGCCGAAGTCGTCTTCGCCGATGAAGCGGCCGCGCCGCCAGGTCGTGAATCGGATGCCGAGCGTGGCCCCGTTCCACCAGGTGAAAATCGATTTCAGCATGACCTGGACTATAGGCGTGCGTCGGCCGTGGCGTCCAGGGCGCGGAGACGCGACAGGCCCTGTGGGCGTCCACAACATCTTGTGGACAGCGCCACTCGTTGCACCAACATGTATTGCCGCTGGTGGGCGCCGAGCCTAGGCTCAATGGCGCGGAGGCTCTCGTTCATGCGCGTTTCGCCGAGGTTCGCGACGCTCGCCAACCGCGCCGGCGCGCTCGTCATGCGCGCGGCCGACCGCGGCGGCTTCGAGCGCAATGTCTTTGCGCCGGCCCGCTGGACCCGCGCGCAGCTGGACGCCTGGCTGGACTGGGCGGAGGCCCTGCCGGCCGGCCCGAACGAGGGACCGCCGGCGGAGGCCGCCGGGGAATCCTTTCTGGGTGGCGCGCCGGCGCGATGGGCGCGCTCGCTGCGCGCCCACGGTCTGTCGGGCGGCCTGTTCGATACGCCGGGGGACGCGGACCGGTTCGTCGACGAGCTGCTCGGCTGCCTGATCGCCGGCATCGCCGCGCCAGCGGGAAGCAACGCCCAGCCGGCGCCGGTGATCGAAGCAAACACCGGGGCGCACGTCATCGCCGCGCGGGTGTCGAGCGCCCAGGCGGCGTCGCTGGCGGCGGACGCCTTGGCGGCGGCCGAGCTGCGGCTCGCCGCCGTCAGCGACGCGGTGGCGAGGGCGGATGGCGAAACGGCGACCCGCGTCGACCCGCTGAGCAATCCCGCGCTAGCGCGCGCCGCGCACGGCGCCCGCGGGGCCGGTCTCTCCGACGCGAGGATCGCCGAAGCCGTCGCTCGCGGCGAGCGTGGCGATCATCTCAGCATCGGGGCGCTCGCGCTGGAAAGCCCGGGCGAGCGCCTGGTCGTGCATTGCCCGCGCGAAACCGTAACGCCCGGGTCCGCCGACGTCCGCGGCGTCGCCCGCGGAATGTGGGAGACGGGCGGGCTGGTCGCTGCTTTCAGCGCCGAGGACGCCCGGAGCGCGGCGGCGCTGGCCGGCGCCGCGCGCGTTGCGATCGACATCAATGCGCTCGCCGCTGACGGCGAGCTGGACGCCGAGGGCCTGGAAGCGGCTGCGGCGCTCTGGGCGATGGCGCTCGCGATCGAGCGCGCCGCCAGCGGCAAAGACGACGCCGCGTCCGCGGTCCTTACCTTCGCTGGCGTTGGCGAATGGCTCGTGAGCCGTGGGCTGGCGTACGACAGCGACGACGCCCGGACGGCCGCCGGCGCCGCGTTCGCTGCGCTTACCGCCGCTGTCGGGCGGACCGGTCTCGGCGATGGGGTCGTCACGGCGCTCTTCGATGACCCCGAGCTGGCCTTGCGGCTGGGTCGCGCCAGCCTGGGGGCAGCGCCATGGGCGGGGGCGATCTCGCTGTCGGAGACGGAGGACGGCGCCATCCTGCGCGGGCTTGCCGACGTCGCCTTCGGCGGGCTGGCTGCGATCGGGCTCGATCCCGACGCAACCGCGACGGCGCTGCTGGGACAACGGGAGCTCGACGGCGCGCCGGTGATAAACACCGAGCAGCTACGCGCGCGGGGCTTTACGGACCACGAGTTGGACGCCGTCGCGGCCGCCCTCGTCGAAGCCCCATCGCTGCGGGCGGCTTTTGCGCCCTCAGTGGTCGGCGCAGGCTTCCTGCGTGATGTCCTGGGCGCCTCGTCAGAGACAGGCGCCGACGCCGACGCGTTGACCCTGGCCGGCTTTTCCGAAGACGAGATCGCGGCAGCCGAGGCGTATGTCTATGGCGCGGCGCTCGCAGACGGCGCTCTGCCCGAAGCGGCGAAGGCGCTCTTGGCGGCGGCGGAGATCGGTCCAAGCGCACGCCTTGCGATGCAGGCGGCTTGCGAGCGTTTCACGCTGGCTGCGACGCTCTGTCCGATTCCGCTCGACTGGGCCGTCAGCGCCGGCGAGATCGAGGCGCTGATCGTCGAGGCGGCCGCGCTCGGCGCCCGAACGCTCTGGCCCAAGCGGGCGCCGGCCCCGCCGCAGTTCCGCCTCGCGCTCCCACCCGCCGAGCCGCCCACCCAGCGCAAGAGCGAGGTCGCGACGCCGATCATCGCCGAGCGCATCGTGGAGACGCTGGTCGAGCGCGACCCGGTGCGGAGGCGCCTGCCCGACCGGCGCAAGGGCTATATCCAGAAGGCTTCGGTGGGCGGCCACAAGGTCTACCTCCACACCGGCGAGTACGACGACGGCCAGCTGGGCGAGGTGTTCATCGACATGCACAAGGAGGGCGCCGCCTTCCGCTCCCTGATGAACAACTTTGCGATCGCGGTCTCGATCGGTCTGCAATACGGCGTGCCTTTGGATGAGTTTGTCGACGCCTTCGTCTTCACGCGCTTCGAGCCGGCGGGACCGGTGAGCGGCAACGATTCCATCCGCTCGGCGACGTCCATCCTCGATTACCTGTTTCGGGAGCTCGCGGTCTCGTATCTCGGTCGCGTCGACCTTGCGACCGCCGACGCAAACGAACTGCACGCCGACGGGTTGGGCAGCGGCTCCGGCGAAGGGACCGCAGCCGACGGCGAGATCCCGGCGCCCCCCGAACCGTCGCCGGTACCCGCGTCGCGCTACATCTCAAGAGGCTTCAGCCGCGGCTCAGCGCCGGACAACCTGGTCTTTCTGCCGACGGCGCAACGTCGCGCCTCGCCGCTGCGCGAGGAGGCCAATCACCTTCAGGAGGAGGTCTGCCCCGCGTGTGGCGACTTCTCGCTGGTGCGCAGCGGCGGACTTCTGGTTTGCACCAGCTGCGGGGCCGCCCCGGAGCAGGCAGGATGAGGCGACCGGCGTCCTCGCGATGACGCCGATGGCGACCTAGGCGCGTTCCGTCGCTCTGCTCGCGA
Source organism: Caulobacteraceae bacterium (assembly GCA_035295705.1). Classification (GTDB taxonomy): domain Bacteria; phylum Pseudomonadota; class Alphaproteobacteria; order Caulobacterales; family Caulobacteraceae; genus Poindextera. The sequence continues at coordinate 30,290 of DATGIN010000003.1, forward strand.
CCTTGGCGCCCTCCCCGCCCTCGCGCAGCATGAGGAACCGGCCGCTCGAGGTTCGAACGTTCCAGCGTCCCTCGATCTCGCAGCCGTCCGGCGTGACGTCGCCCTCGTAATGCACGTAGTCGTAGACGCGGCCGGCGCAGAGCTCTGGACCCGCTCGTACAGCTTGACCAGCGTCACGAAACCGCCGCTGCGCTTGCCCTGCAGGGCGGCTCGCAGCGTTGCGGGCGCTCCGGCGACCTCGGCCGTCTCCTCCGTCCAGCCAGCGAGCACGCCGGCGGCGTCGCTCAGCTCGGCGATGAAGCCCACCGCCTCGCGGCCGGGCTCGTCGTAGGTGTACTGGCCGTGCCATACGCCGGACAGATTCGATGCGGCTGCGTCGCTCAAAGCCTCTTCAACCCTCACCCGCACCCCTTTTGGCCCCAAGCTTGCCACGACCGCGGCAAACGCCGGCTTAAGGCTGAAGAGGTGTGCCGAAATGAAAACCGCTGCGCTCGTCATCGCGCTTAGTCTCGCCGCAGCGCCCGCGCTGGCTCAGAACGCAGCGCAGGTCGCCCGCGCCGCGGCCGGCGCCGACTGCCCGCGCTGCAACCTGTTCCAGGCCGATCTTGGCAACAAGGTGCTGAAGGGCCGCGACTTCGCGGGCGCGAGGCTGCGTCAGTCGGATCTCAGCCTCTCGGTGTTCAACCACACGACCTTCGCCGGCGCCGACCTGCGCGACGTGAACGGCTATGGCGCGCTCTTCACCGACGCCAACTTCGCCGGCGCGAACCTCACGAACGCCACCTTGGTGGGCGCCTATCTGCAAGGCGCGAACTTCCGCGGCGCGCGCCTCTCGGGCGTGAACTTCTCCGGCGCCGAGATGGACCGTGCGGTCGGCCTCAGCCAAGGCCAGCTGGACGCCGCTTGCGGCGACGACACGACCCGCCTCCCGCGCGGCTACCGGATCCCGACCTGCCGCTGAGCCGTCCGGCGCCCTAGCGCTGGACCCAGTGCGTGACGACAAGCCCTGTCGGCGCGTCGAGAACCTCATGCTCGCGCTCGACGAGCCCATGCTCGGCCAGCACGGCTTCGGGGGTCAGGTTCGGGACGCTGGGAAACACGGGGCGCCCGCCGGGCAACCGCACCTTCGGCCCACGGGTGAGGTGGAAGGCGTCGTAGCGGTCGAGGAAGAGGCCGAAGACGTCCGTGCCGCCTATCACGGCGACGACCGCGTCCGCGACGCCCAGCGCATCGAGCGCGCTCTCGAGCGACGCGCCGGCCGGATTCCACAGCCGGCCAAGGGCGTTCGAGGGATCCGCCTCCACCGCATCGACGGAGCGGGTGACGACCAGCCGCAAGCGCCGCGACGAGTTCGCCTGTTGTTCGTGTGAATGGCGGCCGTGAACCATGACATCCGCCGCGTCGAGCCCAGCTTCGAAAAACCGCTGGTCCGCCGGCTGCTTGAGCGCCTCGGGCATGACGCCGCCGGCGTCGGCCAGCATCCCGTCCGCCGAGACGATGGCGTAGCCTTCGATGCGGGCGACCGCGGCCAAGCGCGAAGACCGCCGCCTAGGCCTTCGGCGGCGCGACGAGGCGGATGTTCAGCTCTTTGAGCTGGCTGTCGCGCACTTTCGACGGCGCGCCCATCATAAGATCCTGCGCCTGCTGGTTCAGCGGGAAGGCGATCACGTCGCGGATCGCGCTCACGCCCGCAATCAGCATGACCATGCGGTCGATGCCGGGTGCCACGCCCGCGTGCGGCGGCGCCCCGTAGCGGAAGGCGTTCAGCAGACCGGCGAACTGCGTTTCCACCTCTTCCGGCGTGTACCCCACGAGTTCGAACGCCTTCGTCATGATGTCGGGACGGTGGTTCCGCACCGCCCCCGACGAGAGCTCCACCCCATTGCAGACGATGTCGTACTGCCAGGCGATGATCTCGAGCGGGTCGTTCGCCTTGAACGCCTCCATCTCGCCCTGCGGCATGGAGAAGGGGTTGTGCATGAAGTCGATCCGCCGCTCTTCCTCGTTGTACTCGTACAGCGGAAAGTCGACGACCCAGCAGAACCTGAACTGTGCTTCGTCGGTGAGCCCGAGGTCGGTTCCCACCTTCGTTCTTGCCGCGCCGGCGAAGCGATAGAACACCTTCGGGTCGCCGGCGGCGAAGAAGACCGCATCGCCGACGCCGAGGCCGAGTTGCTGGCGAAGAGCCTCGGTGCGCTCCGGCCCGAGATTGCGCGCGACCGGACCGGCGCCGCCGTCCTCCCCCTCGCGCCAGAAGATATAGGCCATGCCCGGCTGGCCCTCGGCCTTGGCCCAGGAATCCATCCGGTCGCAGAACGCGCGGCTTCCGCCCCCGGGCGCCGGCACGGCCCATATCGCCGCCTTCGGCTGCTCGAGGATGCGCGCGAACACGCCGAACCCCGAGCCTCGAAAGTGCTCGGAGACGTCGGCCATCTCGATCGGGTTGCGGAGGTCCGGCTTGTCCGTGCCGTACTTGGCGATCGCCTCCCGGTAGGGGATGCGCGGGAACGGGACGGGCGTCACGGGCTTGCCGCCGCCGAATTCCGCGAACACCCCGTGCATCACCGGCTCGATCGCGGCGAAAACGTCGTCCTGGGTCGCGAACGCCATCTCCATGTCGAGTTGGTAGAACTCGCCGGGCGAGCGGTCGGCTCGCGCCGCCTCGTCGCGAAAACAGGGCGCGACCTGGAAGTAGCGGTCGAAGCCGGAGACCATCAGCAGCTGCTTGAACATCTGCGGCGCCTGCGGCAGCGCGTAGAACGTCCCGGGATGCAGCCGCGACGGCACTAGGAAGTCGCGCGCCCCTTCCGGCGAAGACGCGGTCAGGATCGGCGTCGTGAACTCCAGAAACCCCTGTTCGACCATCCGGCGGCGGATTGAATCGACCACCTTCGAGCGAAGCATGATGTTGCGGTGCATCGTCTCGCGGCGCAGATCGAGGTAGCGATACTTGAGCCGCAGGTCCTCCGGGTACTCCGGCTCTCCGAACACGGGGACGGGCAGCTCGGAGGCCTCGGAAAGCAGGTCCAGCGCGTCGACGCGAACCTCGACCTGGCCGGTCGGCAGGTTGGGATTCAGCGTCTCTTCGGAGCGGGCGACGACCTGGCCGTCGACTCTGATCACGCTCTCCGCCCGTAGCCGCTCCGCGACGGCGAACCCGGGCGTCGACGGACCGAACACGAGCTGCGTCAGGCCGTAGTGGTCGCGCAGGTCGATGAACAAGAGCCCGCCGTGGTCGCGCTTGCGATGGATCCAGCCTGAAAGCCGCACCGGTTGGCCGGCGTCGGCGATGCGGAGCTCGCCGCAGGTGTGGGTGCGATACGCGTGCATGGTCTCAGTTGGCTTGCGGGAGCCGATTTCGAGAGGCGCGGAAGGCGCATGAGCCGCCCCGCATGTCAAGCGAGGCGCCGCGCGGCGGGTAACGCTAGCTGACGCGCACGGCGATCGGAATGGCGCAGGGGTCGAACGCGTCCGGCTTCGCGGCGCGCGTGGCGGCGACCTTGGCCTTGAACGCCTCGCTGGAGGTGTCCTCGACGAGCAGCTTCGGTCGCGCCCCCTCCGGCATGTCGGCCAGGATCTTCACGCTCACCATGCGGTCCTGCGGGTCTGGAACCGGCTCGCCCGCCTTGATGGCGCGGACCGCGTCGAGCCCGACGACCACCCGGCCCACCGGCGTGTACTTGCCATCGAGGTCCTGATGTTCGTTCCGCATCAGGAAGAACTGGCTGTTGGCCGTGTCCGGATCCTGCGCCCGCGCCATGCCCATGACGCCGGCGCAGAATAGGCCAAGCCCCCTCACCTTGCCGTCGACCGTCAGCGCCGCCATCGCCGCCGGCTGACCGGCGATCGGCAGGGTGCCGACGAACCCGAGCGATGCGCCGGGCAGATCCAGCGCGTCGCTGACGCCGGCGGCCGCACCCGGTGCGAACTTGAAGTCGAATTCGCCCTTCAGGTTCGGCAGGCTGGAAGCGCCCTTGCCGCTGTTCAGCGGATCGCCGGTCTGGTCCATGAACCCGTCGACGACGCGGAAGAACGTCAGTCCGTCGTAGAAGTGCTGGCGCGCCAAGGTCTCGACCTGCGCCACCGCGTTCGGCGCAACCAGCGGGTAGAGCTCGACGATCACCCGCCCCTTCGAGGTCTCGATGACCAGCGTGTTCGCTGCGTCGATGGGCCGCCAGGCCGGTTCGGGGGCCGCGTGCGTGGCCGTGACCGGGATGCTGAGCAGAACGGCGGCGGTCGCCGCCAACGTCCTACTCCGCATGGGCGAACTTCTCATGCAGGCGGCGCTCGATGCGCGGCGTGACGAACGGCGAAACGTCTCCGCCCATCTGCGCGATCTCCTTCACCAGCCGCGATGCGATGGCCTGATAGAGCGGATCGGTCATCAGAAAGATCGTCTCCAGATCGCGGTCCAGCTGCTGGTTCATCGCCGTCATCTGGAACTCGTATTCATAATCGGAGACCGCCCTCAGCCCCTTGACCACGACGCTCGCCCCGACCTGGCGCGCGTACTTGACCAACATGCTGTCGAACGGCTGGACCTGGACTTCGCCGTGGGTCGCCAGGTGGGGCACCTCTTCGCTGATGATCGCCACCCGCTCCTCGAGCGAGAAGAGCGGCCCCTTGGGCTCGTTGATGGCGACCGCCACGATCAGTTTGTCGACGACCTTGGACGCCCGCTGGATGATATCGAGATGGCCGTTGTGGACCGGATCGAACGTGCCGGGATAGAGACCGATCCGCGTCATAGACGGCTCCCTCTAAGCGCAAACCGCCTCGAAGGACTGAAAATCCTCTCGTGAGTCAATCGGCTTGGCCGTCGTCGCCGTCTTCGGAATCGTCGGGTTCCCCCTCGCCTTCCAGCCGCTCAACGCCCACGACGTGCTCGTCGTCCGCGGTGCGGAAGATGGTCACGCCCGATGTGTTGCGTCCCGCGATGCGAATGCCCTCGACCGGCACGCGGATGAGCTGACCCTGATCGGTCACCAGCAAGATCTCGTCGGAGTCCTCGACGGGGAAGGAGGCGACCAGGCGGCCGCCTTTCTTGGACAGGTCGTGCGCGATGAGGCCCTGCCCGCCGCGGCCGGTGCGCCGATATTCATAGGCCGACGTACGCTTGCCGAAGCCTTCGCTGGACACCGTCAGGATGTATTCCTCGGCAGCCTGCAGTTCGGCGATGCGCTCGATCGTGAGGCTCACCTCGCCGTTCTCGCCGGTCTCGTCATCGTCGGCGGCGTTGGTCTCCTCCTCTGCCCCCTGCGCGGCGCGCATGGCGCTCGCGTGCCTGAGGTAGGCCGAGCGTTCGGCCGGCGTTGCATCGACCCCGTGCAGGATGGCCATCGAGATCACCTGGTCGCCGGCCGCGAGCCTGACGCCGCGCACGCCGGTCGACTCGCGGCCGGCGAAGACGCGGACCTCGTCGGCCGGGAATCGGATGCAGCGGGCGAGCGCCGTCGTCAGCAGGACGTCATTGGCCGTCGTGCATAGTCCCACGCCGATGATGGCGTCGCCTTCGTCCAGCTTCATGGCGATCTTGCCGCCACGATGGACCTGCACGAAGTCGGCCAGCTTGTTGCGGCGGACGCCGCCCGTTCGGGTCGCGAACATCACGTCCAGCCGCGCCCAACTCACCTCGTCTTCGGGCAACGGCAGGATGGAGGTGATCGTCTCGCCTGGCTCGATCGGCAGGAGATTGATGAAGGCTTTGCCGCGTGACGCCGGTTGACCCAGCGGCAGCCGCCAGACCTTCAGCTTGTAGACCTTGCCCCCGGACGAGAAGAACAGCACCGACGCATGGGTCGAAGCCGAAAAGACGCGGGTGACGGCGTCTTCCTCCTTCGTCGCCATGCCGGCGCGGCCCTTGCCGCCGCGACGCTGGGTCCGATAGGTCGCGAGCGGCGTGCGCTTGACGTAGCCGCCATGGGTCACCGTGATGACCATGTCCTCGCGCTCGATAAGGTCTTCATCCTCGAGGTCGGCTTCGCCCTCGACGATCATGGTCTGCCGCGGGACCGCGAAGTCCTCACGCACCTCGACAAGCTCGCTTCGGACGATCGCCAGGATGCGCTCGCGGGACGAGAGAATTTCGAGCTTTTCACGGATCTCGGCGGCCAGGGCCTCGGCCTCGGCGAAGATCTCATCGCGGCCCAGGCCCGTCAGCCGCGACAGCGTGAGCGCCAGGATCGCGCGCGCCTGCTCCTCGGTCAGCTGAATGCGGCCGCCTTCGACGAGCAACGTGCGCGGGTCGGCGATCAGGTCGATCAACGCCGCCATGTCGCCGATCGGCCAGGCCCGCCCGACCAGCCGCTCGCGCGCCTCGGCGGGGTCCTTCGCCTGTCGGATGATGCGGATGGCTTCGTCGATGTTCGCGACCGCGATTGCGAGGCCGACCAGGACGTGGCCGCGGTCGCGGGCCTTGGCGAGCTCGAACTTGGTCCGCCGGACGACGACATCTTCGCGGAAGTTCACGAAGTGCGCGAGCATGTCGCGCAGGCTCATCTGCTCCGGGCGGCCGTGGTTGAGGGCCAGCATGTTGGCCGGAAACGAGCTCTGCAGCGTCGTGAAACGGTAGAGCTGGTTCAGCACCACCTCGGGCGAGGCGTCGCGCTTGATCTCGACGACGACGCGCAAGCCCTGGCGATCGCTTTCGTCGCGCAGGTCCGAGACGCCCTCGATGCGCTTTTCGCGCACCAGCTCGGCGATACGCTCGACCATCGCGGCCTTGTTCACCTGGAACGGGATCGAGGTGATGACGATCGCCTCACGGTCCTTGCGGATCTCTTCGATCGTGGCCACGCCGCGCATGATCACCGACCCGCGGCCGGTCAGCAGCGCCTGGCGCGCGCCTGAACGGCCGACGATCTCGCCGCCGGTCGGGAAGTCGGGACCTGGGACGATGTCGAGCAGCGCTTCGGCGCTGATGTCGGGATCGTCGATCATCGCCAGGCACGCGTCGACGATCTCGCCGAGGTTGTGGGGCGGCACGTTGGTGGCCATGCCGACGGCGATGCCGCCGGAGCCGTTCACGAGCAGGTTCGGAACCCGCGAAGGCAGAACCACCGGCTCGCGCGCACGGCCGTCATAGTTGTCCTGGAAGTCGACCGTGTCGGCGTCGATGTCGGCCAGCAAGGCCATCGCCGCCTTGGTCAGCCGACATTCGGTGTAGCGCATCTGCGCCGGCGGGTCGTTGTCGATCGAGCCGAAGTTGCCCTGGCCATCGACCAGCAACAGGTTCTCCGAGAACGGCTGCGCCATCCGCACCAGCGCGTCGTAGATGGAGGCGTCGCCGTGCGGGTGATAATTGGCCATCACGTTGCCGACGACGTTGGCGCACTTCACGTATCCGCGGTCGGGCGTATGCCCCTGCTCGTTCATCGAATGCAGGATGCGCCGCTGCACGGGTTTGAGCCCGTCGCGCACGTCCGGAAGCGCGCGCGCGACGATCACGCTCATCGCGTAGTCGAGGTACGAGCGCTTGAGCTCGTCCTCCAGCGCGATCGGCGCGACCGCGCCTCGCCGGCCGTCGTCCGGCGGTCTGGTTTCGTCGTCGCTCAACGGATTTTCAAGCGCGAGAATCGGGCGCGAAAGTCATGAAACGGTTTAGCATCTTGCAGTGCAGCAAGGCAAAGATTCTCGGGTGGCTGAAGGGCCCCGAACTGCGCCCCAGGCGCGCGCGCCTTACAGGTTCGTAATGTTGTACGAGGCGGGCGGCGTGTAAGCTCCGTCCCGCCGATGCGGGGCGCATGGGGGGACATGTTCGAGCGATCGCCGCTGGCGCGCGCCAGCCCCCATGGACGGGCTTCCTGACGTGGCTGCATGAGCAACGAGACGCTGCTGAACCAGCTGCGCATCGACCGCGATGCCCCGAAAAAACGTCCCCAGCGACGACGCCGACGGCCGTGGGCGCTGATCATCGGCGCCGCCGCGGCGGCGCTGGCGGTGATCGGGGCTCTGGTTTGGTACCTGGTCGCCCAGCCAGACCGCACGGCGGTGCGGGCGGCCACGGCCGCCGCGGTGTCATCGGCCGGGGCGCCGCAGGGAGCGCCGCTGCTGGATGCTTCCGGCTACGTCGTCGCGCAGCGCGAGGCCACGGTCTCGGCGAAGATCCCGGGCAAGGTGCTGGCGGTGTTGATCCAGGAAGGACAGCGGGTCGCCGCCGGCCAGGTGATCGCGCGACTGGACGACTCGAACGCGCGCGCCGCCGAAGCGCAGGCCGCCGCTCAGGTCGCACAGGCCGAGGCCAATGTTCGGCTGGCGCAGGCCGCGTTAGCCAACGCGCAGGTGAAATTCGACCGCTACGGGGGCCTAAAGGGCAAGGGCGTGGTGGCCGACCAGGCCATCGACGACGCCCGAACGACGCTCGACAACGCCCGCGCCGATCTTGGCGTGCAACGCAGCGCCGTCGCTGTGGCGAGCGCGGGGCTGAACGTTGCGCGCCGCAACCTCGACGACACCATCGTCCGCGCGCCCTTCGCCGGCGTTGTGACCGCGACCGCCGCCCAGCCTGGCGAGATCGTCGCGCCGGTCGCTGGCGGCGGATTCACCCGCACCGGAATCTGCACGATCGTCGACATGGACTCGCTCGAGGTCGACGTCGATGTCGCCGAAAGCTTCATCAACCGCGTGCGTCAGGGCATGCCGGCGGTGGTTCGCCTGAACGCCTATCCGGACTGGGCGATTCCGGCCGAGTTGCTGGCGGTGATCCCGACCGCGGACCGCTCCAAGGCGACCGTCGCCGTTCGCGTGGCGTTGAAGGTGAAGGACCCGCGCATCGTGCCGGAGATGGGCGCGCGCGTGACCTTTCTCAGCCCAGCGCCGGCTGGCGCGCCGGCCGGCGGCCCGGAGGGCGGGGTGAGCGTTCCCGACGAGGCGGTGAAGACGGGCGACGACGGCCAGTCGGTGGTGTTCGTGATCGGCGATGGGCGACGGGTGGAGCGTCGCGCCGTGCGCCTCGGCCCGCACGAGGGCGCCAATCAGATCGTGATCGCGGGCCTGCGCCCCGGCGAGACCGTCGCGATCAGCGACAAGACGCTGAACGACGGCGACAAAGTGCGTGTGATCAAGGGCGACGCCCAAGGCGACTAGGACGGAAGGAGGGCGGCATGGCCCCGGTGGTCAGCCTAAGACACGTGATCAAGCGCTACCGGCGCGGCCGGCAGGCGATCGAAGTGTTGCACAACCTCGATCTCGAGGTGGAAGCCGGCGAGTTCCTGGCGCTGATGGGCCCGTCTGGGTCCGGCAAGACCACGCTGCTGAACCTCATCGGCGGCCTCGACCGCGCGACCGAGGGCGAGGTGATCGTCGCCGGCGAAAACCTCGACAACCTCACCGGCAGCGAGCTCGCGCACTGGCGCTCGCGTCACGTCGGCTTCGTATTCCAGTTCTACAACCTGATGCCGACTCTCTCAGCCGAGCGGAACGTCGAGCTGCCGCTGCTGCTCACATCGCTCTCCAACGCCGACCGCAAGAGGAGCGTCGCCGCCGCGCTCGAGCTTGTCGGCCTGACCGACTGGCGCAAACACCGCCCGAACGAGCTCTCGGGCGGCCAGCAGCAGCGCGTCGCGATCGCCCGCGCCATCGTCGCCGACCCGACGCTCCTGGTATGCGACGAGCCGACAGGGGATCTCGATCGCGAGACCGCCGAAGACGTGCTGGGTCTGGTGCAACAGCTGAACCGGGGCCACGGCAAGACGGTGGTCATGGTTACGCACGACCCCAAGGCCGCCTCCTTCGCCTCGCGCATCGTCAATCTCGACAAGGGCGCGCTGGTTCCGGCCTCGCTCGCCGACGCCGCCGTATGAAATTCTTACCACTCGTCTGGGCCGGGATCTGGCGAAAGCCGGGGCGCGCCATCCTGACCCTTTTGTCGGTCGCCAACGCCTTCCTGCTGTTCGGCATCCTGCAAGGGTTCGCGAGCGGGCTGAATCACGCCGTCGCGCAGACGCACGCGGACGTGCTTTTGACGTTCAGCCGCGTCAGCCAGGTCGAGCCGCTGCCGTTGTCCCTCGTCGACCAGATCCGCACCGTTCCGGGGGTGCGGGCCGCAACACCAATGGCGCCGCTGATCTCCACCTATCGCACGCCGACGCAATTCGTGCCCGCCGAGGGTATCGATCCAAAGCAGATCCTCGCAGTCGATCCCGGGCTCGTCATCTCGCCCGGCATGATCGCCGCGCTGGCCAACGACCGCACCGGAGCGCTCGTCAGCCGCACGATCGCGCTTCGCTACGGGTGGAAGGTGGGGGACCGCATTCCGCTGAAGGCTCTGCAGGTCGCCAACCGAGACGGCTCCCAGACCTGGCCGATCGACATCGTGGGCATCTTTTCGTCCAAAGGCGGGACGCTGTTCGCCAACAGCGTCCTGTTGAACCTGGACTATATCGATCAAGGCCGCGCAACCGGCGGCGGAACGGCGAACGTCTTCTTCGTCCGCGTGAACGACCCCAACCGCGCGAACCAGGTCTCGGCCGCCATCGATCGGCTGTTCGCAAACTCGGTGAACGAGACGAAGACCGCGACGGTGCGCCAGATCGCTCAGGACCAGATCAAGCAGTTGGGCGACATCGGCCTCATCATCAACGCCATCGTCGGCGCCGTCTTCTTCGCGCTGCTGTTTTCGGTTGGCGCCATCATGATGCAGTCGGTGCGCGAACGGACGCCTGAGCTCGCGGTGCTGAAGACCCTGGGTTTCACCGATCGCGGCGTGCTTGGCCTGATCCTTTCCGAGGCGCTCGCCTTCTGTTTGGTGTCGGCTGCAGTCGGGCTCGCCCTGGCCTCGCTGCTGTTCCCGGTCGCGCGGCGCCTGATCGGCTTCCAGGTCCAGGCGGGCCCGCTGATGCTGGCCGGGTTTGCGCTTGCGATCGGCCTGGCGCTCGTAACCGGGCTGCCGCCGGCCGTCCGCGCCATGCGGCTGCAGGTCGTCGACGCCTTGGCCGGGCGGTGAGGCGATGAACGCTATTCAGCAGGTCTGGGCGGTCACGGCGATGAACGTGCGGGCCATCCCGCAGCGTGCGGGCGCCTCGCTGGTGACCGTCGTCGGCGTAGCCACGGTCGTGGCGGTTATGGTCTCGCTTCTGTCGATCGCCGCCGGGCTGATGCGGATGGTGGACAAGAACGTGCGTCCGCAGGACGCGATCGTGCTCTCGTCCGGCGCTCCGGCCATCTACCTCGGCTCGATTTCGCGCGCCGCCGCGGCGATCATCGCCGACGCCCCCGGCATCAAACGCGACCCGGGTGGAAAGCCGATGGTGCAGCCCACCGCGATCGTCATCGTCGAGGTGGCGAAGAAGCACGACGGCGGCAGCGTCAACATCGCGTTCACCGGCTCCGGCCCCGAGGGCGAGCTGATGCAGCCGAACGCACGCCTGATCGCCGGCCGGCGCTTTCGCCCGGCGGTGCACGAGCTGATCGCCGGCCGGGTCGCGAGCGCTCAATACGAGCACCTTGGCCTGGGCGACCACATCACGTTGAAAGGCACCGACTGGACGGTCGTCGGCGTGTTCGCTGACAACGGCGGCACCGACGAGAACGCCCTGGTCGGCGATGCCGACACTGTGATGACCGCGTTCGACCGTCCGGCCTACCAGAGCGTCGGCGTGCGGTTGACCTCGGCCTCGATGTTCGAGCGCTTCAAGGACGCACTCACCTCGAACCCGCAGCTGTCGGTCGATGTGAAGCGGACCAGCGACTACGCGCGCGACCAGCTGAAGCCGATTACGGGCGTCCTGAATTTTGTCGGCTATTTCGTCGGGGTCGTGATGGCCATCGGCGCAATCTTCGGGGCCATCAACACGATGTACTCGGCCGTCGACGCCAGGGCGCGCGAAATCGCAACGCTGCGCGCCATCGGGTTCGGCGGAACGGCGGTCGTCGTCTCGGTGCTGGTCGAATCGCTTCTACTCGCCGTGCCCGGAGCGATTCTGGGCGTCCTGGCGGCCTGGATCCTCTTCAATGGCCGCGCGATCTCGGCGCTCGGCCTCAGCTTTCCGCTGGCGGTGACGCCGCAGCTCTTCGGGCTGGCCATCGTGTGGGCGCTGGCGATCGGAGTCCTGGGCGGGCTCGCGCCCGCGGTGCGGGCCGCGCGGCTGCCGGTCGCTTCTGCGCTGCGGGCGACCTAGAAGGGAATCTCGTCGTCGAGGTCGGCCGAGAAGCTCTCGGCCGCTCCTTGCGGTTCGAGGCGACGTCCGCTGGGCTGCTGGTAGGAGCCGCTGTAGGCGCCGCCCTCCTCGCGCTCGACGTCGCCCCGCCCGTCGAGCATCGTCAGCTCGCCACGGAACTTCTGCAGCACGACCTCGGTCGAGAACTTCTCTACGCCCGCGTTGTCGGTCCATTTCCGTGTTTGCAGAGTGCCTTCGACGTAAATCTTCGAGCCCTTTTTCAGGTAATTCTCCGCCACCTTCACGATGTTGTCGTTGAAGACGACGACGCGGTGCCACTCCGTCTTCTCGCGCCGCTCGCCGGTCTGCCGGTCGCGCCAGGTCTCCGACGTCGCCAGCCGCAAGTTCGCCACTCGATCACCGGAGTTGAGCGTCCGAATCTCCGGGTCCGCGCCCAAATTGCCGATCAGGATCACCTTGTTGACGCTTCCCGCCATCTCATCCTCGCTTCCGTAGCTGGCCGTTCAATAAGGACCCTAGCGGAGGTTGCAGGGCCGCACAATGTTCTTGTTCTGTTCCGGTCCCGCCCCGCTACTGTCCGGTCGAGAGGGCCGAAGCCGTCGCGAGCCGGCCGTCAGGCGTCAAGCCTAGAAAGAAGAACCGCGCACCGTTCAACGTCTGGCCCGTGAAAACGCCGTTGTCGTTCAGGAACAGGAACGTGCCCTGATAAGCGCCGGTGATGTCGTGGTGGCTTCCGCCCATCGCGAGGAAGCGCAGGCGAACAGCTTCGAGCGACGCGGCGCAGCTCTCGAGCGTCGCATCGCCGCCGCTCACCTTGTTGAAAGCGACCTTCCCGTCCGCGCCGGTCACCGCCTGCCAGCAAACCCCAGGCGCGGTCGGCGCGGCCACTTCCGGCTGGCACCCGGCGAGCGCCGCCGCAGCGATCCCGGCGGCGGCCAGACGGAGCCGGAGCGTCATCATCGGCGCCTCCTAGAAGTCGGCGATGGCACAGTCGGGCGGAGACTGTTGAGTGAGGTCTCGGAAGTTGTTGTTATCATTCGATATATCAACCTCCCCGGGGACCTGTTTCAGGGTCTGGCCCATCCAGCGGCCGTAGGCGATCGCGGCCCCTCGCGCGCAGTGCCCGGAGAACAATAGCTTGACGCAGCCGGAGAGCGACATGCCCGCGCCGGCCTCCCGCCACGCACCGGCAACGTAGCGCAGGCAGTCCCCGGTTCCGGCGCTTAGGTCAGTCGCGTCCGGCTGGGCACTCTGGGCCAACGCGGCGGCGGCGGGCAGCGGCGTGAGCGGCGTCGCCGATTGGCTTGCCTGGTTGGCCGCAGCGAGTTGCCCGGTCTGGTCGACGCCCACGTCCAGCGCCTCGGTCGCGACGCCGTTGCGTCTCGCGCAATCGGCCAGCGTCTCCTCGCCAACCAGCTGGCCGTTCACGAAGCAACGCATCGGCTTCTGCGGGTCGAGCTTCGCCTGGTCGCCGGCTTGCGTCACGACGAGGCCGCCGGTGGAGGCCGGCGGCGGGGTCGTGGCCCTCGGCCCGTGCAACAGGATGAGAAGGCCGCCGGCGATGCCCAGCGCAGCGACAGCGACGCCGCCGCCGAGCGCTACCCAAAGCCTGCGGGCCGTCACCGCGTCCATCGGCTCTGAGCTATGCCGAGCGGCCGGATCATGCAAGCCGCGCCCGCGTCCCCGCTTTTGTCCGAAAAGTTAAGCAACTCGCAGTCATCTCAACAGAAAATGCGGATCGGAGGTCCGCGACGACGCGCTGATGGTCATCTCGATCAACACAAATCTGCTGCTGGCCTACTACGGCGTTCCGACCTCGCTCGGCGCAAATGGCTCAGCGACAGCGGCGGTCAGCACGCCCACCACGCCAGTTACCCCATGGGCCAGCGCGGCCACGCAGACGCAGACCAACAATCTCATCCAATCGGCGCTGAACGGGCGTTCGCTGTTCAACGCCTCGTCGGTCAAGCTCTCGATCCCGACGACGACGCCGAACTATGGCAATACCAAGCAGCTCTTCGCGCTCTATCAAGGCCTCACGGCGCTGCAGGATCTGGCGAACCAAGCGAAGACGCCCGGACTGTCGAGCGTTCAGCTGTCGGCCGTGCAGACCGCGTTTCAGGGCGGCATGCAGCAACTCGGCACGTACCTGAACGGGGCGCCGTTCAGCGGCTTCACGGTCGCCCTAGGCGGAGTCGCCGCCAGCCAGCAGACCAGCGCCGGCGCGCTCGGCGAGACCGACACCTACACGACGCGTACGCTCGTCAGCGGCGACACCACGACGCCGGTCCCCGCCTTCGCCGGCAACGTGCAGTTTTCGATGACGGTCACGCTGCCGTCGGGAAGCCAGACGGTGGTCAACTTCAACCTCGCGGACATGGGGTCCACGCCGCGCTCGCTTTCGAACGTGATCAACTACCTGAACGGGCAACTCGCTGCGGCCGGGGTTTTCACGCGCTTCGCCGACGTGCTGACCCAAGGGACGTCGAGCAGCATAAAGGTGAATGGGCAGACGATTTCCGGCCCCACCTCGCCGAATACCTACGCGCTTCAGATCGTCGGCAACCCGATCGAGCAGATCAGCTTGTCGGCGCCGACAACCAGCCCTGGAATCTATGTCACCCAGCAGGCCGGCGAGACCCCGAGCTCGACCGGCGGGGGATCGACGCCGACCGGCAATACGACCACCCCGGCCGTGAGCCAGCAGCTGCTGAAGCTGACCACCGATCCAAGCGCGACCAGCCCGCGGGTGTTCACCGACACGCTCAGTCAGGCGACGCAGGCCGCCGTAGCGACCGCGACCGCTCCGGATGGGTCCGTCTATGTGCTCGCCAACATCGACGGGCCGACCCAGAGCGGCCTGCTCAACGGCTCGCATGGCATCGTGGGCGCCCAGGACGTCGCGCTGATGAAATACGACTCAGCCGGGAACCTCATCTGGACCCAGACCGTGGGGTCGACGCAGACGGCGACGGGCCTCGGCCTCGCGGTTTCGGCCGACGGCAGCCAGATCGCGGTCGTCGGCCAGGGAACCGGGCTTCTCGACAACGACGGCGGGCCGCCGGCCGACACCACCGACCCGACCGGGTTCGTCTCGGTCTTCTCCAGCGCCGGCGCGCCGGCATGGTCGCAGTCGGTCGACGGCTTCAACGCCAGCGCCGTGTCCCAGGCGACGTTCGGGGCGGACGGTTCGCTCTATGTCGCGGGCACGACCCAGCTGGCCAGCGGCTTCTCGGACACCTTCCTGGCCGGATTCTCCGCAAGCGGCGCGCCTAAGTTCAACACCATCGTCGGGCCGACCGCCTCGAGCGGGGTCAGCGGCATCGCGGTCGACGGATCCTCGCTCGTCACCGCCGGGGACCAGAGCGGCCAGGCGGTGGTGCAGAGCTACACGCTGAACGGCTCAGGCGCCCCCACGCTGGCGGCCAGCGAAACCCTTGGGCAGGCGGACGTGGCCGGACTGGCGGTGAACGCCGACGGCTCGATCGTGGTCGCAGGCTCGACCAACAACGGGGCGCTCGCGCCGGGCGCCACGGTCGCAAACGCCTACTCAGGCGGCACGAACGCGTACGTGGCGAACCTGAACGCGGCGCTGAGCCCCTCGAGCGCCGATACGATCACGTACTTCAACGGCGGGGCGGACACGACAGCGACCGCCGTCACGGTGGCGGGCGGGCAGGTCTACCTGGCGGGCCGGATCGCGGCGACGCCGACTGCAGGGCAGACCACCGCCTTCGACGGATACGCCGCCGAAGTCGACCCCGCGACCGGCCAGATCACCTGGTCGAGCGTCATCAACACCGACGACAACGAGTCGGCTCCGAGCTCGATCGCGGTATCGCCGACCGGGTCGTCCGCTCTGGATGCGCTCGGCCTGCCCAGCGGCGCGATCGACTTCTCGCCGGACCAGGCGCTCGTGCAGAACACTGCGCTGCAGCCAGGCGACCAGTTCACGATCAAGTCCAACTTCGGCTCGCTGGCGACCATCACGGTCCAGGCGAGCGACACGTTGCAGTCGCTCGCGCAAGAGATCGGCCGCGTCACCGGGTTCGCGGCGACCGCGCAAGTGGTCACGGGGACGGGCGGCGTCCAGGAGCTGAAGATCACTCCGACCAGCTCCAGCTTCCAGGTCACGCTGGGCTCTGGGCCAGCCGGCCAGAACGCCCTGCCGGCTTTGGGGCTGACCGATGGTCTGATCACGGCCAACGCGACGGCGAAGGCGAAGAGCGCGATCGGGGTGAACGGCGCCAAACCGACCACGACGCTGCAAGCCAACTACGGGCTCGGATTGGAGTCGACGCTGAGCCTCGCCACGCCCAGCGGCGTCGCCAACGCGCTCGCCCAGCTGGGCGGCGCGATCTCGACCGTGAAGTCGATTTACTCCGCGATGACGACGCCGCCGTCCGCGCCCGGCGCGAACGGCCCGGTCCCTGCCTACCTGACGGCTGAGATCGCGAACTATCAGGCGGCGCTGGCACGCCTTACGTCGGGCAGCGGCTCGGTCGCCATCTAGGCGACAATCACGCTTCGATGAGGTTCGCCGTGGTCAAGGCCCGGCGAAGCGCGGTCCGCCGCTCGCGCCACTCGGGCGCAAGAATCCCAAGCAGCACGACGTCGCGGCGACGGCCATCCTTGACCACGTGAGCGCGCAGGTAGCCCTCGCGACGGAAACCGGCCGCGGCCTGCGCCTTGAGCGCAACGTCGTTGTCGGCGAGCACCTCGGCCTGCACCTTTTCGAGCCCGAGTGCGTCGAAGGCGATATCGAGACCCAGCGCCTGCGCCGCCCGCCCGGCGCCGCGTCCCCGGGCCGCAGCGTCGCCGATATACCATCCCCAGGAAGCGCGCCGGTGGCGGCTCGTCAGGCCGGTAAGCGTGAGAAACCCCGCCGGGACGCCATCGACGGTGATGATCCAGCCGCGACGATCCGGGTCGAGCCTGAACTCGTCAAACCAGCGCCCGTTCTCCTCAAGAGTTTGCGCCGCCTGGTCGCTCATCCAACGGTCGACTTCCGGCTCAAGCCGCCAGTGGAACAGCCGGTCGCGATCGTCGTCCTGAAGGTCGCGCAGCGCGATCATGCCCGTATCCTAGCGTGCGGCTGACAACGCTGCATGAACGCACGGGACCGTCATCGGAACAGCGACAAGACAAGCTGGGGCGAAGCGTTCGCGATCGGCTGGCCCTGGCTGGTCAAACCCTGTTGGACCTGAAGCGCGAGCAGTCTGGCGCCATCGGCGCCACCATCAGCGCTAGCAAGCCCTTGCTTCAAGGCGCTCGACAATTGATCGACGATCGCGCCGTGCGCCGAGATCTGGCCCGCCTGCTGGCTAAGGGCTGAAAGCGCGGCCCCGAGGTTGTCGATCGAATTGGAGACATCGCCCAGCGCCGTCGCAGCGGCTGTCGGCGAATCGAGATTTGCGCTCGCGCCGACGGTGAGGATGGGGCCGCCGAGCGTCAGGTTCTGTGGCGTCAGACTGCCGCCCCCCGGAATCCTCACGCCGCCGGTGCTGGATCCATCCAGCAGATTGACGCCGCCAAAGCTCGCCTGACCCACCGTCTGAGCGATCTGGGCGAGCGCCGCCTGGAAGTCTGCGTTCAACCCTTGTCGCGCCGACGGATCGAGCGTCGGATCCTCGCCGGTCGCCGCCTGTTGCTTCAGGGTCGAGAGCAAGCCCGCCACCGACTGTCCGGCGGCGATGGCGAAATCGGCGATGCCGGCGGCCGCGTTCAGGCCAACGGCCAGCGCATCGACCGTCGACACGTCGAGGCGCCCGGCCTGCCCGATCGCGACGGAACTGGGCTGCGCCCCGTCATCCGCTGGGGTTGCCGCGCCATCGGCGCCGCCGGCGGCGCCCTGAGACGGCGGCGTCAGGTCCGGCAGGGGCGGAGTGACAAGGCTGGCGCCGTTCACGCTTATCGCCAAGACGGCCTCCTTCGAAAGCCAAGCAGACGCTTCAGATCCAAAGGCGTGCGCCCAGCTTGGAGGCGCATTTTGCGGACCTGGCGGCTGGCGAAGTCTTAAGAGGCCAGCGTCTATTTATGGTTAACGAAGGAAGAACGCCTTTCCGGCCCGCTAGGCGCGCGTCCGGATCAGCGCGCCGGCCGCATAGCCGGGGTCGCGGCTGAGCTCGAGCAGGCTCTCGCGGGGAAGCTGGCGGATCACCGCGCCTGTGCGCCGATCCACGGTGATGTAGGTGAACCCCGCTCCGCTCTCGTCGCCCTCGATGATGAGCCGCACGTCGTCGGTGGGCTCGGAGGCAGCCGCAGCCGGCGACCCTTCGGCCGTCGAGGGTTGACCGTCGCTTTCGCGCGGGTAGGCGCCGCCGTGGCTGTGGTCGCCGACGCCGCCTGCATTGCTGACAATGCGCGTCATGATCGGCTCCGCTCATGGGCTGGGCGGCGAGCCCTTCGAACAGGCCCGCCGCGCCAGCTTTCAGAGTTACCGGAAGAGGCTGAGCAGCGCCGTGCTCGACTGGTTGGCGATCGACAGCGCCTGGATGCCAAGCTGTTGCTTGGTCTGCAGGGCGGTCAATTGAGCGCTTTCCTTGCCGAGGTTGGCGTTGACCAGGTTGCCGATGCCGGTGTCCAGCGTGTCCTGCAGATCCTGAACGAACGTCAGTTGGTTCTGCAGAGCCGTGGCCCCATTGCCCAGCGTGCCGAGCGCGGCGTTGACCTTGGTGATCGCGGTGTTGACCGAAGCCACCATCGCGGTCGCCAGAGCCGTGGTGCCGATCGAGGCGTTAGCCGAGACCTGCGCCATGTTCGCGCCGCCAAGAGCCAGATTCTCGGCCAACACGGTGATCTGCGCGCCGCTCGCACTGGCGAGCGCCATGATGTTGGTGCCGCCCGTCTTGATCATGTTGACTCCGTTGAAGTCGGAGTTGGTCACGATCTGGGTGATCTGGGTCAGGATCGACCGGAACTGGGTGTTGTTCGCCGACACGCTGGTGGCGTCCAGCGACGTGTCCGAGTTCGCCAGAGCCAGCGTCTTCAGCTGGTTGAGGAGATTCGAGACTGACGTGCCCGCCGAGGTGGCGACCTGGATGGTCGACTGTCCCCGCTGCAGCGACTGAATGACCGCCGTCAGCGACTGCGACGTACCGCGCTCGCTCTGGGCGATAGCCCAGACCGCGCCGTTGTCCTGCGGGTTCGCGACCGCAAGGCCGGTCGAGACCTGGTTTTGCGTTTGTTGGAGCTGGGCGGCGGTGTCGTTGAGGTTCTGGAGCGCAACGAGCGCACCAGGATTGTTGTTCACGCTAAGCATGACTTCACATCCTTTTCTCAGGTGTCCGGCGTCATTTTGACGGCCGGGGGCGTTTTGCCCGCCGCGCGCCACGCAAGCGTCACGCCAGAGGGGCGCCGTCCCGGAAGACGCCTGTCCTGGAAAGGGTTAGCCTGAGAACCTCGTAACCGATCCGCGCACGGCAGAGCGGTTGCGCAAGATGGTTAGCGGGAAATTTCTACCCAGCGCCGGTCGGAACTTGCCGGGGCGATCGGACGCCCAGCCCCTGCATCATGATCCGATTGATCTCGATAAGCGGCTCGATGGGCTCTTCCTGGCGCACCACCGCGTTCGTGTGCCGCCCGACCCACATGCTGAGCGATATGATCTGGGCGCGCAGCTCGGCCGGAAGCGAGTTGTTGGTGCGGGCGCAGTCGGCGGCCAGCGTCATCCACACACGCCGGTTCCAGTCCAGCGCCTTGATCCGCTGCACGAACGCATCCGATGGCAGCTGAGCCGCGTCCATGAGCGCCCGCGTCACCTCTCCGAACAGCCGGTATTCGGAGTCGCGCGGATGCTCAGCCCGCTCGGAGGCCTGCTGGTAGGCTTGGAGCGACATGGCCCAATCTTTCGTCTTCGTACTCGATCAGCCGCCGGCAAAGCACGAGGGCCTTGTAGTACTCGCGCTGCAGCACGTGCCTCGAGATGTTGACGCAGTCGGCAAGCACGTCCGGGTTGGCGATCGCGCCCATGAACTCCTGCAGCCGCCGGACGAATTCCTCGTGCCAAGCTCCGGCGTCGGACTCGTCCAGGTACATCATCATCACCGGGAAATAGATCCGGCGTGAGGGCGTGCTGGCCTCGTCGGCCTGCATGATGTCCTTCTCGCGCAGGACCGAGGCCTTGTTCTGCAGAAGAAGCACGCCGCGCCGATCGCCGTTCTGCACCACCGCGCCGTTCAGGACGAACTTTTCGTGCGGCTTAAGCGACAATTTGAGCGGCATCTGCCTCGCGCGAGCTCCGCTGGCTCACTCCCCGGGGATCGGACGTGAGCCGCAAACGACCAGCACGACTAAGGCGGTTCAGTTAATGGGTCGTTGCCTCGCGGGGCCTCGGCCCGAGCGGGCTTAGCACTCCCTTAAGCCTGATGGCGGCACTCATGCGTCGGACCCGAATCTCCTTCTGCGATCAGGGTTGGAGACGCTCAATGGCCGCTCGCGCTTCACGCAGACGGGGGCTCGACAGCGCCGCCGATTTCGCCTTCCGCGGCGACCCGCCGCGCCCGCTGCCCCTGCTTTCGGATCGCGAGATGGGCGATTCGGCCTCGGACGCTGCGCTGGCGCGGCTGAACGAGGCCATAGCCGCGCTTCGGGCGATACGGACCGCCCCGCTGCTGCAGGACGCCGTCGCCGCCATTCGCGCCGGCGACAGCGCGCGAGCGTCCGAGCTCGCGATCGAGGCGCTGGGCATCGACGAGAAGAGCGGCCACGGCTGGCATGTTCTGGCCATCGCCCGCGAGCAGTGCGGCGACTTCCGAAGCTCGATCTCGGCCTATGAGGCGGCGCTGGCGCTCCTCCCGGACCAAGCTGACGTGGCCAACGACCTTGGCCGGCTCGCATTCCGCATGGGCATGACCGAGGTTGCGGCGCAGCTGTTCGCCCTCTACCGGCAGGCGCAGCCCGCCTGTGCGCAAGGCGCCAACAACATGGCGTGCGCACTGCGCGACCTTCATCACTACGAGGCCGCGATCGAGGTCCTGACGCCGGCGATCCACGCCGCGCCCGACTCGGCCATGCTCTGGAACACGCTTGCCACCGTACAGATCGCGCGCGGCGACACCGCCAGCGCGATGCCGTTTCTCGAGGAAGCGGTCCGGCTGGAGCCGGGATTCGCCAAGGCGCGCTACACCCGAGCAAACGCCCGCCTGGAGCTGGGCGACGTCGAGGGCGCCCTCGCCGATTGCGACGCCGCCGCGTCGAACGCGGAGCTGGAGAGCGACCTGGCGATGATGCGCTTCGCCCGTGCGCAAATGCTTCTGGTCGGCGGGCGCGTGGCAGAAGGCTGGGACGCTTACGAGGCGCGCTTTGCGCCCCAGTTCGCGGGCCGCGTGACGTTCCTCGTGGATCGTCCGCGCTGGACGCCGGAGACGAACGTCGCGGGCAAGGCGTTGCTGCTCATCGGCGAGCAGGGCCTGGGCGACGAGGTGATGTTCGCCAACATCCTGCCCGACGTCATCGACGCACTGGGGCCGAAGGGTCGCCTTGCCGTCGCCGTAGAGCCCAGGCTCGCCCCGCTCTTCCGGCGTTCCTTCCCGGCGGCGTCCTTCACCGCCCACGCCGACCTCAAGCTCGACGGCTACAACTACCGCGTGGTCCGCGACATCGACGCCGATGCATTCGACCTCTGGGCGCCGCTCGCCTCGCCATTGCGGCGCTTTCGGCCTGACGTGGTGGCTTTCCCCGACCGCCCCGCATACCTGACCCCGGATCCCGAGCGGGTGCGGCGCTGGCGGCGCGAGCTCTCCGGCTTGCCCGGCCGGAAGGTCGGGATCCTGTGGAAGAGCCTCAAACTGGACGGCGCGCGGCTACGCGAGTTCTCGCCGTTCGAGCGCTGGCGGCCGGTGCTCGCAACCCCGGGCGTGACGTTCGTGAACCTGCAGTACGGCGAGTGCGAAGCCGAGCTCGCGCAGGCGCGCGAGGCGTTCGGCGTCGATATCTGGCGTCCTCCCGGCATCGACCTGAAGGACGACCTCGACGACCTCGCCGCGCTCTGCTGCGCGCTCGACCTGGTGCTGGGGCCAGCCAACGCAACCACCAACATAGCAGGCGCGTGCGGTGCGCCCGTCTGGCTCATCTCGACGCCGGTCGCTTGGCCGCGCCTCGGGACGGACCGCTACCCGTGGTACCCGACCACGCGGGTTTTCATCACGCGCGCCTTCGGCCAGTGGGATGAGGTCATGGACGAGATCGCCGTCGCGCTGAGACAAGGCAACTAGAGCCGGCCGGCTTCCGTTCTTCGCACGAGGTTCTCGCGATGTCGCGAAGGAGGCCGTGCGATGAGGCCGCACACCCCGGACGACGACCCCGATCCGCAGGCTCGTGCGGAAGTCGAGGACGAAACCCACCTGAGCGACGACGCCGAGTTCGCGACGCTCGAGGAGGCGCCTGACGTCTACGACGCGACGGAGCGCGAAGGCGACCGGAGGGACGAAGAGGCCTTCGCGGCCGACGCCGCCGACCTGGACCCGGACCTGCTGGACGAAGAGCAAGCCGAGGACGACGAGCGCGAGCAAGGCGCCGACGACTACGAGCCGGAAGTAGAGTGGGCCGAGGCCGCCGGCGACGACGGCTCGGAGGCAAGGGGTGCGGTCGAGGAGGCGCTGCCGGCCGACGACATCGAAGGGCTGGACAAGGTTGGCGACGCCGACTCGGTCGAGGGCGGCGAAGACGATTTCACCAACTTCCAGTCCAGCCGCCTGAGCGACGCCGACCTCGATGCGCTCGGCTACCGCCGCACCGGCGGTCGCGACAGCTGAAGCCGACACGGCGGCCGGCATCCACAGCCGCG
This sequence comes from Caulobacteraceae bacterium, assembly GCA_035295705.1. Taxonomy (GTDB): domain Bacteria; phylum Pseudomonadota; class Alphaproteobacteria; order Caulobacterales; family Caulobacteraceae; genus Poindextera. The sequence goes on from DATGIN010000003.1 coordinate 53,192, forward strand.
CCAGTCCGCCTCGCGAAACGCCCTTGCAACGCGCGGGCCTCCCCTTACTTTGCGCGCCTGTCGAACAGTTGTTAGAGACGAGGCGCCGATAGCGAGACGCGCCCAGAGGAGATGTATGAGCCAGCAGCGGTTTGAAGGCACTGCCGACTATGTCGCCACCGACGACCTGAAAGTCGCGGTGAACGCGTCGATCGCGCTCGAGCGCCCGTTGCTGGTCAAGGGAGAGCCCGGCACCGGCAAGACGGTGCTGGCTTACGAAGTCGCCAAGGCGCTCAACGCGCCGCTCATCACCTGGCACATCAAGTCGACCACGAAAGCGGCGCAGGGCCTCTACGAATACGACGCGGTGACCCGCCTGCGCGATTCGCAGCTTGGCGACGAGCGCGTGAAGGACGTCCGCAACTACATCCGCCAGGGCAAGCTCTGGGACGCCTTCGCGTCCGACGAACGGCCGGTGCTGTTGATCGACGAGATCGACAAGGCCGACATCGAGTTCCCGAACGACCTCCTGCAGGAGCTCGATCGGATGGAGTTCTACGTCTACGAGACCAACGAGACGATCCAGGCCAAGATCCGGCCGGTGGTGCTGATTACGTCCAACAACGAAAAGGAGTTGCCGGACGCCTTCCTGCGCCGCTGCTTCTTCCACTACATCCGCTTTCCGGATGCGGAAACGATGGAAGCCATCGTCGACGTGCACTTTCCTGGCATCAAGAAGAAGCTGGTCGCCGAGGCGCTGCGCATCTTCTACGACATGCGCAAGGTGCCGGGGCTGAAGAAGAAGCCGTCGACGTCAGAGCTGCTCGACTGGCTGAAACTGCTGCTGGTCGAGGACATCGACGACGAGGCGTTGCGCGAGCGCGATCCGACCAAGCTGATCCCGCCGTTGCACGGCGCGCTCTTGAAGAACGAGCAAGACGTGCACCTGTTCGAGCGGCTGGCCTTCCTGGCGCGGCGCGAGAGCGCCGGCAATCGTCCCGGACAGCAGTAGAAAGTCAGCGTCTCAGGCGGCTTTCGCTGAACGTCCGATTCGGCCCGCAAGGGCTGGCTGACGCGCCCAGAGCGGGCGATGGCCGCCGAGCGCGCGTCCGCATCGCAACGGCCAAAAACCCTGCTAGAGAAGGAGCACGTCGCCTCGGCGCGCCGCGGGGCGCGGGCGGGGCGAGGCCCTTTGCGTGGACCGCCTATCGAGGGTTTGCGATGCGAGCGATCATCGGTGCTGCTTTGCTCGTGTCGGCCGCACTCCCGGCGAACGCGGGCGTCCTTGCCGGCATGGCGGCCTACGGTGACTGGCGCACGGACCACCCTGGCGTCGTGCGAAAGATCACCCCGGCCGACCTGCCGGCGATCGGCAAGACGCCCGTGGGCGTCGCCCCGCCGGCGATGGTCGACAAGCCGGCGAAAGCGTCGCTGGACACCCTCCCAGGGTTCTCCGTAAGCGCGTTCGCGAAGTTGGACGCCCCTCGCCTGATCCGCGTTGCGCCGAACGGCGACATCTTCGTCTCGGAGGGCGACGTCGGCCGGGTCGCCGTGCTGCGTGCGCCGGCGGGCGCCGCCCAGGCGGGGACCGTCGAGCGGTTCGCTGAGGGTCTGAAGCAGCCGTTCGGCATCGCCTTCTATCCGCCGGGGCCCAATCCCCAGTGGGTCTACATCGCCAACACCGACTCCGTCGTTCGCTTCCCCTACCGCAACGGCGACCTGAAGGCGCGTGGCGCGCCCGAGACGGTCATCGCAAAGCTGACCGAAACCCACTCCGATCACTGGACGCGCGACATCGTCTTCTCGCCGGACGGCAGGCGCATGTACGTCTCGGTCGGTTCCGGCTCCAACGACGCGGAGTCGATGCCGAAGAAGACCGCGGACGAGACGAAAGCCTGGCAGGCGGGCCATGCCTTGGGCGCGGCGTGGGGCATCGAGACCGGCCGCGCCGACGTGCTGGTCGCCGACCCCGACGGCAAGAACGTCCAGGTGTTCGCCACAGGCCTTCGCAACTGCGTCGGGATGGCCATCCAGCCGCAGACCCACGACCTCTGGTGCTCGACCAACGAGCGGGACCTGCGCGGCGACGACCTGCCGCCCGACTATGTGACCCGCGTTCGCCAGGGCGGATTCTATGGCTGGCCGTGGTTCTACATCGGCGACCACGTCGACCCGCAGCACCGCGGCGAGCGCCCGGACCTGGCTGGCAAGATCACCGTTCCCGACGTGCTCATCCAGCCGCACTCGGCGCCGCTGCAACTCACCTTCTACGACGGACGCGGGCCGGCGGCGTTCCCGGCCGAGTACCGGGGCGATGCGTTCATCGCGCTGCACGGATCGTGGAACCGCGCCAAGCGGACCGGCTACAAGGTCGTGCGCGTCCACCTCCGCAACGGTGTCCCCGACGGGGCCTACGAGGACTTCCTCACCGGCTTTGTGGTTGACGCGACGAGCGTGTGGGGGCGGCCGGTCGGCGTTGGCGTGGCGTCCGACGGCGCCCTTCTGGTGGCGGACGACGGATCGAACGAGATCTGGAGGGTGGCGTATGCGAAGCATTAGGCTGGCCGCCCTCGGCGCCGCGACGGCGATGATCGCGTTGGCGACCACAGCCTCGGCGCAGGACGCGGGCTCCGAGGTCTATCAGGAGCGCTGCAGCCAGTGCCACGTGCTGAACGGGGTCGGGCAAGGCCCAAGCCTGATCGGCGTCGTCGGCCGCAAGGCGGCATCGCTGCCCGGCTATCCGTTCTCGGCGGCGCTCAAGAAATCCGGCCTCAGCTGGACGCCGGCGAACCTCGACGCATTCCTGGAATCGCCGACCAAGCTCGTTCCCGGCACCGCCATGCGCGCCGTTGTCGCGGACGCCGCGGAGCGCAAAAGCCTCGTCGCTTACCTTGCCACACTAAAGCGGTAGGCGATCACGCCCGCTGGACGTCGGTCACCTTGTAGGTCAGCAGCCGGCCGTCCTCGTCGGTGACGGAAACGTACTCCCCCACCGCAAACCGGTGCTCACCCAGGCGGTAGAGCGGCTCCTCGGCGTCGGCCTGGTCTCCATAGTCGAAGAACCAGCGGCCATTGCGATGCGCGAGCTTGCCTTCCTCGGGGTCTTCGTCGGGCGCGAACCGCCGCACGGTGCAGCCGCCGCGCGCGCGCCGAAACGCCGCCTCGTCCAGCTTTCCATCGGCCGTCAGCGGCGCCACCAACGAATATCCCCGGTGGTCGTCGCCGTCCGCGAACTCGGTGCCAGGGTTGCGCGCCAGGCGCATGACGATGCGGCTTAGGGCCATCGGGATCTCTTTGCGCTCGAGGGAAGCTAATGCGACAGGAAAAGCGAGGGGGCTTCGGTGGCGTTCATGAACGCCCTGGTGGTGCCGCCGAAGATGTACTCCTGCAACCGGGGGTGGCCAAAGGCGCCGGCGACCAGAAGGTTCGCGCCGGCTTCCTTCGCGGCGCGAATCAGGCCGCCGCCAGGATCGCCGGATTCGCTCAGACTCTGCACATCGGCGGCGATTCCGCGCACCTGGAAGAAGCCCTGCAACCGCACCGGATCGAAGTAGCGCGCGGATGACGCCGGCGCGGCGAGAATGACGACGCGCGACGCGCGCTGCAGCAACGGCAGCGCCGTGCGGGCGGCGCGGCTGGCCTCCTTGCCGCCGTCCCAGGCCACCGCGACGACCCCTCCCACGCTTAGCCCTTGGCGCGCGACGATCGTCGGCCGCTGTTCGTCGGCGACGATCTGCTGGAAGCTCTCGGCCAGCGGCCCCCTGCCCTTCGCGGCGCCGTCGTCGAAGACGACGACGTCTGAAAGCCGCCCCTCCATCGACAGCGCCGACCAGACCGGCGACGAAAGCGCGGTGAACGACTTTCTCCCGTAGCCGACCGCCTCGCATGCGGCGCGGGCCGCCCGCTCGCCTTCGGCGGCGGCCTCCTTCAGGCTCTGAACGGCGGTGACCTGCACGCCGCCCATGAAACCCTCGCCCATCCACGGCATGAGGTCGGCCACGTCGGCCGGCGCGTATACCGCAGCCAGCTCGGCCTCGAACGGTTCGGCGATGGCCCGCGCGGCATCCAGCAGCGCCGCATCGGCGTCGCCGCCTGCGACCGGCGCCATGATCCGCGCCCAGCTCATGCTCAGCCCCGCCATGTTCCTCGCGCTCCCGACGCGTCTTGTGTCTCTCTGTTGACGCCGTTCTTCGCCGTTGGGATTACGATAGATCAAATCTGGGCCAGTCCGCAGCATGGGAACGCGAATGCCGCCGAAACGGCTGCGCCGCGCCGAGCGCACCCCGCGCGCCTGGCAGCGCATGCTCTCCGGACGGCGGCTCGACCTGTTGGACCCCTCGCCCCTCGACATCGAGATTGAGGACATCGCCCACGGCCTCGCGCGCGTGGCGCGCTGGAATGGACAGACGCTCGGCGAGCACGGATTCTCGGTCGCGCAACATTCGCTGGTGGTGGAAGAGATCGCCGTTCATATCGACCCGACGCTCGAGCCGCGCTGGCGGCTCGCGGCCCTGCTGCACGATGCCGCCGAGTACGTGATCGGTGACATGATCTCGCCCTTCAAGGCGGCGCTTGGCCTGAACTACAAGGGATTTGAGGAACGACTGGAAGCAGCCGTGCAGGTCCGCTTCGGACTTCCCGGCCGACTGCCGGCGCCGGTCAGGACCCTCATCAAGCAGGCGGATCGCGCCAGCGCCTTCTTCGAGGCGACGCAGCTGGCGGGGTTCAGCGCCGAAGAGGCGGTCGCCCTCTTCGACCCGCCGCCGCATTCATACCGGCCGGCGCTCACGCCGATGAGCGCCACCGAGGCGCAGGCGCGCTATATCGAGCGCTTTCTGCTGCTCAGCCAAGCGACAGGGTTTGCACCGCTCCAACGGCGGGCGGATACGGAACGGGCATGACCCTGGTCGTCTGTTCGCTGGCCAATCTCGACGAAGTGATCCTCACGCGGCGGCCGTCGCATGTGATCACGCTGCTCAGCGGCGGCCTGATGATCGGCCCGCTAGCGGCGTTCGGGCCGGACCGGCATCTGCGCCTGGCGGTGGACGACATCCACGAGCCGATCGCTGGCATGGTCGCGCCCGACGAGGCGACCGTCGAGCAGGTGCTGGCGTTCGGGCACGCCTGGGACGGCGCGGCCCCCATGATCGTGCACTGCTTTGCCGGCGTCAGCCGCTCGTCCGCCTCAGCGCTCGCCATTGCCTGTGCGCGCAATCCCGACGTCGACGAGCTCGTCATCACGACAGCGCTCCGGCGCCTGGCGCCCCACGTCTTCCCCAATCGGCGCATCACCGCCATCGCCGATGCGATGCTCGGCCGCCAGGGCCGACTGATCGCGGCGGTCGAAGCCATGGGCGCCGACGACCTCGAGGCGCCGAAGCGGCCGGTCGAACTGCCATCGGACTTCCGGGCGCACGCACGCGCGCCATGACGACGGTGGTCATCGGCCTTTCCGCGGTCGTCGTCGCGGTGCGGGAGCGCGATGCGGTGGTGCTGACCGTGCGCGCGCACGACGCGCAGACCGGCGAGGCGTCGCGGATGCTCGGCCTGCCGTTCGGCCCGTTCGACCCGGATGCGCACCGCACGTTCGAGCTTGCGATGCGCGCGTTCGTCACCGAGCAGACGCGGTTCGAACTGGGCTACGTCGAGCAGCTCTACACCTTCGGCGACCGCGGCCGCGACGCGCCGCGCGCCGACGTCGGCGCGGGCGGCGCGCGGGTCATCTCCGTCGGCTATCTGGCGCTGACGCCGGCGGCCGTCGAACAGCTCGGGCCTGACACCGTGTGGACCCCCTACACCCGCTTCTTTCCGTGGGAGGATTGGCGGCGCGGGCGACCGGCGCTGATCGACGATGTCATCGCCCCCAAGCTCGCCGAGTGGGCGGCCGGGGCGGAAGAGCGCCGCGCCCGCGCCAGGCTGTTGTTCGCCCTGGACGGCTCGCCGTGGAACGAGGAGCGCGTCCTTGAGCGCTATGAGCTGCTCTACGAGGCCGCTCTTGCTCCGGAAGCGGCGCGCGATCGGGCGCGCGGCGCCGGCGCATCAGCCGTGCTCGACGCCACGCTCGGCGAGCCGATGCTCTCGGACCACCGACGGATTCTGGCCACGGGCCTCGGCCGTCTGCGCAGCAAGCTCAAGTACCGGCCGGTGGCGTTCGAGCTCATGCCGCCGGAGTTCACGCTGTCGCACCTGCAGCGAACCGTTGAAGCGGTGGCCGGCGTGGCCCTGCACAAGCAGAACTTCCGCCGCGGGCTGGAGCGGACCGACCTCGTCGAGGGGTTGGGACGTCGTCACGCCGAGACCGGCGGCCGCCCCGCCGAGCTGTTTCGCTTCCGCCGCGAGCGGCTGATGAAGGCGCCCGCGCCGGGGCTGGCGCTGCCGCGCTGACCGCGCAGAAGTGCGGAGGACCGCTGGCGTCGCGGCGCCGGCGACCTCCGCCTGCTCCTGGTTTCTAGAATTTCCGCACGTAGGCGAGCGACCAGACGTTGGCGTCAAGGTCCGAGCGGTCGGCCGTCTCGCGCGTGTAGTCGGCTCGCACCCCGTCGTGGCCCGCGAAATACTGGGCGCCGACGCCGGCGTTCCAGCTGGTCACGTTCGCATGGAAGCTCTCACCGGGTCGGCTCAGGTGAAGGTCGGTCGCGCCATAGCCGACCCTTCCCAGGACGTCGAGATTCGGCGTGATTGGCAGGAATCCCACCGCGTAGCCCGCGTACTGGTCGTTCACGTGCACGGACGCGGCTTGGCCGCCGATGTTGACGCGGTCGCCGCCCAACCCGGCCGACCCTTCCCCCTCGACGCCGAGGTAGGGCATGAACCGGTAACCGAGCCGGCCGGTGATCGCGCCGACGTTCGCCGACCCGCTGTTCAGGTCCTCGCCGCCGAGCGTGCCGTAGACGCCTGTCGCCTGCGCGAAGGCGGGGGCGGCCGTGGCGAGCAGCGTCAACGCCGAGGCGGTCAGAAGCACTGATTTCATAAGGCTTACTCCCTGCTGATGAGAAGCGTCGTGCTCACCCGCCCAGCCATGGTCGCAGACCTTCAAACGCGCAGGTGGCCGCTTCGGGTCGCCCGTGCGGCCGGAATGAGGGCGCCGTTGCACAACGGCAAAGCCAGCCAGGCCGCAGCGCGGCTCAGAGAAGATATGCCCAGATCGCTACAGCGACGCCCGCCAGGCCAAGCAAACTCGCGCCGATCCAGGGCCAGCGCTTCTTGGTGATGATGGCGATCGTCGAAACCGCGATGCCGATTTCGAGCAGCGTGGCGGCGATGGACAGCCGATGGTGCCGCGCCTCGTGGCTCTCGCTCTTTTCCAGCGCCCGATCGCGCTGATGTTCGAAGGCCTTGGCCTCGGCCTGCGCCTGGTCCTGACCCTGGCCCTCGGTCTTCGCCTTCTTCGCGTTGTCAGCCGCGTTCGCCCCGCCCGCAGCCGCCGCGATCGCGTACATGTTCTTCTTGAGGCTCTTGGCCTCGTAGAAGTTCCATTGGTCGGTCGCCTGCTCCTGGGCCAGCACCGCCTGGTTCGCCGCGATGATCGCGCTGGCGCTCTCGAACGTCTCGAGGCTGGCGGCGGTGGCCGCGACGACGGCCAGGATGGCGATGGTGATCGAAACGCGGGAGACGAAGGGATCGCTCTCGTGCGCAGCATGCGCGGCGTGTTCTGCGTGCTCGTGCGCATCGAGCGCTGGGTCGCTCATCGGACGGCTCCGTCTCACGCGTTGCGCCGCGCCAGGGCCGCCTGCGCGGCCGCCAGGCGTGCGATCGGCGTCCGGTAGGGCGAACACGACACGTAGTCCAGTCCGACGCTCTCGCAGAACGCGATCGAGGCGGGGTCGCCGCCATGCTCGCCGCAGATGCCCAGCTTGATGTCCGGCCGCACCGCCCTGCCCCGCTCGGCCGCGATGGTGATGAGGTCCCCAACGCCGTCGGCGTCCAAGGTGACGAACGGATCCTTCTCGAACACGCCCTTTTCCATGTAGGCGCCGAGGAAGCGCGCCGAGTCGTCGCGGCTGATGCCGAAGGTGGTCTGGGTAAGGTCGTTGGTGCCGAACGAAAAGAACTCGGCGGCTGCGGCGAGCTCGCCTGCGCGCAGCGCCGCGCGCGGGAGCTCGACCATGGCGCCGACGCTGTAGGCGATCTCCTGTCCGCGCTCGTCCATGACCTGCCGGGCGACACGGTCGGTCAGCGTCCGGAGGAACTGCATCTCTTCGCCCTTGGCGATGAGGGGATGCATGATCTCGACGATCGGCGCCGGCCGGCCGCAGGCGACGATTTCGCAGGCGGCCTCGATGATGGCGCGCACTTGCATCTCGTAGATCTCCGGGTGCGAGATCCCCAGCCGGCAGCCGCGGTGTCCGAGCATTGGGTTGGTCTCGGCAAGGTCGCGCGCGCGCTGCAGAAGCTTCAGCGCGTCAAGCCCTGTGGCCTTTGCCACGGCCTCCACATCGTCGCGCGAATGCGGCAGAAACTCGTGCAGCGGCGGGTCGAGCAGCCGGATGGTGACCGGCAGGCCGTGCATGATCTCGAAGAGCTCAAGCAGATCGGCGCGCTGCATCTCCAACATGCGCGCGAGCGGCGGGCGGCGCCCCGCTTCGTCGTCGGCCAGGATCATCTCGCGCACCGCCGCGATGCGCTCGGCGTCGAAGAACATGTGCTCGGTGCGCACCAGTCCGATGCCCTCAGCGCCGAACTGGCGCGCCGTCCTCGCATCCAGGGCGGTCTCGGCGTTGGCGCGCACCTTGAGCCGGCGAAAGGCGTCGGCCCAGCCCATCAGGGTGGCGAAGTCGCCGGTCAGCTCCGGCTCCACCATCTTCACCGCGCCCGCCAGTATTTCTCCCGTCGAGCCGTCGATGGTGATCAACTCTCCGGCGTGGACGGTCCGCCCGCGCGCATGGAAAACCCGCGCCTTGGCGTCGATGGCGATCTCGCCGACGCCGGACACGCAGGGACGGCCCATGCCCCGCGCCACCACCGCGGCATGGCTCGTCATCCCGCCCCGCGCGGTGACGATGCCGACGGCGGCGTGCATCCCGTGAATGTCTTCAGGGCTCGTCTCGTCGCGCACCAGGATGACGGCCTCGCCGGCCTGCCCCATCCGCTCGGCCTCGCCTGAATCGAACACCACCTTGCCGGTCCCGGCGCCCGGCGATGCCGGGAGGCCGGAGGCGATGACCTCACGCGCGGCGCCCGGATCGATGGTCGGGTGCAACAACTGGTCGAGGGAGGCGGGCTCGATCCGGCCGACCGCCTCTTCACGGCTGATCACGCCTTCCGCCGCGAGCTCGACCGCGATCTTCAGGGCCGCCTTCGCCGTGCGCTTGCCGCTGCGCGTCTGCAGCATGTAGAGCCGGCCCTGCTCGACCGTGAACTCGATATCCTGCATGTCTCGATAGTGGCGCTCGAGCTTGCGCACGACGCCGCAGAACTCTTCGAACACGGCGGGCAGCGCCTCCTCCATCGACGCGGCCTTCTCGCCCATTTCTTCGCGCGCCGCCCTGGTCAGCGCCTGCGGCGTGCGGATGCCGGCCACGACATCCTCGCCCTGTGCATTGACGAGGAACTCGCCGTAGAGCGTCGCCTCGCCGGTCGAAGGGTTGCGGGTAAAGGCGACGCCGGTGGCCGACGTATCGCCCATGTTTCCAAAGACCATGGACTGCACGTTCACGGCGGTGCCCCAGGCTTCCGGGATGTCGTGCATGCGCCGGTAGAACTTGGCGCGCTCGTTCATCCAGCTCAGGAAGACCGCGCCGATCGCGCCCCACAGCTGGTCGTGCGGATCCTGCGGAAACGGCTGGCCGAGCTCGCTCTCGACCAATTGCTTGTAGGCGCCGACCACCCCGGTCCATGCGTCGGCGTCCAGCGCCGTGTCGACCGCCAGGCCCAGCCGGTCCTTATGGTCGTCGAGGATCTCCTCGAACATGTGGTGGTCGAGCCCGAGCACGACGTTCGAGTACATCTGGATGAAGCGCCGATAGCTGTCGAACGCGAACCGTCGGTCGCCCGAGAGCCTGGCGAGGCCTTCGACGGTCCGGTCGTTGAGACCAAGGTTGAGGACCGTGTCCATCATCCCCGGCATCGAGGCGCGCGCGCCCGAGCGGACGGAGACGAGAAGCGGATTGTCTGCATCGCCGAACCGCTTCGAGGTCAGCTGCTCGACGCGCGCCAGACCTTGGCCGACCTCCTCCTGCAGGGACGCGGGGTAGGTCCGATTGTTCGCGTAGTAGTGGTTGCAGGCTTCGGTCGTGATGGTGAAGCCCGGGGGCACCGGCAGCCCCAGCGCGCTCATCTCGGCGAGGTTGGCCCCCTTGCCGCCGAGCAGGTCCTTCATCGAAGCGTCGCCGTCGGCGCGGCCGCCGCCGAATGCGTAGACCCACCTCATCTTCACCGCGCCGTCGGCCGCCATCGACTTCTCTCGGTTATCCCGCGATCTGGCTGAAGTCCGCCACCCGACCCATCAGGTCGCGCACCTGAACCAGTAAACGGAGGCGGTTATCCCGCGTTGCAGCATCCGGATCGTTCACTAGCACATGGTCGAAAAATGCGTCGACCGGCGCGCGCAAGCCGGCGAGCGCACGCATCGCGGCGGTGAAGTCTTCGTTGCCCAGGTCCGCCTCCACGCGCGGCGCAATCGAGGCGAGTGCATTGACGAGGGCCGTTTCTTCCGGCGGCGCATCCGCCTTCCGCCGCGCTTCGCCGGATGGCAGCGGCCCCTTCCTCTCCTCCGCCCGCAGGATGTTGCTGGCGCGACGGTAACCCGTCAGCAGGTTCGCCCCGTCCTCGGTGGAGAGCAGGATGTCGAGTGCGTCCACGCGGGTGACGACGCGCAAGAGGTCGTCGTCGCCGAGCGCAAACACCGCATCGACCAGGTCGTGCCGCTTGCCCTGCTCTCGCAGCGCGACCTTCAGCCGGTCAGCGAAGAACTCGACAAGGTCCGCCGCGACCTTCGGAGCGAAGCGCGCGCGAAGCGGCAGCCGGAGGCCATTGGCCAGGACAATGCGGATGACACCCAGCGCCGCGCGGCGGAGCGCGAAGGGGTCGCGCGATCCCGTGGGCTTCTCGCCGATAGCGAAGAAGCTGCCGAGCATGTCCAGCTTGTCGGCGAGGGCGACCGCGACCGTGACGGGGGTTGTCGGCGCTTCGTCGCTCGGGCCTTGCGGCTTGTAGTGGTCGCGGATGGCGTCGACAACGGACGCCTCGAGGCCCTCCTCGGCCGCGTAGTAGCCGCCCATGACGCCCTGCAGCTCCGGGAACTCGCCCACCATGCCTGTTGCGAGGTCGGCTTTGCAGAGGCGCGCCGCCTCCGCAGCCAGCTCCGCATCCGCCCCGACCACGGGGGCAAGTTCGCGGGCGAGCGCCTGGATGCGCTCCACGCGTTCGTACATCGTGCCGAGCTTGGCGTGGAACGTGACGCCCTTCAGCCGTTCCAGCCGGTTGGCCAGCGGGACCTTGCGGTCCTCGTCCCAGAAGAAGCGCGCATCGTTCAGACGCGCCGCCAGCACCCGGGCGTTGCCAGCCGCGATCAGCGCGCCTCCGTCGGGCGCCTCGATGTTGGCGACCGTGATGAAGTGCGGTGCGAGACCTTCGCCCAGGGGATTGCGCACGGCGAAGTACTTCTGGTGGGTGCGCATCGAGGTGGTGATCACCTCGCCCGGCAGGTCAAGGAAGCTCTCGTCCATGTCGCCCATGAGCGGCACGGGCCACTCGGCGAGGCCGGCGACCTCCTCAAGCAGCCCAGGGTCCTCGACCAGCGCAAGTCCCTTTGCCGCGGCGAGCCTGGCCGCGCCGGCCTGGATGCGGGCTTTGCGCTGGTCTGCCTCCAGGACGACGAAGTTGTCGGCGAGGCCGGCGGCGTAGCTCGCGAAGTCACGCACGGCGAAGGGTCGCTTGGAGCCCATGAAGCGGTGGCCCTCCGCCGCGTCGCCGCTGGCGATCCCGTCGAGGTCGAAGGGAACGACCCTGGCGTTGAACACGCAAAGGATGCGCTGCAACGGGCGCACCCAACGCAGCGAGCCGTCGCCCCACTTCATCGACTTCGGCCAGGGAAACCCGCGGACGATGTCCGGGACCATCTCGGCGACCACCGCGGCGGTCTGACGTCCCTTTGCCTCGGTCGTAGCGAAGTAGACGCCGTCGCGCTCGACAAGCTGGCTGCGTTCGAGGCCGGTCGAGCGCAGGAAGCCGTTGACCGCGGCGTCGGGCGAGCCGACGCGGGGACCCTTGCGCTCCTCCCGCCGGTCGGGCTGCGCCAGCGGCAGGCCCTCGACGACCACGGTCAGACGCCGCGGACCCGCGTAGGCGCGCACCGCCTCGTAGCCCAGCCCGGCTGCGTCCAGCCGTTCGCGCGTCATGCGGTCGAGATCGCGGGCCGCGCCGCTTTGCATGCGCGCGGGAATCTCCTCGGAGAACAGCTCGAGCAGAAGCTCCGGCATCAGGCGCCGAGCGCGGGCAGCGCCGCGTTCTCGCCTTCAACAGCCAGCCAGGCTTCCGCGCAGGCTTTGCACAGATCGCGGATCCGGCCGATGTAGCTCTGTCGCTCCGCGACCGCGATCGCGCCGCGGGCGTCCATCAGATTGAACAGGTGCGAGGCCTTCAGCACGTAGTCGTAGGCCGGCAGCACAAGCGGTTGCCCCTGGCGACCGCGCGCGGCCAACAGCCTGGGGACCTCGCGTTCCACGTCCTCGAAGTGACGCTTGAGCATCTCGACGTTCGCCGCCTCGAAGTCGAAGGCGGAGAACTCCCGCTCCTGCTCGAGGAAGACGTCGGCGTAGGTCTTGCGGTCCGCGCTCTGCGGGTCGTTGAATGCGATGTCCTTGAAGTCCTCGACGCCCTGGACATACATCGCCAGCCGCTCGAGACCGTAGGTCAGCTCGCCCGCCACCGGATCGACGTCCAGGCCGCCGACCTGCTGGAAGTAGGTGTACTGGCTGATCTCCATCCCGTCGCACCAGACCTCCCAGCCGAGCCCCCAGGCGCCGACGGTCGGATTCTCCCAATCGTCCTCGACGAAGCGGACGTCGTGCAGGGCAAGGTCGATGCCGATCGCCTCGAGCGAGCCCAGGTAGAGGTCCTGCATGTCGGGCGGGTTCGGCTTCAGCATCACCTGGTACTGATAGTAGTGCTGGTAGCGGTTGGGGTTCTCGCCGTAGCGCGCGTCGGCCGGGCGCCTGGACGGCTGCACATAGGCGGTGCGCCAGGGTTTCGGCCCAAGCGCGCGCAGGACCGTCATCGGGTGGAGGGTGCCGGCGCCCACCTCGAGGTCATACGGCTGCAGGATCACGCACCCCTGGCGGCTCCAATAGGCGTGCAGCGCCAGGATGATGTCCTGGAAGGATAGAGGCGGCCGGCTGGTCATCGGGCTAAGAGCAGATTCGCAAACGCGCTGCGAAAAGCCGGCGGACCATAGGGTCCGCCGGCTGGCCCTTCAAGCTGTCGGGGGTTCGGCGGTTTAGCGGCGCACCGCGGAGGCGTTGACGCCCGCGCTGGCCGCGGAGGCCGCGGCCTGCGGCGACAGCACCCGGTCGAGCGCGTAGATCTGTCCGTTGGACACGGCCGCCTGGCCGACGATATCGGCGTTGTTGACCTTGAACGGCGTCGACGAGCCGTCGATCTGCACGTCGGGACCGGCGGCGGTCGGCACGGGACCCTTGGTGCCCTGCACCTTCGACGGCGGCACGCTGGCGGCGATGAGGTGGTAGGCCAACAGCTGCTGCAACTGCGCGGCGTTGGCGGATTGCATCAGGCTGTCGAGCTGTCCCTGCGGCAGGGCCTTGAACGCTGCGTCGGTCGGGGCGAGCAACGTGTAGGGGCCGGCGCCTTGCAGGAAGCTCGTGAGGTTCGCCGCGTCCAGCGCCTTCAAGAGAATCGTGAACTGACCGGAGGCCTTGAGCGTGCCGATGATGTCTCCGCTGGGCGTGAGCTGCAGCTGCGGCGCCGCTGGCGGTGGGGCGGGCTCGGCGGCGGCGGTCGGCTGGGCGGCCGCGGCTCCCGTCTGCGCCATCGCCGGCGCCGCAATCGCGAGCGCGAGGGCGCCCGCCAACATCAGTCGGTGCATCATGAGTTCAAGCTTCCTTGTCCAGGTGAGGGGCCAACCTGCGTTATCCGGCCGCCTTGTGTCATTTCTAAGAAGCGGCTGCGGTTGATCTGGCAGGGGTGGGGTCGAAAAAGCCGGCGGACCATAAGGGCCGCCGGCCGATGCTTCAAGCGCACCGCTCCGCTTCTGCGGAGCGGCGGCCCGGACCCGGAACCTTAGTCGCCGATCGGCTTGGTGTGGCGGCCGGCGTTGCTCATCGGCCCGCCGAATGCCTTGCGGTTGGCAGGCGTGTCGGGCACCGGCGCATTGCTGATCACCGTCGGATCTCCAGCCTTCAGCTTGAAGGCTTCGTCGGGAGCGGTCGGTGACGACGTCACCCCGCCGGGCGGAATGGACGCCGCCGCAGGCGCGCTCGCCTGACCGGCGGTCGCAGCCGACTGGTCGGTCTGGGCGGCAGCGACGCCAGCCGCCAAAGCGGCGACCGCAGCGATGGAAAGAAGTGGTGCTAAGCGCATTTTAGCTGACCTTTTGGGGTGCAACGAGGCTCGCCCCCTCGCCAAAACAAGTGCCGAGGGAAATACGCACAGCTTGGCTTTAGGTTGCGCGGCGCCGATCACGGGTCCGTGATCCTTATGCCGATTCCGCCCGCGGCCTTCGCTCGCCCTCGGACCGCACAAGTTCTGGGCGCCGCCTTCGCCCCGACGCCTAATCTCTGAGCGCTCGCGCCTGAATCCGAGCCGCTGGGCCGGCGGCGGCCCGACGCCGCGCCGCCCTTCCCCTAACGCTGAACCCGCCAGCTTGGGGGGCGGGTGAGCCTCCTCTCACGCCATGGCGACAACAGGGGTGCGTTGGCGATCCGCGAGCACGGGAGCGAGCGAATGAAACTGATTATGGCGATCGTCAAACCCTTCAAGCTCGACGAGGTCCGAGAAGCTCTCGGCGCGGCGGGCGTGGAGGGGATGACGATCTCGGAAGTAAAGGGCTACGGGCGCCAGAAGGGGCAAACCGAGATATATCGCGGCGCCGAGTATGCGGTGAACTTCGTGCCGAAGGTCCAGGTCGAGGTCGTCGTCGACGACCCGGACGTGGCCAAGGCGGTCGAAGCCATCAAGACGTCCGCCGCGACCGGCAAGATCGGCGACGGCAAGATCTTCGTGATCGCGGTCGAAGACGCGCTGCGCATTCGCACCGGCGAGACCGGATCGGCGGCGCTGTGAGCGATGCCACGAGACAACAGGGGACCTTCGAACACATGAAACGCGTAGGCATTCACAGGTGGGCCGCGTTCGCGCTCGCCCTCGTCATCGCCGGCGGCGCGTTCGGCGCCGCCGCGCTCGCGCAAACGGCGTCCGGCGCGCCGCCTTCCTCCTCGGCGGCGGCTGCGTCCTCGGCTTCGTCGTCCGGGCCCGCCGCATCCGGCGCTCCTGCGTCGGCCGCACCGGCGGCGTCCGCGGCCCCGGCGGCAGCGCCGCCGTGCGCCTCGACCAACAACTGCGCGACGCAGAGCTACCCCAAGGACTCGGTGAACTCCGGCGACACCGCCTGGATGCTGACCTCGTCGGTCCTGGTCTTGATGATGACCATCCCGGGGCTTGCTCTCTTCTACGCCGGCATGGTCCGCAAGAAGAACATCCTGGCGACTCTGGCGCAGAGTTTCGGCGCCACCTGCGTCATCACAGTGCTCTGGATGATCATCGGCTACTCGATCGCGTTCACCGGGCACGGCCCCTACCTCGGGGACTTCAAGTACATTCTGCTGGCGCCGCTGAACGCCGACATCAACATCGCGAACACGGACCTCGCGCCGACCATCCCCGAGACCGTGTACATGTTCTTCCAGATGACGTTCGCGATCATCACGCCGGCACTGATCGCCGGTGCGTTGGCCGACCGCATGAAGTACTCGGCGTTCCTGATCTTCATGGGGGCGTGGCTGCTCCTGGTCTACTGCCCGATCGCCCACTGGGTCTGGTCGGCCAAGGGCTTCCTGGGTACGGGCGGCCTCGGGGCCTTGGACTTCGCCGGCGGGACGGTCGTGCACTTGAACGCCGGCACCGCGGGCCTGATCACCGCGCTCATGCTCGGCAAGCGCAAGGGTCTCGGCACCGAGAATTTCGCGCCGTTCAACCCCGCCTACGCCGTGATCGGCGCCTCCCTGCTCTGGGTCGGCTGGTTCGGCTTCAATGCCGGCTCCGCGGTCGAGTCGCATGACGGCCAGGCCGGCATGGCCGCAGCGGCGACGCAAATCGCCACGGCGGCGGCGGCGCTGTCCTGGATGTTCGCGGAATGGGTCGTGGTGAAGAAGCCGACCGTCATCGGCATGGCTTCGGGCGCGGTCGCCGGCCTGGTCGCGATCACTCCGGCTTCGGGCTTCGTGAACCCGACCGGCGCTTTGATCATCGGACTGGCCGCGGGCGTGGTCTGCTACGTCGCCTCCGCGCACGTCAAAAAGTGGCTCGGCTTCTACGACGACGCGCTCGATTGCTGGGGTGTCCACGGCGTCGGCGGAGCGCTGGGCGCGATCATGACCGGCATGTTCGCTTCGAAGGCGATCAACGCCAACATCCCCTCCAAGGGCGGTTGGTTCATCGACGGCAACCCGTCGCAGATGATCGCCCAGCTGATCGACGTCGGCGTGGTGTTCGTCTACTGCGCCGTCGTCACCTTCCTGATCCTGGCGGTGCTGAAGTACACGATCGGCATCCGGGTGTCGGAAGAGGTCGAGGTCGAAGGCCTGGACATCAACCTGCACGGCGAGGTCGTTCAGGGCTAAGACCGGCGCCAGCCGATCAGGTGTCTTGCAGACGGCCCTCCGCCACCGGCGGGGGGCCGTTTCGCTTCAGAGCGGCGCCGAGCCGAGCCGACAGGGCCTGACCCACCAGTTGGGGCGCCGCTCCGCCAATCGGCCGGCGAGCCTTCTGGCCGCTGCTCGGTCCTCACACAGGGCAAAGAGCGTCGACCCCGATCCCGACATGCGCGCGGCCAGCGTCTCCCGCTCGGCGCGGAGCGCCAGGAGCCCCGCTCCGATCTCCGGCGCGAAGCGGACGGCGGCGACCTCGAGGTCATTGCGCGTCCTGGCGACGAGATGGGCGACATCGCGCACGCTGTGGAAGCGGGCCGGCAGCGGCGGCAGCTCGGCGCTGGTCGCAGCCTTCGTTTCATCGAAGAGCCGGTAGACCTCGGCGGTTGTCGCGGCGACGCCGGGATTGACCAGCACGGCGTCGAGCGCGGGCAAGACCGGCGCTGCGGCCAACGCATCGCCCCGCCCGGTCGCAATGACAGGCCGCCCGACAAGGCACGCGGCAACGTCGGCGCCCAGCGTGCGGGCGATCTGCAGCAGTCGCTCAGGGCCGGCTGGCGCGGCTTGGCAGGCGTCGACGAGGCGAAGGGCGGCCGCGGCGTCGGCGGAGCCGCCGCCGAGCCCGGACGCCAGCGGCAGATCCTTCTGCAGCACGAGCGCGACCGGATGCGACGGCTTGAGCGCTGCGCAAGCTCGGGCGACGAGGTTGTCTGGCCCGTCCGGGAGGCCGGCGGCGAAGGCGCCTTCGATGACGAGCGGAGGCGCGCTGGGGTGGGCGACGCTCAGGCGATCGCCGATGTCGGCGAAGGCGATCAGGCTGGCGACCGGGTGGTAGCCGTCGGGCTGGCGCGGCCCGACGTGCAGGAAGACGTTGACCTTGGCGGCCGCGAAGGCCGCCTGCGGCGGCGATTGGGTCACTTCTCCGCGACGGCTGGGCGCGGCGCGGTATTGAGGCCGGACTTCAGCTTGGCTTCGACCTCGGCCCGCAGCTTGTCGCTTGGCGCCAGCGACAGCACCTGCTCCCACTGAAACCGCGCTTCGAGCTTGCGGCCCGCGGCCCAATATGCGTCGCCCAGGTGGTTGTTGATGTCAGGATCCGCCGGCTCGAGCTCCGTCGCCCGTTCGAGCTGCTCGACGGCCTCGCGATAGTCGCCAAGCTTGTAGTCGGCCCAGCCGAGCGAATCGACGATGGCGCCGGAGTCGGGCTTGGCCGCGACCGCCTTTTCGATCATCTGCTTGGCGGTCTTGAGGTTCATCCCCCGGTCGATCCACGAGTAGCCGAGGTAGTTCAGCACGTCGGGCTCGTCGGGACTGAGCGCCAGGGCGTACTTGAGGTCGCGCTCGGCGCTCGGCCAGTCGCCAGCCTGATCGAGGGCTACCCCGCGCATATAGTAAAGGCTCCAACCAGCCTTCTCCCCGAGCTGGGCGATCAGCTTGTCGAGCACCTGAGCGCTTTCGGCGTCCCTGTCGTTGATCCGCAGCGCATCGGCGAGCAGCTCCAGCGCGACGGGATCGCTCGGAGCCGCCTTGGCGGTCTCTTCGGCGAGCGCGAGCTCGGTCGGCGCGCCCTTGGGCTCGTCGTCGTAGGTCGCGATCAAACGCGTCCGGGCAGCGACGTAGGCGTCGGACCCCGGCGCCGGCCGGGCGTAGGCCGCGCGCGCAGCCGCCACCTGGCCGCCGGCGCTGAGGGTGTCGCCGATAAGCAGCCAGGCTTCATCGCGTTTCGGGTCGAGGCGAATGACCAAGCGCAGGTAGTCCAGCCCCAGCGCTGGCTGCTTCTCTGCCAGCAAGAAGGCGGCCGGCGGCAGCAGCGCTGCTGCGGCGCCCTGCTGGAAGTTCGGCGCCACGGGCGGGGCGCGACCCGCCTTTGCCCGCGCCAGCGCCTCCGCGAGCAGCGTGTTCGAAGGCTCGTTCCGGGTTGCGGCCGTGTAGAGCGCAACCGCGTCGGAAGTCTTGCCGTGCCGCTCGAGAAACTCGCCGTACGCCGCCGTGTAGAGGCCGGCCCCATCGCTGATCGCCAGAAGGCCGCGGAAGGCCTGATCGGCGTCGCCGATCTCATGGCGATTTTCGAAGAGCAGCGCCCGGTCGAGCATGGCGATCTGGGTCACGAGATGGTCCTCGCCAGGAGGCGGCGCGGCTAGCGCGGTCTTCCAATCGCCCGCGGCCGCCGCGGCCCAGGGGGTCAGCAGCTTCGCGGCCGTATCGAGCGGCGGGGGCATCGGCTTGCCGCTTAACAGGGCCTCGGCGTCGCGCCCGCGTCCCTCGGCGAGCCACTCCACGGCGCGGGTGAGCCGGCCCAGCTCAACGGCGGCGGCCGAACCCTCGCCAGCGTTCGGAGCGAGGTCGGCGGCGCGGCGGACGTCGCCGTCGGCGAGAGCGGCTTGGAATGCGCTGTCCTTGAGGAAGGCGGCGTCGCCGTCGGCCTGCGCGGCCTGCGAGAAATAGGTGGCCGCCAGGTCGCCGTGCCCGTTGTTCAGCGCCGCCTGCCCAGCGAGATAGAGGCCAAGCGGCGAAGAGTCGGAGTCGACGCGCGGAGCGGGCGCGGCCGGCGCGCCAAGATCGGCCGTTGCGGCCCCGTTTGGAGCCTGCGAAGCGCAGGCTCCAAGCACGGCGAACGACGCTAAGGCGGCGAGGAGTCGGAGTGGGGTCATCGATGGCACCCTTTGCTCTGAATCGCCCCGCCGGCAAGGGCTGCAGGAGTCGCAGCCTCACATGTTCGGATAGTTCGGCCCGCCCCCGCCTTCCGGCGTGGTCCAGGTGATATTCTGCGACGGATCCTTAATGTCGCATGTCTTGCAGTGAACGCAGTTCTGGGCGTTGATCTGGAACCGCGGGTTTGCGCCGCTCTCGTCGTAGAGCACTTCGTATACGCCGGCCGGGCAGTAGAGCCTGGCGGGCTCGCCGAACTCTGGCAGGTTGACCGCGATGGGCACGCTGGGGTCCGTCAAGCGCAAATGCGGCGGCTGGTCTTCTTCATGATTGGTCGACGAGAGGAAGACCGACGACAGCTTGTCGAAGCTCAGCACGCCGTCAGGCTTCGGGTAGACGATCGGCTCGTAGTCGGCCGCAAGGCCCGTCGCCTCGGCGTCTGACTTGCCGTGCTTTAAGGTTCCGAAGAACGAGAAGCCGCCGGTCAGCTGGTTCACCCACATGTCGATGGCGCCCAGGCCGACGCCGACCAGCGTTCCGAACCTCGACCACAGCGGCTTGACGTTGCGGACAAGCCTGAGCTCGCGGGCCACCCACGAGGTCTTGTAGGCCTCATCGTACGCGGCGAGCTCGTCGCCCGCCCGGCCGGCCGCGAGGGCGGCGACAGCGGCTTCGGCGGCAAGCATGCCCGTCTTCATCGCGTTGTGGCTGCCCTTGATGCGTGGCACGTTCACGAACCCTGCCGAGCAGCCGATCAGTACGCCGCCGGGAAAGCTCAACTTCGGCACCGACTGGTAGCCCCCCTCGGTGATTGCGCGGGCGCCGTAAGCGATGCGCTTGCCCCCCTCCAGCACTTCGCGGATGGACGGGTGGAGCTTGAAGCGCTGGAACTCGTCGAAGGGGGAGAGCCAGGGGTTCTTGTAGTTGAGGTGCACGACGAAGCCGACGGCCACGTAGTGGTCGCCGAAATGGTACAGAAAGCTGCCGCCGCCGGTGTCGTTCTTCAGTGGCCAGCCAAAGGTGTGCTGCACCACGCCCGGCCGGAAGGCCTCTGGGCGGACCTGCCAAAGCTCCTTGATCCCAATGCCGAACTTCTGCGGCTCGCGGCCATCGCGAAGGTTGAATCGCGACTGCAGCACTTTGGCGAGGGAGCCGCGCACCCCTTCGGCGATGAAGACATACTTGGCGTGCAGCTCGAGCCCCGGCTGGTAGTCGGGCTTGCGCTGACCGTCCTTGCCGATGCCGAAGACGCCGGCGACCACCCCTTTGAGCGATCCGTCGTCGCGGAACACGAGGTCCGAAGCGGCCATGCCTGGGTAGATCTCGACGCCAAGCGCCTCGGCCTGGGTCCCTAGCCAGCGGCAGACGTTGCCGAGCGAGGCCACGAAGTTGCCGTGGTTCTTCATGAACGGCGGCATGAAAGGCACCAGCAGGCTGAAGTCGAATTCTCCAGCCGGGCCGAGCCACAGGAACTTGTCGCTGGTGACGGCGGTCTCCAGCGGCGCACCCTGTTCCCGCCAGTCCGGGATGAGCTCGCTAAGGGCCCTTGGATCGATAACGGCGCCGGAGAGGATGTGGGCGCCGACTTCGGACCCTTTCTCGAGGACGGCGACGCTAACCTCGGGCGAAAGCTGCTTCAGACGGATGGCGGCCGCCAGCCCGGCCGGCCCAGCGCCGACGACGACGACGTCGTATTCCATCGACTCGCGTTCTTCGCTCATCGTCCCTGCCGGCCCTCGTCCAAACCCTGCCCCTTATTCGAAGGCAGGACCAGACGGGTCAAGCCGCGAAGCGAAGCTGGCGTTGCGCCTTGCACCGCGCGCCGCACGCCGTAGCCATCGAACCGCTGTCTTTGCTATGCGACCAGGATGCCTGTCGAACCGCGCGCGATAGAGAGCCTGCTGGGCTTCTGGGTTGAAGCCGGCATCGATGCGGCGCTGCTCGACTCGCCGCTCGACCGGCTGGCCGAGCGCCCCAGGCCGACGTCGCCGCCACGGCCGGCGGCGGCGACGCCGGTGGCCGCGTCAACGGGACCGGACGTCTCGGGCGCGATCGCCGAGGCGCGGCGTCTTGCCGCCGCCGCCGGAGACCTCGCCGCGCTCGGCGCGGCGATCGCCGCCTTCGAAGGCTGTGCACTGAGGTACGAGGGGGCGCGGCAGGCGGTCTTCTCGCGCGGCGCGGCCGACGCGCCGCTGATGGTGATCGGCGAGGCGCCCGGCGGCGACGAAGACGCGCAAGGGGCCCCGTTCGTCGGCCGCGCCGGCAAGCTGCTGGACAAGATGCTCGCGGCCGCCGGGCTGAGCGATCGCGTCTTCATCACCAACACGGTGTTCTGGCGCCCGCCCGGAAACCGCAACCCAACGCCGCAAGAGCAGCTGGTTTGCGCACCGTTCCTCGAGCGGGCGATCGCGCTGGTGCAGCCGAAGCTTCTGATGCTGGCCGGCGGCCAGGCGGCCAAAGCCATGTTGCAGCGCCCAGAGGGCATCCTGGCGCTACGCGGCCGCTGGTTCGACTGGGCCTCGAGCGATGGGGCGCTGGCGCTGCCGGCGCTGCCGACTCTGCACCCCGCGTTCCTGCTCAGGCAACCGGCGGCCAAGAAGCGCGCCTGGGCCGACATCATGATGCTGGCCGAGCGCCTGGATCGACCGGAACGCCCTTAAGCGAGTTCGGCCAGGATGCGCGCTCCGACCGGGCGGAGCGCCCCGCGCTTAAGACGGGCCGGTAGCGTCGACCCGCTCTGGCGCGGCGCCGTGCGATCCAGCATGCCGCGCGGCGCGAGCAGCCCATGTTCGGCGCGCAGCCGCCCAAACCGCGCCGCCAACGCGGCCGAAGCCTCTTCGAACGGCGCGCGCGGCCAAGCGCCCCTATAGCTGAGCTGGAACCAGCCGGCCTGGCGCCCGCCGCGTTCGATGTGCCGCCACGCCGCCTGCGCCCACCCGCTCTCCAGCCGCGTCCCGGCGCGCAGGACCAACAACCAGGGCTGGCGGGCGCTCGCGAGCGCATCCGCGGTCGAGCCAACGCGCGTCGCGCCGGCCTCGTCCGCCAAGACCGCCGTTTCGGCGGAGCCGGTCGGATCGACCACGATCACCTCGCGCACGAGGCCGTCGGCCGCGGCCGAGGTCAGCGACGCGAACGTGGCGACCAGCCTGCCGCCGCCGCCGGTTGGTTCGATGATCGCCGAGATCATGCGCTCATCAATCCGCCGGATCGGCGGGCGTCAACCGTTCTTGTTTTGTTCCTGGCGCGGCCTATGATGCGGCGATGAGTTGCCGCCCCCAGGTTCCGGTGAATGCGCGTGGGCGGGCCTCGCGCTCAAACGACTCGAGCCGCTACGAAGCGTTCACGCGCGCCGAGTTCAACGATGGATGGGAAGTCGACGACGACGCCCCGGCGAAGCGGGCGACCAGCCTCACCGCCGAGACGGCCCGCACGATCATCAGCCGCAACCAGAGCCCGGACATCGGCTTCGACCGCTCCATCAACCCCTATCGCGGCTGCGAGCACGGGTGCATCTACTGCTACGCCCGTCCCACGCACGCCTATCTTGGCCTCTCTCCGGGGCTGGATTTCGAGACGAAGCTGTTCTTCAAACCGGAGGCGGCGCACCTTCTGGAACGCGAGCTCTCGCGACGGTC
>DATGIN010000004.1:0-4986 GCA_035295705.1 Caulobacteraceae bacterium
CCTTCGCCAAGTCGAACGGCAATCGCCCCCGGCTCGTGCACCGCCTCGACCGGGATACCTCGGGCGTCATCCTGACGGCCAAGACCAAGCCGGCGGCGGGCTTCCTCGGCCGCGCGCTGATGGGCCGGCGAGTCGAGAAGATCTACCTGGCGATCGTCGCGCCGGGGCGCCCCGAGCCGCCCGAGGGGCTGATCGAGACGCCGCTTCGCCGTGACGAGCAGGGCCGCGAGGCCTTCATGCGGGTCTGTGCCGCGGATCATCCCGACGCCGAGAGCGCGCAGACACGCTTTCGGACTCTGGCCGCGGCGCATGGAGCCGCCCTGGTTGAGCTCCAGCCAAGGACGGGGCGCATGCATCAGTTGCGCGTGCACATGGCTTCGATCGGCCGTCCCATCGTGGGGGACGCGCGCTACGGCGGCGTGCTGGCGCTGGGCGGCGAGGCGGTCGCGCGGCCGATGCTGCATGCAGCGGTTATCGCGTTTCCGCACCCGGCAGGCGGCCTGATGCGGCTCGAGGCCGACCCCCCTTCGGACTTTTCTCGGCTGGTCGCCGCGGTTCGCGAGCAGGCGGCCGCCTAAGCGAAGCGATGGCTGCGCCCGAGGTCCAAACGCTCACGGTGACGCCTGCCGAGGCGGGCACGCGGCTCGACCGATGGCTCAAGCGGCGCTGGCCGCAGCTGAACCATGTGCAGATCCATAAACTGACGCGCTCCGGACAGATTCGCGTCGACGGCGGCCGCGTGAAACCCGATCTGCGGCTGGCGGCCGGCGCGCGCGTGCGCGTGCCGCCGCTGGGCGAGCGCCATGACCCGGCGCGCCCGGCGCTATCCGGTCTGGACGCCGCCTTTGCCCGCTCGCTCGTCCTCTACGAGGACGACCAGGTGCTGGCGTTGAACAAGCCGTCAGGGCTCGCCGTGCAGGGGGGGACGAAGACGTCACGACACGTGGATCGGCTGCTGAGCGCCTGGGGCGAAGGGTTCGAGCGGCCACGCCTGGTGCATCGGCTGGACCGCGACACCAGCGGCGTCCTCATCCTTGGCAAGGGCCCGGCATCCGCGGCGAAGCTGGCCGATGCATTCGCGCGACGCGACGCGGAAAAGACCTACTGGGCGATCGTCGCCGGCCGGCCGCGGCCGCCGAACGGGAGCGTCGAACAGCCGCTGGTCAAGAGAGGCTTCGGCGAACGCGAACGCATGGCGCCGGCTGAGGCCGGCGATGCCCGGGGGGCGGCGGCGGAGACCGACTACGTCACCCTGGCGCATGCGCAGGAAACCGCGGCGTGGCTGGCTTTGCGTCCGCACACCGGGCGCACCCATCAGCTCCGGGCCCACATGCAGGTGCTCGGCCATCCCAGTCTGGGCGACAGGAAGTACGGCGACGAGCGGTCGAGCGCGGTCTCGGCCGGCCTGAAGCTTCAGCTGCACGCCCGGCGGCTCGAGCTTCCACACCCGGCGCGTGGCCGCATCGCCATCGAGGCCCCCCTCGGTCCGGAGATGCGAGCCGGCTTCGATCGCTTCGGGTTCGACGAGGCGAAGGCCGATCCCGAGCCGTTCGGCTAGGCGACGATCCCACTTACGGGCGCGACTCCGGCGCTATCCGGGAAGACCTTGGTATCCAACACCTGCCGGTCGAGGCCCAGTTGCTCGGCAAGAACGCCCTTGAAGAGTCCTCGCATGTCGAGGGTCGGCGCGGTGTCGCGGGCCTCGAACAGCTTGGCGTCGGCCAAGGTCGGCCAGTCGCCGATGATGCCGCCGTTCTTCAAGCCGCCGCCGAGCACGAGCGCCGTCGAGGCGGTCCCATGGTCGGTGCCCCGCGTGCCGTTCATGCGCGCGGTGCGGCCAAACTCCGTCGCAACGACGACGACGGTGTTCGACCAGTCAGGCCCGAGGCCGGTCGAGAGCCCATCGATGACCGTGTCCAACCCGCGCAGCCGGTTAGCCAGCTGGCCGTCGGCGCCGCCCTGATTGGCATGCGTGTCGAAACCGTCGAGCGAGACGGCGGCGATCTGCGGGCCGTTCGGCTCGCGCATGAAGCGGGCGAGCGTGCCGCCGAGCTTGTTCGCCTGGTCGTACACCTGCTGCGCCTGCGCCGCGTAGGGCTGAGCGCCGGCTTGCTGACCGCTGGCGGCGGCCGCCATCGGCGGCGTCGGGGCGGCGGCAGGCGCCGCTTCGCCGGGCGTTGTCGCCGTTGCGATCGCCGCCATCGCTTGCGTTTGCAACCCGTTGGCCAGCGCCGGTGCGAGCAGCGGGTCGTTTGCATAAAGGTCGGTCAGGATCTGCGGCAGGCGCGGATCGTGATCCTTGTACCCGCCCGGCGACCACGAGGCTGTCTCGACCGGGCCGCGCAGGATCAGGGGCTCCTGCGCTCCGACCGACATCGCGTGCACGGGACGGGTCGCGCTCAGCGCCTGCACGGCCCGGTTCAGCCAGCCGGAGCTTGCGCCGTAGACGGCCGAGACGCCGCTTTCCAAGACGTCCTGGGCTTCGAAGTGCGAGCGGGCGCGGTCGGGCGTGGCAATGGCGGGCGCGATGCGCGCTTGGCCCTTCAGCGCCAGGGCGTGCACCGTCACGAGCTTCGGGTGCAGGCCGAAGGTGTCGTCGAGCTTCAGCGCCCCGTTTGGCTGGCCAAAGCCGGCGATGGCGATGTCGGTGCGCAGGCGCTGGTAGCTGGGGTCGCCGACCGGCGGCGAGACGGAAAGACCATCCATCGCACCGCGGCAGATAAAGACGACGAGCTTGCGCTTGGCGAGGTCGCCCTCGCTGGCCGCGTAGGCGGCGCGGCCGAGGAAGGTGACGTTGATGCCGAGCACGGCGGCGGCCAGCAGGGCGCCCCGGCGGTTCATCTCGAGGCGCGTGGTCATCGACGCTGGAACTCCGGGCTCATGAGCAGGATAGAGAAGGCTTCCGAGCGCGACTCCGCCCGGGAGATCGCGGTCGCGGTGGCAGGCCCGAGCTGCGGCCCAAGCGTGCTCTGCGCGATCTCGATGGGGTTGGCCGCTTGCGGGGCGGCCTTGGCGGCGAAGGTCTCGGCCCAGCCGATCCGCTTGATGACGCCGTCGGCGGACGCCCAATCGGCCGCGTCTTCGGACCAACCCTTGGGCGACGGCGCGCTGAACGGTCGCTGCCCCAGCTGGTTGAGGATCGGCACGATCTCGGCGCCTGGGACGACCCCGGCGGCGCGGTAGCTGGAGATAACGAACTCGTACGGCGTCTTGAATTTGCGCTGCGCCGGCGTCCAAGCCTCCGGGGCCTCGACCAGCGCCGTCGCCACCCTGTCCAGTTGACCGCCGCTTTCGTTGAAGCTGCGCTCGAGTCTGGCGACCAGCGCGGGCGGCGGATCGTCGGCCACGAAGTGCCTGGCGAGCTTGACGGCGGTGTGATGGCCCGTAGCCGGATGCGCCGCCAGGTCGTGCAGGATCGCGCGCGCCTGCTGCATACCGCCTTCCGGATAAGCCTTGCCCAGGATGCGCCGCACGCCCGGCTCGTGCGCAGCGGGTCGGAACGTAAACTCGCCGGCGGCCTCGCCGAGCCGCTGTTCCTTCAGCCCGACGATGCTCCAGCCCGTCAGCGCCCGCGCGAACTCGGTTACGTCGGCTTGCGTGTAGCCGGAGCCGACGCCCAGCGTGTGCAGCTCCATGATCTCGCGAGCGAGGTTCTCGTTCAGACCGCCGAGGGTCCTCAGCGCCGGCAGGCCCAT
Source organism: Caulobacteraceae bacterium (assembly GCA_035295705.1). Taxonomy (GTDB): domain Bacteria; phylum Pseudomonadota; class Alphaproteobacteria; order Caulobacterales; family Caulobacteraceae; genus Poindextera. The sequence goes on from DATGIN010000004.1 coordinate 3,696, forward strand.
CTTCGCAAGGCCGGCGAGCTGGCTGTTCGGCCCGATCGACTGCGCCTGGTCGAGATAGATCAGCATGCCGGGATGCGATGTCGAGGCGACCAGCATGTCCTCGAAGCGCCCGAAAACGTGGGGGCGGATCGCCTCCCGCTCGAACGGACCGGCAAGAAGCGCCGTCTGCAGGTTCTTCTGCCCGACCGTGAAGTGGTTGAACCAGAACAGCGCCCAGCGCTCGCGAAAGGCCGCCGAAGTCGTGGCGGCGAGTGTCGCGCGGCCAAGGAACTCAGCGCCGGCATCTTCGCGGAGCATCTTCTGCGCTTCCTTGACCGGGTCGGCGTTCGCCGGGTCGCCTTCGCGCCGCATCTGCCGGCGGTCCTGCTGGAAGACCCGCAGGTCGGCGATCCGCTGCGCCCCACTTTCGACCTGCCCCGCCGGCTGATCGGCGCCTTCCGCGCGGATTTGCGCCTTGAGCGCACCGATCGGGTCGGCGCTCAGAGCCGCGATGTCGCCCGCCCGCGCTCCCAGCCCAAACCGGGTCGCCGCGATCGCCGCCTTCAGGTTGGGGTCGGTGGCCATCGGATCTCCAGCCCCTCAACTCATGGGTGCTGGGCATTTTACGCGCGGATCCTGGCTGGTCCGTCGCGGACGGACTGTCGCACGGCGCGAGGCGGCGCGCTTGTCACCGCTCTGGCCCGCGTCTACGCCTGAAAGCTCAACCAATCGGAGCGAGTAGTCCGTATGAAGCAGATCGTCGAGGAGCTCGAGCGGCGGCGTGCGCAGGCGCGCGCCGGAGGCGGCGAGCGGCGCATCGCGGCGCAGCACGCCAAGGGCAAGCTTACGGCCCGCGAGCGGATCGACGTGCTTCTGGACGAGGGCTCGTTCGAGGAATTCGACATGTTCGTCGAGCATCGGGCCACCGACTTCGGGATGGCCGAACAGAAGGTGCCGGGCGACGGCGTCGTGACTGGCTGGGGGGCGATCAACGGCCGCACGGTCTTTGTTTTCTCGAAGGATTTCACGGTCTTCGGCGGTTCGCTTTCGGGCGCGCACGCAAGAAAAATCGTCAAGATCTACGAGCAGGCGGCCAAGGTCGGGGCGCCGATCATCGGCCTCTACGACGCGGGCGGCGCCCGCATCCAGGAGGGTGTCGAGGCGCTCGCGGGCTACGCCGACATCTTCCTGCTGAACACGCTCTGCTCGGGCGTGATCCCGCAGATCGCGGTGATCATGGGGCCCTGCGCCGGCGGCGACGTCTATTCGCCGGCGATCATGGACTTCATCTTCATGGTGAAGGACACCAGCT
>DATGIN010000005.1:0-17650 GCA_035295705.1 Caulobacteraceae bacterium
ACAGGACCGTGAACATCTCCGGCGGGAAGCCAAGCGCCCGGAAGGTGATGCCGGAATAGAAGTCGACGTTGGGATAGAGCTTGTGGTCGATGAAGTACGGGTCGTTCAGCGCGATCTGCTCCAGCTCCATCGCGACCTTCAAAAGCGGGTCCTCGCTGTCGCCGATCGCGTCGAGCACTTCATGGCAGGTCTTCTGCATGACGGTCGCGCGGGGGTCATAGCTCTTGTAGACCCGGTGCCCGAAACCCATCAGCCGCCGCTCGCGCCCCTTCACCTCCGCGATAAAGGCAGGGATGCGGTCCACGGTGCCGATCTCCTTGAGCATGTTCAGCGCGTCTTCGTTGGCGCCGCCGTGGGCCGGCCCCCAAAGGCAGGCGATGCCCGCTGCGATGCACGCGAAGGGGTTGGCCCCCGTCGAGCCTGCAAGGCGAACGGTCGAAGTCGAGGCGTTCTGCTCGTGATCGGCGTGCAGCATCAGGATCCGGTCCATCGCCCGGGTGAGAACCGGGTTCGGCTTCCAGTCCTCCGCCGGAACGCTGAAGCACATGCGAAGGAAGTTCTCGGCGTAGTTCAGGTCATTGCGCGGTGAGACGAATGGCTGGCCGAGCGAGTACTTGTAAGCGCGCGCCGCAATGGTCGGCATCTTGGCGATCAGGCGGTGCGCCGCGATCTGGCGCTGCTGCGGGTCGTTGACGTTCGTGCTGTCATGGTAGAACGCCGACAGCGCCCCGACCGCCCCGGTCATGATCGCCATCGGGTGCGCGTCCGACCGGAACCCGCCGAAGAAACGGTCGAACTGCGCGTGCAACATCGTGTGGTAGGTGATGTTGTGTTCGAACTCGGCGTATTGCGAGGCGGTCGGAAGCTCGCCGTGCAGCAGGAGGTAGCAGACCTCGAGGAAGCTCGATCTGTTGGCCAGGTCCTCGATGTTGTAGCCGCGGTGCAGCAAAATCCCCTTGTCGCCGTCGATGTAGGTGATCTTGCTTTCGCAGCTTGCCGTCGAGGTGAAGCCCGGGTCGAACGTGAAGACGTCGGCCTCTGCGTAGAGCGGCCGAACGTCGACGACGTCGGGGCCCTCGGCGCCCGAGATCATCTGCAAGTCGTAGGTCTTGTTGTCGATGATCAGCGTGGCGCTTTTGGGCATGCAGATGTCCCGCTCCGAAGGCTCGCCAACAGGCGCTTGCCTCGCCTTATAGCGGCTTACTGCACGTGCGAAAGGGCGTCCGCGATTCGACCCAGGCTCTCGTCGCGGCCAAGCGCTTCGAGCGTGCTGGCCAAATCCGGAGCGACCGATCCTCCGGACAGCACCGCACGCAGCGGCTGAGCGAATTTGCCCAGGCCGACGCCCTCGCTGTCGGCGAAAGCGCGCAGGGCCGGGTTCATCGCTTCGGCAATCCATTCCGGCTCGTCGGCGAGCTTGATCGAGAGCCGCGCAAGGCGTTCTCGCGCTTCGGCGTCGAGCAGCGCCTTGGCCTTCTCGTCGAGCGGCAGCGGTCGCTCCTTGAGGGCGAACAGCGTAAGGTCCGCAAGCTCGAGCACGGTCTTGGCGCCGGCCTTCACCAGCGGGATGACCCGCAGCAGCACCGCTCGTTGGCGCTCTCCGATGGTCACGCCGCGGCTTTGATGCGCGTCGGCCACGAGGCGGAGCAATCGCTGGTCGTCGGCCTGGCGGATGTAGTGGTTGTTGACGTGGCCTAGCTTCGCCCAGTCCAGGCGAGACGGGGCGCTGCCGACGTCGGTGACGTCGAACCATTCGATCGCCTGGGCGTCCGAGAAGATCTCGTCGTCGCCATGGCCCCAACCCTGCCGAGCAAGGTAGTTGCGCATCGCCTCGGGCAGGTATCCCATCTCGCGGAATTCGTGCACGGCTTGCGCGCCATGGCGCTTGGAGAGCTTGGCGCCATCGGGGCCATGGATCATCGGCAGATGGCCGTACGCGGGCTGGGCCCAGCCGAGCGCCTTGAAAATCAGGGCTTGCCGCGCGGTATTGCTCAAATGATCGTCGCCGCGGATCACGTGCGTGACGCCCATGTCGTGATCGTCGACCACGACCGCCACGTTGTAGACCGGCGTCCCGTCCGAGCGCAGCAGCACAAGATCGTCCAGCGCTTTGTTCTCGAACACCACCGGACCCTTGACGAGGTCGTTGACGACCGTTTGTCCCTCCAACGGGCTCTTGAAGCGGACGACGAAGGGGGCGTTGGCGCCGGATCGCGGCTCGCGATCGCGCCAGGGCGAACGGATGACCCGGCCCTCGGCCCGGGCGCGCTTGCGCTCCTCCTCGAGCTCCTCGACGCTCATGTAGTCGCGATAGGCGCCGCCCGTCTCGAGCAGCTTCTCGACAGCCTCGCGGTGCCGCTCCGCGCGCGTGTGCTGGAACACCGGCTCGCCATCGTAGTCGAGGCCAAGCCACTTCATCGAGTCGAAGATGATCTTGACCGCTTCGTCGGTGGACCGCTCGCGGTCGGTGTCTTCGATGCGAAGGAGGAACGTCCCACCCGTGTGGCGAGCATAGAGCCAGTTGAAAAGCGCCGTGCGTGCGTTGCCTATATGGATCCGGCCGGTGGGCGAGGGGGCGATACGGGTGACGACGGGCCGGGCGGCCGGAGAAGGGTCTGACATCGATATTCCGCGGGACGTCCCGGCCGATGGGTGGCCTCGCCGGGCGCGGGGTCTTAGCACGCGGGTCCGCCGCCTTCCTAGCTGCGGTCAGGCGTTCGCCGCCATGCGGACAGAGGCGGCGGCGCAGCTCGATCGCGCGATGCTGTGGACCCCGGTCGCGTTCGGAATTGGTGCGGCCGGCTACCTGGGCCTGAAGCGAGAGCCGCCCCTCCTGCCACTGCTCATGCTGGCGCTCGCGGCGGTCGCCGCTGCGGTTCTGACGCGCCGCTTCGTGCGCAACCGCGCCGCGGTCGCCCTCGCGGCGCTGTGCGCGGTCGTGGCGTGCGGCGCGCTCGCGGGCAAGGCGCGCACCGACCTCGTCGCGGCGCCGATCATCCCCGCCGGCTTCGGCGTCGCCAGTCTGGACGGCTGGGTGATGGACGTCGCCAATCCAAGCGCGAGCGGCCAGCGCCTCGTCATTGCCCCGGTGCGCATCGCGGGCCTTCCCGCCGAGCAATTGCCATATCGGCTTCGCATCGTCGTCCCCAGCGGATCGGCCCTCGGGCCTGGCGCCGCGGTCCGTATGACCGCGCTGCTCGACCCGCCGCCGGGCCCCGCGGCGCCGGGGGCCTTCGACTTCGCCCGTGACGCCTGGTTCGAAGGTGTCGGTGGCGTGGGCGTGGCCAAGACGCCGCCTGCGATCATCAGCCTCGCCGAGCCGCCGTTGCGGTTGAGGGCGGCGATGGCCGTCAATGGCTGGCGCTGGTCGCTGGCCGAGCGGCTTCACGCCGACGTCGCCCGCGTCATGGGACCACACGATGAAGGCGCGAGCGGGCTGGCGCCCGCGGTGACCACCAGCCACGAGGACTGGCTGCCGGCGGACGCGCGCGACCAGCTGCGCGCGGCCGGCCTTGCGCACATGCTGGCGATCGCGGGCCTGCATATGGCCGCGGTGGCGGGCTTTGCGTTCTTCGCGCTCAGGCTTGGCGTTGCGGCCTGGCCATGGCTGGCGCTGCGCGTGTCCGGCAAGAAGTTGGCCGCTGCCGGCGGTCTCGCCGTTGTCGCGGCCTATCTGATCCTCTCTGGGGCGCATCCGCCGGCCCGCCGCGCCGCGATCACCGCCAGCGTCGCCTTCCTCGCGATCCTGTTCGACCGCCGCGCGATCAGCATGCACTCGCTGTCGATCGCAGCCCTCCTCATTCTGCTTGCCCAGCCGGAGGCCGTCGCCGAGCCGGGGTTCCAGATGTCGTTCTGCGCCACGGCCGCGCTCGTCGCGATGGCGGAGATCTGGCCCTTTCGACCTGCCGGAATCGGGCTGCCTTGGCCGCTGGCGCTGTTCCAGCGCGCCCGGGACTGGATCATCGGCGCCTTGATGGTGAGCTTTGTGGCGGGCAGCGCCACCGGACCGTTCGCGATCCAGCACTTCAACCGCGTAGCCAACTACGGCGTGCCCGCCAACCTGAGCGCCGACTTGGTCGCCAGCGCGGTGATGATGCCGGCGCTCGCCATCGGGGTGCTGGCGGAAAGCCTCGGCCTGCCGCACGTGTTCACAGACCCGCCGCTCTTCGTGGCCGGCTGGGCGGCGCACAGCGTGGTCTGGCTGGCGCGTTCATTCGCGCTGGCGCCCGGCAGCGGCCTTGCCCTCTCGAGCGCGCCGCATATCGCGCTGGTCATCTCCTACCTGGGCGTTGTGTTCGCGTGCCTTTGGCGCGGACGGCTGCGCTGGATCGGCGTTCCGCTCGCGGCCGCCGTGGCGCTCTGGCCGCGCGGCGCGTCGCCATCGGTGTGGATCGCCTCGGATGGCGACCAGGCGGCGATCGTGAGCGGCGGCGTCGAAATCCCCCTGCGGCCGGGAATGCGCCTCTACGCAACGCAGCTTTGGGCGCAACGGCGCGGGTTCAAGGTTCCCGTAGATCAGGTGAAGGCCAGCGCCAGCTTGTTCGACTGCGACCGCAAGCACTGCACCCCCAAGGCCGCGACCAGACCGGCGCTGGGGGCGTGGTGGAGCACAAGAGCGCCGAAGCCCGAAGACATCGACCTCATCTGCAGTGCGAGCGCGGTGGTGGTGGTGCGCGCGAATCTTCAGCCGCCGCCGTCATGCGATGGCAAGCTCGTGCTTGGTCCGGCCGATTTCGCCAGCGGCGGCGCCGCCGAGCTTTATCCGGCGCCCAGCGGGTGGCGGCTCCTCTGGTCGCAAGCCGTCCGCGGCCAGCGCCCGTGGTCGCGTTCGCCCTAGTGGTAGCGGCGGATCAGGCCGACCAGCTTGCCCTGCACCTGGATCTGGTCCGGCCCGAAGATGCGCGTTTCGTAGGCTGGATTCGCCGCCTCCAGCGCGATCGATTGGCCCTTGCGCCGGAGTCGCTTCAGGGTCGCTTCCTCGCCCATCACCAGCGCGACGACGATCTCGCCCGAATTGGCGGCAGAGCCGCGACGGATGATGACGTAGTCGCCGTCGTAGATTCCAGCGTCGATCATCGAGTCGCCCTGGACCTCGAGAACGAAGTGCTCGCCGGCGCCCAACATGCTCTCGGGCACGATCATTCGATCGCGTTCTTGCTGGATCGCTTCTATCGGCGTGCCGGCGGCGATGCGGCCCAGCACGGGAAGCTCGCGAGCATCATTCGCCGCGAACGGCGGAGCCAGCGATCGGTCGCCTTCGACCAGCTGCGGTTTGAACGGGGCGCGGCCCAGCGGCGGCGCCGCAGCGGTCGCCTGCTGGGGTAGCTTGACCACTTCAAGCGCCCGAGCGCGATGTGGCAGCCGGCGCAAGAAGCCACGTTCCTCGAGCGCGGTGATGAGCCGATGGATGCCGGACTTCGAGGCGAGGTCGAGCGCCTCCTTCATCTCGTCGAAAGACGGCGAGACGCCGGTCTCCTTGATGCGCTCATGGATGTACATGAGCAGTTCGTGCTGCTTGCGCGTGAGCATGGAATTGGCCCAGAAGCTTGGCGGAACAAACCGACAACGTCGGCGATGTTCTCTAGGTGTTCTTTGTTAATGTCAAGATAATGCGGCGTCGACGCCGAGCAGGGCGCGGGTGGCCTTCTCGACGTCCGGCGCGCGCATCAGGCTCTCGCCAACCAGCATGGCCTTGGCGCCAGCGGCCTCCAGGCGCTCCGCGTCCTCGGCCGTGGAGATGCCGCTTTCCGTGACCAGCAAAGCGTTTGCCGGCGCCGAAGCGGCCAGGTGCTCGGTCACTGCGAGGTCGGTCACGAAGGTGCGAAGATCACGGTTGTTGACTCCGACCAGCGTGGCGCCGAGCTCGCGCGCTCGGTCCAATTCGGCTTGGTCGTGGGTCTCGACGAGCGCATCCATGCCGAGGCGTCCGGCCTCGGCGATCAGTTCCGCGGCCAGCGAATCGGCCACGAGCGCGAGAATCACCAGGATCGCGTCCGCTCCGACCGCGCGCGATTCGGCCACCTGCCATGGGTCGAGCAGGAACTCCTTGCGCAGGCAGGGAAGGGCGACGGCCGCCCGCGCGGAGGCCAGATGCGCGTCGGCGCCCTGAAAGCTCGGCGAGTCCGTGAGCACCGACAGGCATGCAGCCCCGCCGCGTGCATACGCAGCCGCGATCTGAGCGGGGTCGAATTCCGCCCGGATGAGGCCCTTCGACGGGGATGCCTTCTTGATCTCGGCGATCAGCGCCAGCCGGCCGGGCGCGTGTCCGCGCTCGAGCGCGGACTTGAACCCGCGCGGCGGCGATGCGTCGCGCGCCGCGCGCTCGATCGCGTCCTGGCCCTGCGCGCGTTTGCGCTCAGCGACCTCCCTGCGCTTGTACTCCGCGATAGCGGCGAGCGTGTCGCTCATGGAGCGTTGGTGATGGCGACCAGGCGGTCGAGCGCGCTGGCCGCCCGGCCGTCGTCGATGACCGCGGCCGCGACCGCTGCTCCCTCCCCGAGGGTCTCGACCCTATCGGCGACCAGCAACGCCGCCGCAGCGTTGAGCAGCACCATGTCACGGTAGGGGCCGCGCGCTCCTCCCAGAACCTCCCGCAACGCCCGCGCGTTCGCGGCCGGCTCGCCGCCTCGCAGGTCTTCGATGCCGGCGCGTGGAAGCCCAACGGCCTCTGGCGTGATGCGGAAGAGGCGCAGGTCCCCATCGCGCCACTCGGCCACCTCCGTTTCGCCCGTCGTGGTCAGCTCGTCCATTCCGTCGCCGTGGACCGCCCAGGCGCGCACCGCGCCAAGCGCTCCGAGCGCGCGGGCGATCGGCTCGACAAAGCGCGCGGCGGCCACGCCCACCACCTGCCGCCGGGCGCCGGCCGGATTCGAGAGCGGGCCCAATAGGTTGAAGATCGTGCGGAAACCGAGTTCCTGACGGATAGCCAGCACGTGCCGCATCGCGGCGTGGTGCGCGGGCGCAAAAAGAAAACATATGCCCGCTTCGTCGAGCGCACGCCGCTGCTGCGCGGCGTTCGCCTGCACGTTGACGCCGAGCGCCGTCAAGACGTCGGAGGACCCCGATTTCGACGAGATCGCCCGCGTGCCGTGCTTGGCGACCTTGAGACCCGCGCCGGCGGCGACGAAGCCTACGGCTGTCGAGATGTTCAGTGTGTGCAGGCCATCGCCGCCGGTGCCGCAAACGTCGATCACCTCGTACGGATGCTCCAGCACGACGGCCTGGGCGCGCATCGCTCGCGCGCACGCCGTTATCTCGCCGACGGTCTCGCCGCGCAGGCGCATCGCGGTCACGGCCGCAGCGATCTGCGCCGCCGTCGGCTCGCCCCGAAAGCAGGCCGCGAAGAAGGCGTCGGCGTCGGCCTCGCTCAACGTCGCGCCATCCGCCAGGCGCGCCAGCAGCGGCTTAAAGGACTCGGACATGGCGTCGGGGCTCAGGCGTAGGTCCAGCGCTGGACGCCGGCCAGCTCGAGGAAATTGGCCAGCAGGTCGTGTCCGGCTTCGGTCGCGATCGACTCGGGATGGAATTGCACGCCGAGCCATGGCCGGTCGCGGCGCTGGATTCCCATGACCTCGCCGTCTTCGGTCCAGGCGGTGACCTGCACGTACTCGGGCAGGGTCTCGCGCGGGACAGACAGGCTGTGGTAGCGCGTCGCCGTGAACGGGTTCGGCAAGGTCTTGAAGACGCCCTCGCCCGTATGGTGGATGCGGCTGGTCTTGCCGTGCATCAGGGTTTTCGCGCGCACGACCTGGCCCCCGCTGGCCTGGCCGATGGCCTGATGGCCCAGGCAGACGCCGAGGATCGGCAAGTCGGCCGGCGCCGCGGCCAGAAGGTCCAGGCAGATTCCGGCTTCATTCGGCGTGCAGGGGCCAGGCGACAGGAGGATGGCCTCTGGCCGCGTCGCGAGGGCGTCGGCCGTGGTCAGGGCGTCGTTGCGCGCGACCCGGGTCTCCGCCCCAAGCTCGTTCAGGTAGTGAACGAGGTTGTAGGTGAAGCTGTCGTAGTTATCGATGACCAGGATCATGCGGCGCGCCGTCTTGAGAGGACGCCATCATATCGGCCGCCCAGCGCGCCGCACAGTCCCGTGGGGTTGCGCCCCTTGAGCGCTAGCGGCCGACGGTCGCGCCGCCGGAAGCCGACCCAGACGCTCCGCCGCTGGCGCCGATGCCCTGGCCCGAGGCCGCGCCCGATGCGCCGACCTGGCCGCTCGCGCTGCCGTTCGCGGACGCGCCGGCGGCTGGCGTCGAGGTCGTTGCGGCCGTATCCGCGGCCGCACCGCCGGCAGCCGCCGCAGAGCCCGTCGTCTGTGTGGCGCGGTTGCGCAGGTGCCTGACCTTCTGCTTGACCGTCGCGCCGGTCGGCGAGCCCAGGTCCTGCGTCGTGGACGAAATGCCGCTAGCGTCGGCGTCCGCAGAGCCGCTCGCGCTGCCGCCCAGCGCGCCGCTGGCCGTTCCGCCGACGGCGCCGGTCGCGCCGCTGACGGCGCCTCCGATTGCTCCGTGGCCGCCGAGCTGGGCGTTGGCGGTGACACCGCCGAGCAGGAAGGCCGCCGAAGCGCTCAGCGCCAGGGCGATGGTGGGAAATCGAGCAGACACAAGCCTCTCCTTTCGAACGAAGTGCGCCCCCGCGCCGCGTTACGGCCAAGGAAACGGCCGTCGGCCTCGTTTTGTTTCCAGAGCGACGCGATGGGGTGGCGGCCGAGCAGGGCTTCGTCGCCGGCCGGTGCGGCCCTAAGCTTGGGCATGGTTCCGATTGAGTCGCCCGATCAGCACGCGGCTTTCGCCGATGCGCTTGCGCGCGTGCGCGCTCGCCTCGAGCCGCCCCCGCCGCCCGAGCGGCTGTGGCCGACGATCGCCGCCGCAGCCTTCTTCGCCTTCGCGGCGATGACGTTTGCGACCGCGGCTATCCTGGCGCCGCCCGCGCAGCTGACGCCGATCAGCGACGTGCGCGGCGCCGTCTGACCGACGGCGCTATTCGAACCGCCAGGCCTCGGCGACAGCGTCCGCCAGCGCGGCCGCCTTGGACACGGTCTCTTCATATTCCGCGTTCGGATCGCTGTCGGCGACCACGCCGCCGCCGGCCTGCACGTACAGGACCCCGTCCTTCACCAGCCCCGTACGCAGCACGATGCAGGTGTCGACGCTGCCGTCGCAGCCGAAGTAACCGACCGCTCCGGCGTAGACGAGGCCACGCTTTTCGCTCTCCAACTCGTCGATGATCTGCATCGCCCGCACTTTCGGCGCCCCAGAGAGTGTTCCGGCCGGCAGGGCCGCCATCAGCACGTCGACCGGATCGACGCCAGGCGGCGCGTCACCTTCCACGTTCGACACCAGGTGCATCACGTGGCTGTAGCGTTCCACGAAGAAGGAGGCGGTCACGCGCACGCTCGGACGGCGGGCGCGCGCGTCAGGCGCGTTACGGCCGGCCTGGCCCAGCATCGCGACCCGGCCGACGTCGTTGCGTCCTAGGTCGAGCAGCATCAGGTGCTCGGCATGCTCCTTGGGATCGGCTTTGAGCTCGTCTTCCAGCGCCGCATCCGCCTCGGGCGTAGGGCCCCGGGGCCGCGTGCCGGCGATCGGGCGGATGGTGATCTTTCCGTCGCGCAGGCGCACGAGGATTTCCGGGCTCGATCCCACCAGCTGGAAGTCGCCAAAGCTCAGAAAGAACAGAAACGGCGAGGGGTTGGTGCGGCGGAGCGACCGATAGAGGGCGAACGGATCGCCGGAAAACGGGACCCGGAAGCGATGGCTTGGCACGACCTGAAAGACGTCGCCGGCCTCGATGTAGCGTTTGGCCCGCTCGACGATCGCCCAATAGGCCTCGCGCGGGACCGGCGAGGTCAACGTAGGCGCGGCGGCGGGGGCTGCGCGATTGACCGGCGCCGCGGGTGTCGGTCTGGCGAGCGCCGAAACCACGGCGTCGAGGCGTTCCTCAGCCGCTCGGTACGCGACCTTGGCCGGCGACTCCGAGGGCCGCACGGTGGTGGAAAGGATGATCTCCTGCGCGATGCCGTCGAACACCGCCACGATCGAGGGACGCGTGAGGATGGCGTCAGGCAGTCCGAGCGGGTCGGAATTCAGGTCCGGCAGCGGTTCGACAAGCCGGATCAGGTCGTAGCCGATGGCGCCGAATACTCCCGCCGCCATCGGCGGCAGCCCGGCCGGCAGGTCGAGCCTGGATGCGGCGATCAGATCGCGAAGGCTTTCCAGGGCGCCGCCAGGCTGGGACGAGAAGCGACCGGCCGCGATATCTCCGCCTTGCGCGATCTCGGCCCGGTCCCCGCGGCAGCGCCAAACGAGCTCGGGCCGCATCGTGATGACCGAGTAGCGTCCGCGCCAGGCGCCGCCTTCGACCGACTCGAACAGGAAGGCGTACGGCTCGCCGGCTGCGATTTTCAGGTAAGCGGAGACCGGGGTCTCCAGATCGTCGACGATCCGGCGCCAGACCAGCTGCGGACGGCCGTTTCCATAGCCGTCGCAAAAAGTCTTAAGCGACGGCTCGACGTTCAAAGCGACGGCCCGCGCTTTGGCGGAGCCCCGCTATGGGAGCCTTCCTCGGGCGCCGCGCCGATCGCTTGCCGCGCCGCGTTGAGATCGCCCTGCGGTTTCACCTTGGCCACGGCATAGACGCGGGCCGCCTCGACCATGTCGCCCAGCAGGGAATCGTTGAAAGCGTCCGCGGCTTGCTGCGCCTGCCGCGCCGCGTCGGGACCGGCGGCCGCCTGCATGCCGTCGACTCGCGCCACGATCACGGCGACGGCCGAGCCGACCGGACCGCTGACCACCTCGCCCTTCTTCGCCGCGAACAGCGCGGCGATCATTTGGGCGTCCATTTGCCGCCCCTGCGTCAGAGCCTGCCGGGTCACGCTCGGCAGGCTCTTGACCTGCGCATGCGCGGAGGCGGCGGCGGCCTCGAGGCTCTGCCCCTTGTTCACCGCCTTGACCAGCTGGTCGGCGAGGGCGTTCAGGCGGTCCAGCGTCGTCTTGGCCATGTAGAACTGCACCGCCTGCGGCCTGACTTCGGCGACCGTAGGCATGGCCGGCGGCGCTACGGTCTGCACCCGGACGGCGAAGTATTCCCCTTCGCCCTCGTCCTCCTGCATGTCGCTTTCCTGGCCCTGGTTCAGCGAGAAGGCCAACTTCAACAGCCTGGGCGTCGCTCCGGCCACCGGCTGGTTCTTCATGTCGCGTCCGTCCGCCGACAGTGGGCCCAGAGTGATGGGCGCGACGGCGGCCGCGCGCGCTGCGTCCGGCAGGTTGGCGCCAGAGTCGGCGGCGGTTCTGTATTTCTGGACCTCGGCGAAGACCCTCGCGACGGCTTCGTCCATTTTCGCCTTTGCTTCGAGCTGCGGACGAAGCTGCTCGAGCGAAGGCGTGACCGCCGGCGTCACCTTAAGCACCTTGACGACGGCATAGCCTGCAAGCCCGCTCTTCAAGGGTCCCAGAACCTGACCTGCGGTTGCCGCAAACGTTGGATCGGCCACGCTGGGGTCGACGATCTGCGCCTTCGACCGATCGGCCAGCAAGGTCGGGCTAACGCCGGTTGCCTTCGCTACGACGTCCGGACTGTCGCCCGCCTTCAGCCGCATCGCGATGGTCTGCGCCTTTGCGCCGTCCGGCGTGGCGAACTCGATCAGCGAGCGCCGTTCGGGCTGGGCCAAGCTGGACTTGGCCGCGTCGTACAGCGTCTGCACCTTGGCCTGGTCGACCGGCATGTTCGGGGCGATTTCGCGCGCGCTCAGCCGCACCACGGTCAACGTCCGCATTTCCGGCCGCGGCCGCACGTTGGCGTTGATCAGCGCCTGCAGCTGTGCGTCGGTGGGCGGCGGCGGAGGCGGAACCGCGTGCTGATCCAGCACGAAATAGCTGATGGCCCGGCTGTCCAGGTTGTAGCTCGCCAGCAAGGCCCCATAGATCTTCGGGGTCCGCAAACCGGCCGCCAGCCCGGCCACCATGTGGCGCTGCGCCAGGTCGTTGCGGATCTCGTCCTTTAGTTCCGCGGCGCTGATGCCGTTGTTCGCCAGGAACTCGTTCACTCGCATCTGGTCGAACTGGCCAAGCGCGTTCGCGAACGCAGGCGCTTCGTTGATCTCGAGGTCGACGAGGTATTCGGCGGGGCGAATGCCGGCGCGGCTGAGGTAGTCGGACAGGGCCGCCTGCGACTCGACCGCTCCGAGGATCTGCTGGTCATAGCCGGCGGCGATCGCATCGCTGACGCTCACCTCCTGGCCGGTCTGCTGCTCGAATCCCTGCAACAGGATCTGAAAGTCGCGCTTGTAGGCGGCGGGCGAGACGTCATGAGAGCCCGCCTGCACGACGGCGTTCGAGAACTTCGGATGCAGGACGTCGCTGACGCCGAATATCAGGAAGCCGATCGTCAGCGGCACCAGCAACAGCGACGCGACCCACGACTGCGAAAACTTGCGGATGAGAGCGAGCATGGCGGCGGCGGTTCCGACCAGGCGCCCGGGGGCGCGGGCGGGGAGTGCGGTATAGTGGAGCCCCCGGCGCCCCGGCAAGCGCGTCGCTGGACACCTCCCTGCGGGGCATGCTCCACCTCGCTGCAGTCGAAGCGCGTCTCGGAGGGGGGCCGATGCCGACGCCGCTGATCGCGGGCAACTGGAAGATGAATGGGCTGGGCGCGGATCTGGCTGAGGCGCGCGCGCTCGCCGCCGGACTGAAAGCGTTGCCGACCGCGCCCAGGGTGGCGCTCTGCCCGCCGGCCACGCTCGTTGAGCGGATGGTGCAGGCGCTGGGTGATTCACCCATCTCGGTCGGCGGACAGGACTGCCATCCCGACCCCGCCGGCGCCCACACCGGCGATATCAGCGCCGAGATGCTCGTGGACGCCGGCGCGCGGGTCGTCATCGTCGGTCACTCCGAGCGCAGGGCGTCCTACGGCGAGAGCGACGCCCTCGTCGCCGCGAAGGCGCTTGCCGCCCAGCGGGCCGGTCTCGAGCCCATCATCTGTGTCGGGGAGTCGCGCGCAGAACGGGACGCGGGCCGGGCGATCGACGTGATCTGCGACCAGGTCGGCAGCTGCATAGCCGACGAGCTCGCCGGACCCTTCGCGCTCGCCTACGAGCCGATCTGGGCGATCGGCGCCGGAGTGACCCCCAGCATGGACGAGATCGCCGAGGCCCACGCGGCGTTGCGGCGCGCGCTGCTCGCGTGCGCTGGCGAGCGGGGGAGGGCGGCGCCCATCCTCTACGGCGGCTCGGTCAAGCCCGACAACGCGCGGCAGATCCTGGCTGCTCCAGACGTAGGCGGTGCGCTGGTGGGCGGCGCGTCGCTCAAGGCCGATGACTTTCTGGCGATCATCCGCGCCGCGCCGCCCGACGCCCGCGTCGACCGTGTGTGAACCGCCGCATGCGTTTCTGAGCAGCTTCGCCTGCAGACTAGAGCAGCAGGCCGAACAGAAGGCAGTCGCGTCGCTCGCCATCCCGGTCGACATATCCGCGCATCAGGCCCTCGCGCCTGAACCCTAGCCGCTCGAGCAGCCGCACCGAGTGGACGTTCCCGATATGCGTGCGCGCTTCGAGCTTCCGCAGCCGCAACACGATCGCCGCGTGCGAGATCACCGCGTGCATCGCTTCGAACGTGTAGCCCTCGCCCCAATTCCTGCGGCCGACCATGAACCCGACCTCGGCGCGGGCGTGGCGGCGGTCTATCTCGGAGATGTCGCAAACGCCGACGAACATGTGGTCGCCGTTGCGCTCCATGGCCCAGAAGAAGCCCCGTTCCGCCTCCATTTCGTTCAGCTGGCGCTGGACAATGTCGCCCGTGACCGCGGGATCCTCGACCTTGCCCACGTCCCAATAGGCCATCACCTCCGCGTCGCTCATCATGAGGTGGACCGCGCGGGCGTCGCCCGGATTCAGCGGGCGCAGGTTGAGGCGCTCGGTCTGCAGGATCATCGAACCGACTCAGGCGATTCGGTTGGCGGGGTCCCCGTCCCTAGCGCCAGCGACGGCGAGGTGGTAGAGGGCGCAAAGATGCGGACGGGCCAAGTCGCGCCGCCGCCCGCGCCCTTCAGGACATCGAGCGTTCAGGTCCATGCTGCTTGGCATTCTTTTGGCGATCCTGATGGTCGTCTGCGCCGCCTTGATTGGCGTCATCCTGTTGCAGCGCTCGGAGGGTGGGGCGTTCGGGATGAGCAGCGGCGGACCGGGCGCTTTTATGACCGCGCGCGGAACTGGCGACTTTCTCACCCGCACGACTGAGATTCTGGTCGGCTGTTTCTTCGCGCTGTGTCTGGTGATGACGATCATCTCGAGCCACGAGCGTAACGCCAGCGCCATTATCGAGAAGCTGAAGGGCCTGCCGACGGTTTCCAGCGCCCCCGCTGCGCCGGCGAGCGCCGCTCCGTCGGCGCCGGCTGCTCCGCTCGGCGCGCCGGCCGGCGCGGCGGCGAACTTTGGAGTCCCGCAGACCGGGAATACGCTGAATTTGTTGGGTAACAGTCCGGCGCGCCCGATCACGCGGCCACCTTTGGCGGTCGCGCAGCCGCTCGCGCCGACGGCGCAACCTCCAGCCGCCAAGACGACGAAAGCGGCCAAAGCGCCGCGCCGTCCCGCTCCGACGACGGCGGCGACTGGCGCATCGTCCACGCCGCCCGCCGCTGCCGCGTCCTCCGCGCCGCCGCCGCCGAGTGTCCAGCCCGCGCCGGTCACCCTGCCGCCGCCGCCGCCGCCGTCCGTGGTGGCGCCGCGCAACCAGTAGCAGCCGTGCGCCCGCGCCGCCGCCGTCTCCGCGATGAGGCGGGCGGCGCCGCCGAATCAGCGCTAACCTGAGCGCCCATGGCCCGGTACATCTTCATCACCGGCGGCGTGGTTTCTTCGCTTGGAAAAGGTCTCGCCTCCGCGGCGCTCGGCGCGCTCCTGCAGGCGCGGGGCTACGGCGTGCGGCTGCGCAAGCTCGACCCGTATCTGAACGTCGATCCCGGCACGATGAGCCCCTACCAGCACGGCGAGGTGTTCGTGACCGACGACGGGGCCGAGACGGACCTGGACCTTGGGCACTACGAGCGATTCACCGGCGTTTCGGCCACCAAAGCCGACAACATCACGACCGGCCGCGTCTACCAGACCATCCTCGAGAAGGAGCGGCGAGGGGACTACCTGGGCGCGACCGTGCAGGTGATCCCGCACGTCACCGACGAGATCAAACGCTTCATCCTCTCCGACGCGCGCGACGAGTCGGGGCGCGAGCCCGACTTCGTCCTGGTCGAGATCGGCGGGACGGTCGGCGACATCGAAGGCCTGCCGTTTTTCGAAGCGATCCGCCAGCTGGGGCAGGAGCTGCCGCGCTTCCATGCCTGTTTCGTACATCTGACGCTGTTGCCGTTCATCAAGACGGCGGGCGAGATGAAGACCAAGCCGACCCAGCACTCCGTCAAGGAGCTGCGCTCGATCGGCATCCAGCCCGACATCCTGCTCTGCCGCTGCGAACAGCCGATTCCGCCGGGCGAGAAGCGCAAGATCGCGCTCTTCTGCAACGTACGAGAAAGCGCGGTCATCCAGGCGCAAGACGCCAGGAGCATCTACGCCGTCCCGCTCGACTACCACCGCCAAGGGCTGGACGCCGAAGTGCTGTCCGTGTTCGGCATCACCGACGCGTCCCCGCCGGATTTGTCGCGATGGGAGGCGATCGCCGAGACGCTCACGCACCCCGACGGCGAAGTCAGGATCGCCATCGTGGGTAAGTATACCGTGTTAAAAGACTCGTATAAGTCGTTGATCGAAGCTCTCATTCACGGAGGCGTGGCCAACCGCGTCGGCGTCAGCATCGACTGGGTGGAGTCGGAGGAGCTGGAGGCAGACCCCGACTCGGCCAGCGATCGGCTGCAAGAGGCCGATGGGATTCTCGTTCCTGGCGCGTTTGGCGAGCGCGGCTCCAACGGCATGGTCCGCGCCGTGACCTTCGCGCGCGAGCACGGCGTGCCTTACTTCGGCGTCTGTTTCGGCATGCAGATGGCGGTGATCGAGGCGGCCCGGAACCTCGGCGGCATCGCATGCGCGTCGTCGAGCGAATTTGGCCCGACTCCGGAGCCGATCGTCGGCCTGATGACCGAGTGGACGCAGGGCAACGAAAGGGTTCGGCGGGCCGAGGGCGGCGACCTGGGCGGCACGATGCGGCTCGGCGCCTACGAAGCGATCCTCGCGGCCGACTCCAAGATCGCCGACATCTACGGATGCTCGACAATCTCCGAGCGGCATCGCCACCGGTACGAGGTCAACATCGGCTACCGCCAGGTGCTCGAAGGGGCCGGCCTGCGGATCGCGGGGATGTCGCCCGATGGCCTCCTGCCCGAGACGGTCGAGCGGAGCGACCATCCGTGGTTCGTCGGCGTGCAGTTCCACCCGGAGCTGAAAAGCCGGCCGTTCGCGCCGCACCCGCTTTATGCAAGCTTCATCGAAGCGGCGAAGGCCAAGAGCCGCTTGGTCTGACGCCGCGCGGCTAGCCGAACAGCTCCATCTGATTCGGGTCGCCTGACGGGCGGACGAAGAGGCCGATGTCGAGGGCTGGAACCCGTCGGTCCAGCCCGAGCTTGCGCACGGCGAGGCGAAAGCGGGTTGCCAGCATGTCGGCGACGGGTCCTTCGCCGCGCATGCGCTTGCCCCATTCGGGGTCGTAGTCCCGGCCGTTGCGCATCTGTCGCACCAGCGACATCACCCGTACGGCGCGGTCGGGCCGTTCGGCCTCCAGCCACTCGCGGAACAGGTCTTTGATTTCGAGCGGCAGGCGCAGAACGGTGAAGTGGGCGCAAAGAGCGCCTGCGTCGGCTCCCTTGGCCAGCACGGCTTCCAGCTCATGGTCGTTGAGGCCGGGAATGATGGGCGCGAAGCCGATGATGGTCGGGACGCCGGCGGCGGACAGCTGTCGGATCGCTTCGAGCCGCCGTTCAGGCGTCGAGGCCCGCGGCTCCATCGCGCGCGCCAGCTTGCGGTCCAGGGAGGTGACCGACACCGAAACCGCCGCCAAGCGAAGCGCGGCCATCGGCGCAAGGATATCGATGTCGCGGGTCACGAGGGCGCTCTTGGTGGTGATGGTGACCGGATGGCGGTAGCGCGCCAGGACCTCGAGGATCGCCCGGGTGACCTTCAGCTTTCGTTCTATCGGCTGATAGGGGTCGGTGTTGGCCCCGAGCTGGATGCGAGCGGGCTGGTAGGACCGTCGCGAGAGTTCGCGTTCCAGAAGGTGCGCCGCCTCCGGTTTGAAGAACAGCTTGGTCTCGAAATCCAGACCCGGAGAGAGGCCAAGATAGGCGTGCGTGGGACGGGCGTAGCAGTAGATGCATCCGTGCTCGCAGCCGCGATACGGGTTGATCGAGCGGTCGAAGCCGATGTCCGGGCTCTGGTTGCGGCTAATGATCGTACGAGCCGTCTCGGCGGTAAGGCTGGTCGCCCGCTGCGCCGGGGCGTCGTCGTCGACTTCCCATCCATCGTTGAACT
Organism: Caulobacteraceae bacterium; assembly: GCA_035295705.1. GTDB lineage: Bacteria > Pseudomonadota > Alphaproteobacteria > Caulobacterales > Caulobacteraceae > Poindextera. Next base: position 17,453 of record DATGIN010000005.1, read on the forward strand.
CGGCGCGCGTGAAAGCTTCGTAGCGGCTGGAGTCGTTTGAGCGCGAGGCCCGCCCACGCGCATTCACCGGAACCTGGGGGCGGCAACTCATCGCCGCATCATAGGCCGCTCTGGGAACAAAACAAGAACGGTTGACGCCCGCCGATCCGGCGGATTGATGAGCGCATGATCTCGGCGATCATCGAACCAACCGGCGGC
>DATGIN010000006.1:0-17019 GCA_035295705.1 Caulobacteraceae bacterium
ACGCGGTGATGGGCATCGAAGGCGTGAAGTCCTGCACCGTGAACCTGGTCTTCGATCCGCCGTGGGACCCCTCGATGATGTCCGACGAGGCCAAGCTGCAGCTGAACATGTTCTGATGGAAACCCAGCTTCGTCCCCGCCGTCCGCGCCCGAAGGTCGTGACCCTCACCGACCGCGCTGCAGCGCGCGTGCGCGAGATCATGGAACGCGCCGAGAAGCCGTATGCGGGCTTGCGCGTCGGCGTGAAGAACGGCGGCTGCGCCGGGCAGGAGTACGTTATCGAGTATGCCGAGACGGCCGCGCCGCTCGACGAGGTGATCGAGGACAAGGGCGTCAGGATCCTGATCGAGCCGAAGGCGGTGCTGTTCCTGCTGGGCTCCGAGATCGACTTCGAGACCAGCAAGCTCGCGGCCAGGTTCGTGTTCCACAATCCGAACGAGACCGACGCCTGCGGTTGTGGCGAGAGCGTCACCATCCAGCCGGCCGAAGCCCGCGACGCTTAAGGCAGGCGTCCGCTTCCTGCCAGATTCAGCGCGGTGAACGCGCTATAGCTCCGGCGTTTCCACCCGGAGCCTCGACCCATGCCCACCGCCGCCGAAAAGCGCGCCGCCTTCCGCCAGATGCACGAGGAAGGCTTCTTCGTACTGCCCAATCCCTGGGACGTCGGCAGCGCGCTGCATCTGCAGCGCATGGGCTTCAAGGCGCTGGCGTCCACCTCCAGCGGGTTCGCCAACACCCTCGGCCGCACCGACTACGGCGTGACGCGCGATGAGCTCCTGGATCACCTGGCGTCTGTCTCCGCGGCGATTGACATCCCTTTTAACGCCGACTTCGAGGGCGGGTACGCCGTCGAGCCGGACGGCGTGGCGGCCAACGTCCGCCTCGCCATCGAAACCGGCGTCAGCGGGCTGTCGATCGAGGACCGGATCATCGGCGGGGCCTCGCCCGGCCTGCTCGATCTCGATCTTGCCGTCGCGCGCATCCGCGCCGCACGTGCAGATATCGATCGCGACGCCAGCGCCGTGGTCCTGGTTGGGCGCTGCGAGGGCTACCTGGTGGGCCAGCCCGACCTGAAGGCGACCATCGCGCGGTTGGAAGCCTACGCCGAGGCCGGCGCCGACTGCCTCTATCCGCCCGGCCCGCGCGAGGCGGACGAGATCGCCGCGATCGTCAAGGCTCTGGCCCCAAAGCCGATCAACATCCTCCTTCGGCCGAACGGCCCCTCGCCGGTGCAGTTGCGGGACCTGGGCGTGCGCCGTGTCAGCACCGGCGGCGCGCTCGCGTTCGTCGCGCAGCGCGCCTTCGACGAAGCGGCGAAACAGCTGCTGGTCGACTAGGCCGCGTCGGAGAGGCGGTTGGCGGCGGTGACGCGGTTGCGGCCGCCGCGCTTGGAAGCATAGAGCGCGGCGTCGGCGCGCTCGATCAGCGCGGCGATCTCGTCGTGTTCCTCGAGCTGGGCGACGCCGGCGGAGATGGTGATCGCCCCCAGGTCCTCGTTCGTCGAGCGGCGCTTCAGGTTCCGCGAGCAGACGCCCGAGCGCATCTGCTCGAGCGCGTCCAGCACCTGGCCGTCGGGCTCGCCCCGGAAGATCACGGCGAACTCCTCGCCGCCGTAGCGGGCGGCGAAGCGGGGCGCCGGAGCGTTCCGCGAAATGACGCTCGCCACGTAGCGCAGCACCTGGTCGCCGGTCTGATGGCCCCAGCTGTCGTTGAAGATCTTGAAGTGGTCGATATCGAGCACAGCGAGCGCCAGGCGCTCCGATTTCGCGCGCGCCGCCTCGCAAGCGCGTTTCAGCGTCTCGTCGAACGATTTGCGGTTGGCCAGGTTGGTCAGGCCGTCGATGGCCGCGTCCCGGCGCACCTGTTCGAGGTGGTCGCGCAGGCGGCTGACCTCGGCCGTCGATTCCTCCAGCCGCTGCTCGAGCGTCTTGTTCTCCTGGGAAACGTCCCTGGTGGCGTCCGACAGGGTCTGGACAAGCTTTTCAATCGTCGCCGTCTCCTGGCGCTCGGCGAGCTCGCGGCCCGCTCCGGCCAGGGTTTCGCCGTACTGCTCACTCGACTCGTGTGCGTGCTTGATCGCCTCGGCGACCTCGGCCAATTCGCGATTGAGCCGGGCGCCGGCGTCGCGGATCTGGTCGTCCAGGCGACCCTTGGGCAGGTACGCGGCGGCCAGCCCCTCGGCGATCGCCTCGCTGATCGGCTCGCCGGCGGCCAGCAGGCGCTCGATCTCGGATGCGAGCTCGCAGGTCGGATCGCCAAGCGCGTGAATCCAGAGCTCGTAGTTCAAGGGCGTGGGCCAGACGCCGCGCCGCTCCATGTCGTCGAGGGCCTCTCGGGCGAGGCCGAAGGCCTTGGGACCGCGCAGCGCCGCATCGATCAGGTCGGCCATGGCCGCGCGTGTCCTCCTGTCACGGGTCGCGCCCTTGGAAACGAGCGGTTCTCGCTCGCGGACGGCAAGGTAGAACGGGAGTTGAAACGATCGGTTAAGCCAGCCGATCTGGCGGCCGGCCTTCAGTCGTCGCGGGGACCGCCGCGCAGCAGGAACGCCGGCGCATCGCCGCCAAAGCCGCGCACGCGACCTTCGTTGCGGTCGCGGCGCTCGTTGCGGGGCTGGCGGGCGGGCTTCGGCGGCTCAACAGGTTGAGGCCTTGCCGCCTGGGGCTTCGGCGCTTCGGATTGTTGCGGCGTTTCGGGTGGCTTCGCCGCCTCGACGGGCTTCGGGACCGCCGCGGCCGTCGCCGCGCGATGCGGCTCGTGATGCCTGTCGCGGCGTCCGCCGTGGTCGCGCTCCGGACGGCGGCCCTCGCGGCCACGTTCCGGCCGGGCGCGCGCCTTTGCCTGGCTCCAGTCGAGGTCGAGGGTCACCTCGTCGGGCCGCAGTCCGATCAGCTTGATCACCTTGTCCAGCGATCGCGCGTCGGCGGGGGTGACGATCATGAAGGTATCGCCCGACTTGCCGGCGCGGCCGGTGCGGCCGATGCGATGCACATAGTCGTCTGCGTGGTGCGGGACGTCGAAATTGAACACGTGGCTCACGTCGGGAATGTCCAGCCCGCGCGCGGCGACGTCGGACGCCACCAAAAGCTTCAGGTCGCCTTTGCGGAAGGCGTCCAGCGTGCGCATGCGGGTGGGCTGGTCGAGATCGCCGTGGATCGCGGCGGCGTTGAATCCGTGTGTCTTCAACGACTTGGCGACGATGTCGACCTCGCTCTTGCGGTTGCAGAAGACGATGCCGTTCTTGACGTTCGCGGCTCCGACCAGGGCCCTCAGCGCCATGCGCTTGGCGGCCGGCTCGGCGGAAGGGATGCGCACCAGGTGCTGGGCGATATTCTCGGCCGTGGTGGCCGGCCGCGAGGCCTCGATGCGCACCGGATTGTGCAGGAACTGCTGCGTCAGCCGGGTGATCTCGGGCGGCATCGTGGCCGAGAAGAACAGCGTCTGCTTCTTCGCCGGCGTCAGCTTGAAGATGCGCTCGATGTCGGGGATGAACCCCATGTCGAGCATGCGGTCGGCTTCGTCGACCACCAGGATCTGCACGCCGGTCAGCAGCGCCTTGCCGCGCTCGAAGTGGTCGAGCAGGCGTCCGGGCGTTGCGATCAACACGTCGACGCCGCGCTCGAGCTTGCGCTCCTGGTCGCCGAACGACACGCCGCCGATCAGCAGCGCCCACGACAGCTTCGTGCCCTTGGCGTAGCGCTCGAACGCGAGCGCGACCTGGTCGGCCAGCTCGCGCGTCGGCTCGATGACCAGCGAGCGCGGCATGCGCGCCTTGGCGCGGCCGGCCTTCAGCTGCTCGATCATCGGCAGCGTGAACGCCGCGGTCTTGCCGGTCCCGGTCTGGGCGATGCCCAGCACGTCCTGCCCGGCCATGGCGACCGGGATGGCTTGGGCCTGGATGGGGGTAGCGGTCTTGTAGCCGCTGTCTGCAACCGCTTGCAGGGTTTCGGGGCTAAGCCCCAGCTCTGAGAACTCTGTCATTCGCGAAAGTATGGGCGAGCGGGCCAAAACGCGGCGCGAATCATGCGCGCCGCACCCCGCTCCAATGCGCCCCGTAGATAGGGCCGGGGGGCGGAAAGTCAACGCAACGTGCGTCCCGGCGCAGCGCCAGGCGCTCAGGGCGGCGGCCGCCGCCGCGCGGCTAGACGTCCAGGTCCGCGGTCGCGAAGGGCGCGTACTCCTGGATGAAGCGGAAGCGGAGCTCGGGCTTGCGGCCCATCAGCGTCTCAACCAGCTCGTCGTCCTTCTGCGCCGCTTGCGACAGCGTCACGCGCGCTAGAGTTCGGCTGGCGGGGTCCATCGTCGTTTCCCTGAGCTGGGCCGGCATCATCTCGCCGAGGCCCTTGAAGCGGCCGATCTCCGGCTTCTTGCCCTTGAACTCGCTGGCCATGAGCTCGTCCCGATGCGCGTCGTCGCGGGCGTAGGCGACCTTGCCGCCATGGCTCAGGCGGTAGAGCGGCGGCAGCGCCAGGAACAGTCTCCCGATGCGGATGAGCTCCGGCATGGTGCGGTAGAAGAAGGTGATCAACAGCGAGGCGATGTGCGCGCCGTCGACGTCGGCGTCGGTCATGATGATGATCCGCTCATAGCGCAGATCCTCCTCGCGGAACCGGGCGCCCGGCTGCACGCCCAGCGCCAGGATCAGGTCCGACAGCTCGCGGTTGCCGCCGGTCTTGTCGCCGGAGGCCGAGGCGACGTTCAGGATCTTGCCGCGCAAGGGCAGGATCGCCTGCGTGCGGCGGTCGCGCGCCTGCTTGGCCGAGCCGCCGGCGGAGTCGCCCTCCACCAGGAAGAGCTCGGTGCCGTCCGTCGCCTGGCCGGAGCAGTCGGCGAGCTTGCCGGGCAGGCGAAGCTTGCGGGTGGCCGAGGCGCGGGCGACCTCCTTCTCGCGCCGCCGCTTCAGCCGCTCCTCGGCGTGCTCCACCACGAAGTCCAGCAGCGCCTTGGCGGAGCGCGGCGCGGCCGCCAGCCAGTGGTCGAAGGGGTCGCGCAACGTCGCTTCGACCAGCCTCTGTGCGTCCGCCGACGAGAGGCGCTCCTTGGTCTGGCCCTGGAACTCCGGGTTCTTGACGAAGACGCTGATCATCGCGCCCGCCTGGGCCAGCACGTCGTCCGCGGTGATGACCGCCGCGCGCTTGTCGCCGGCAAGCTCGGCATAGGCCTTCAGGCCCCGGGTCAGCGCCGCGCGCAGGCCCGCCTCGTGCGTCCCGCCCTCAGGCGTCGGCACGGTGTTGCAGTAGGACGAAAGGAAGCCGTCGGCTTCTCCGAAGCCGGCTGGCGACCAGACGATCGCCCACTCGACCGCGCCGGTCTCGCCCTGGCGCTCAACGCGGCCCGAGAAGACTTCGGTCACCGTCGGCTGGTCGCCCACGCGCTCGGCGAGGAAGTCGGCAAGCCCGTTCGGGAAGTGGAAGACGGCTTCGGTCGGGGTCTCGCCGGCGAGCTCCGGCGCGCACCGCCAGCGGATCTCGACGCCGCCGAACAGGTAGGCTTTCGCGCGCGACATGCGGTGCAGGCGCGCCGGCTTGAACGCCGCCTCCTCGCCAAAGATCAGCGGGTCTGGCCGAAACCGCACTTGCGTGCCGTGCCGGCGGGACGGCGCCACTTGCTCCAGCTTGGTCTTCGGCTTGCCGCGCGCGAAGCTCTGCCGCCACTCGAAGCCATCGCGCCAGACCGTCACCTCGAGCCGCTCGGACAGCGCGTTGACCACGGACGCTCCAACGCCGTGCAGACCTGCCGACGTTTCGTAGGCCTTGTCGGAAAACTTCGCGCCGGCGTGCAGCGTGGTCATGATGACCTCGACGCCCGATCGGTCGGGGAACTTGGGATGCGGGTCGACCGGCATGCCGCGGGCGTCGTCGCGCACCGAGAGCGTTCCGTCCGCCTCGAGCGTGACCTCGATCACCTTGCCGTGGCCGCCGACAGCCTCGTCCATGGCGTTGTCGAGGATCTCGGCGAACAGGTGGTGCAGCGCCCGCTCGTCGACGCCGCCGATGTACATTCCCGGTCGCTTGCGCACCGGCTCGAGGCCCTCCAGCACCTCGATGTCCTTCGCCGAGTAGCCGGCGCGGCCCGGCTCGTGCGTCTCGGCGAGCGGCGCCGCCGGCGGGTTCAGCGCGTCGTCGTCGAACAGGTCGCGTTCTTTGGGCTGCGATGCGCGGGGCATGGCTTGGTTTAGCAGCGATTCGAAGACGTTTCGCTCATTGTGCGCGGCCCGGAGGGGCGGCGCGCCTGCGATCTACCTTGGGTGCTGGACGAGGAAGACGTGGCTCGGCGGGCGGGCGAACGTGATCGCGCGGACGCCGCTCAAGGAGGCCGGTTCGTAGTAGGGCGCTACGCCCCAGTAGCGGTCCCGCGTCACCGGCAGCGCGACCGTTCGTCCGCCATCCAGCTCCGCCTGCGCCGAGCCGGCCCCGGCGAACAAGGCCGAGGTGATCTTCGGCACCGCAAAGCTCAGGAGGCCAATGGCGTTCATCTCGTTCGACTGCACCTGGGCGAGCGCGGCCTTCAGTCCGGCGGAATCCATCCGCGGCCCGACGGCGACGTTCGGTTCGATGTTGACGAGCAGCCCGACCCGATCGTCCGCCGACGCGCCGAACTCCATGAGCGCGTCGCTGCGCAGCTCGGCCAGGCTCGGCAGCGAATCCACATGCGCATCGCGTCCCACCGCCAAAGGCGTCCGCTTGCCGTCGGCGGTCACGACCACGGCTTTCAGGTCGGGGGCGAACCGCCGGTTCAGGGTGGCGAAATACACCAGGTGGAACTTGTCGCGCTTGCGCGGCGCAAGCTCGTAGTAGGACTGCAGGAACGGGAACGCGCGCGTCAGGCTCACCGTTCGACCGGCCGCGCGGGCGGGCCAGGGAACTGCGGCCTGCCCGACGAAGGCGGCTAATCCGGCCAGCAGAACCCTTCGCTGCATGGGCGCGCTCCTGCGCCATCGGGCGAACCCTGTCCAGCTTCGAACGCGCGAGGGCGGCGAATGGCCCACTTCCGGCGGTGGTCGCGAAGGAAAGGCCGCAGGCGTTTCGCCCGCGGCCTTCGCCACGTCAAGATAGGAGGTTTAGCACTTATAATACATGTCGAATTCGACCGGGTGCGGATGCAGCTGCAAGCGCGCGATCTCCTCCTGCTTCAGGTCGATGTAGGAGTCGATGAAGTCGTCGCTCATCACGCCGCCCTTCTTGAAGATGGCGCGGCTCTTATCCAGGCTCTCGAGCGCCTCGTTCAGCGAGCCGCAGACCTCCGGAACCCGCTTCTGCTCGCGCGGCGGCAGGTCGTAGAGGTTCTTGTCCAGGGGCTGCCCCGGATCGATCCGGTTCTCGATGCCGTCCAGGCCGGCCATCAGCATGGCCACGAAGGTGAGATAGGGGTTGCCCATGGAGTCCGGGAAGCGGACCTCGATCCGCTTGCCCTTCGGGCTCGCCACGTAGGGGACCCGCACCGACGCCGAGCGGTTGCGCGCCGAGTAGGCCAGCTTCACCGGCGCCTCGTAGCCCGGCACCAGGCGCTTGTAGGAGTTGGTGGTCGAGTTCGAGAAGGCGTTGATCGCCTTGGCGTGCTTGATGATGCCGCCGATGTAGTAGAGGCACATGTCCGAGAGCCCGGCGTACTTGTCGCCGGCGAACAGGGGCTTGCCGCCCTTCCAGATCGACTGGTGGCAGTGCATGCCGCTTCCGTTGTCGCCGAAGTAGGGCTTGGCCATGAAGGTGGCGGTCTTGCCGTACGCCGCCGCCACGTTCTGGATGACGTACTTATAAAGCTGCAGCCGGTCGCCCATGGTGAGCAGGTCGGAGAACTTCAGGCCCAGCTCGTGTTGCGCCGGGGCGACCTCGTGGTGGTGCTTCTCCGGCTCCATGCCGAGCTCGCCCATCACGCCCAGCATCTCGCCGCGCAGGTCCTGGGCGGAGTCGATGGGGTTGACCGGGAAGTAGCCGCCCTTGGTGACCGGGCGGTGGCCCATGTTGCCTTCTTCGTAGCTCTTGCCGGTATTGGTCGGCAGCTCGGTCGAGTCGAAGAAATAGCCGGTGTTGTGCGGATCGGTGTTCCAGCGCACGTCGTCGAATACGAAGAACTCGGCTTCCGGCCCGAAATAGACCGTGTCCCCGACGCCGGAGGACTTCACGTAGTTGAGCGCCGCCTTGGCGATCGAGCGCGGATCGCGCGCGTAGGGCTCGTTGGTGTCGGGGTTCAGGACGTCGCAGAACAGGAACATCGTCGTCTGCTGGTAGAACGGGTCGATGTAGCTGCGGCTGAGGTCCGGCCTTAGCTTCATGTCGGACTCGTTGATCGCGCGCCAGCCGGCGATGGACGAGCCGTCGAACATCAGCCCGTCTTCGAGCGCGTCCTGGTCGATCAGGTCGATGTCGAAGGTGACGTGCTGCAGTTTGCCGCGCGTGTCGGTGAACCGATAGTCGACGTACTTGACCTCCTTCTCCTTGATTTCATTCAGGATGTCTTTGGAGTTGGCCATTGGTCCTTTGTCCCCTGCAATTCGATGATGCGTTGTTCTCAGATCGCCGCCGCGCCGTTTTCGCCGGTCCGGATGCGAACGACTTCGGCGATGTCGGTCACGAAGATCTTGCCGTCGCCGATCCGCCCGGTGCGGGCGGCGCCCTGTATGGCCTCGACCGCCGGCTGTAGCTGGTCGTCGACGACGACTACCTCGATTTTGATTTTCGGCAGGAAGTCGACGACGTACTCGGCCCCGCGGTAGAGCTCGGTGTGGCCCTTCTGGCGGCCGTACCCCTTCGCCTCCAGGACGGTCATCCCCTGCACGCCAAGCTCCTGCAACGCCTCCTTCACCTCGTCGAGTTTGAACGGCTTGATGATGGCTTCGATCTTTTTCATCGCGATGCCGCGCGGCGTCTCGAGGCCCGCCGCGGTCGCCCGGCTAGCAGCACGCTCAAGCCTCTGATTACAAGGGAACGGTCCGCCCGCGCCCCCGTCGGTGGCGGTTACGCGAGCGGGCGCCGCGAATCAAGGCGCCCACGCTCAAAACTTGACCACTCGATCTAGGGCTTTGCCCTCGGGGCCCCGCGTCATACGATCGGCGAAACGCCGTTTCCCAGAAGGGTTTGCGATGCGCGACGACACGCCGGTGCTGATCGGCGCCGGGCAGTTCACCTACCGCGGCGACCCGCTGCAGTCGCCGTCGCCGCTCGGTCTGTTGCGCACCGCGACCGAGCGCGCGGCCGCCGACGCCGGCGTGTCGCTGGCGGCGCTCAGCGGCCTCGACACCGTCGCGGTCGTCGCCTCGGCGATCGATTCCGGCGGGGCGCTCTCCCGCGCCCCGTTTCCCAAGCTGCGCAACGCTCCGGCGGCGCTGGCGAAGGCGCTGGGCGCAAGCCCGAGCTACGCCACGTCCACCCACATGGGCGGCAACACGCCCCAACAGCTGATCAATGCGCTCTGCGAGCGGATCGCGAGCGGCGAGAGCCGTTTCGCCCTGGCGGTCGGCGCCGAGTTCCTGGGATCGCTTCGCAAGCGCATGGCGGCCGGCTCCGACTTCGCCGGTTGGGAGGACGATGGCGATGCGCCGGAGCCGGAGCGCTTCGGGGACGGCCGCCCGGGCGTGACGCCGCAGGAGCAGCTTCACTGGCTGAACATGCCGGTGAACACCTACCCGATGTTCGAGAACGCGCTCCGCGCTCACCAGGGGCAGACGCTCGAGGCGCATCAGCGGCAGATCGGCGAGCTGTTCTCGCGGTTCACCAGGGTCGCGGCGGCCAACCCGGACGCCTGGTTCCGCAAGGAACGATCCGCCGACGAACTGATCACGGTCGACGATCAGAACCGGATGGTAGGATTTCCTTACCCGAAACTGCTGAACGCCATCATGGAGGTCGACCAGTCGGCCGGCGTGCTCATCGCCAGCCTCGCGGCGGCGCGCGAGCTCGGGGTTCCGGAGGACAGGTGGGTCTACCTGCACGGCTGCGCGGAAGCGGCCGACCTCTGGTACGTGCTCGAGCGGCAGAACTACTGGTCCAGCCCGGCGATCCGCCTCTCCGGCAAGCAGGCGCTCGACATGGCGGGCGCCGGCATCGACGAGATCGACTTCATCGACATCTACTCGTGCTTCCCGAGCGCGGTCGAGATCGCCGCCATCGAGCTCGGCCTGGCGCTGGAGGACCCGCGCGGCTTCACCGTCACCGGCGGCCTTCCGTACATGGGCGGCCCGGGCAACAACTACGCCATGCATTCGGTCGCGGTGATGCTGCAGAAGCTGCGCGCGAGGCCGGGCGCCAAGGGCCTGGTCACCGCCAACGGCTGGTACCTGACCAAGCAGGCGATCGGCATCTATTCGACCGATCCGGTCCAGGGCCAGTGGCGGCGCGAGGACCCGCACAAGCTCCAACACGAGATCGACGCGCTGCCGCACCCGCCGATCGCCGACGCGCCGCAAGGGCGCGCCACGATCGAGACGTACACGGTCGTGCACCGGCGCGAGGGCGCCGCGCGCGGCATCGTCATCGGCCGCGACCAGAACGGTCATCGCTTTGTCGCCAACACGCCGGAGGATGAGGCGACCCTCCGCGGGCTGGAGGCGGTGGAGTCGGTCGGTCGCACCGGCGTCGTCGGCCCGCATCCGGACGGCCAGCGCAACCTCTTCACGCCGGACTAGCCCATGCCCCGCCTCTACATGATCCGCCACGGGCGACCCTCGACGGGCTGGGGCGAGCATGCAGACCCCGATCCGGGCCTCGACGCCGCCGGCCAGGCGCAGGCGCGCTCGGCCGCAGACGCCCTCTTGGCGCTGCCGGCCGGCGAGCGGCCGCTGCGGGTGCTGTCCTCGCCGCTTCGCCGCTGCCGCGAGACGGCCCAGCCATACGCCGACGCGATCGGAGCGCAGGTTGAGATCGAGCCCCGCGTCGGCGAGATCCCGACGCCGTCGGCGCTTGGCCCCGAGGAGCGGGGACCGTGGCTGCGCAACGCATTCCAGGCCAATTGGCGGGACGTGAAGGGCGACATCGACTACGACGCCTGGCGCGCCGCCGTCGGCGAGGCGCTGGCCGAGCAGACCCGGCCGGTCGCCGTCTTCAGCCATTTCGTCGCCATCAACGCCGCGCTCGCCTGCGTAAGCGGCGAGCCGCGCGTGCTGACGTTCCGGCCGGACCACTGCGCGATCACCGTGTTCGACGTCGCGGACGGTCGCCTTGGCCTCGTCGAGCGAGGTCCCGAAGCGCAGACGCAGGTGCTCTGAGCCGCCATGTCGGCCGCCGAGATCCTGACCGTCGCGGAGATGACGGCGGCGGACCGGCGAACGATCGAGGCCGGAACGGCGGGCTTTGCGCTCATGCAGCGGGCAGGGGAGGCGGTCGCCGCCGCCATCCGCCAGCGCTGGCCGGCCTGTCGCTGCGTTGTCCTTTGCGGGCCTGGCGCCAACGGCGGCGACGGCTGGGTGGCCGCCCGGCTGCTGGCCGCCGCCGGCTACGATGTCTCCGTAGCCCTGGAGGGAGAGCGCGAAGCTCTGAAAGGCGACGCCGCCGAGGCCGCCCGCGGCTGGGATGGGCCGCTCGCGCGCCTTGCCCCGTCGGCGGTGACGGGCGCCCAGCTGATCGTCGATGCGATCTTCGGCGCCGGCCTGTCGCGGCCCGTCGACTCCGGCGTCGCCGAGACGCTGCGGGCGGCCGAGGCTTCGGGCGCGCCGATCGTGGCGGTGGACCTGCCGTCGGGGCTCTCCGGCGATACCGGCAAGCCGCTCGGGTACGCGCCGCGCGCCACGCTCACCGTCACCTTCCACCGGCGCAAGGTCGGCCACGTGCTCGAGCCGGGCCGATCGCTGTGCGGCGAAGTCGTGGTCGGCGATATCGGGCTCATCCCCGCACCCGTGCGGCTCTACGAAAACGGCCCGGCGCTGTGGCTGCACCGCTTTCCCTGGCCCACCACCACGTCGCACAAGCACGCGCGCGGGCGTCTGGTCGTGGTCTCGGGCGAAATGACCCGCACCGGGGCGGCGCGGCTGGCCGCGCGCGCGGGGCTTCGCATCGGGGCCGGGCTCGTGACGCTCTTGTCGCCGCCCGACGCGCTGGCGGTCAACGCAGCGCACCTGGAGGCGGTGATGCTGAAGCCGTTCGAGACCGACGCCGAGCTCGAAGCCGCCGCTGACGATGCCGATGCGGCGGTGATCGGTCCGGCGGCCGGCGTCGATGATGCGACCGTCTCCAACCTGCTGGCGCTGGTGCGCACCGGGGCGGCCATCGTCATCGACGCCGACGCCCTCACCGCGTTCCGCGACGACCCCGAGGAGCTCTTCTCGGTGCTCGATCGCGACGACGTGCTGACGCCGCATCCCGGCGAGTTCGATCGGGTGTTTCCGGGCCTCCTGAAGAGCGCGCCCGAGCGCATCACCGCCGCGCGCGGGGCCGCCGCGCGCGCCCATGCGGTCGTGCTGCTGAAGGGGCCGGACACGGTCATCGCCGCGCCCGACGGGCGATGCGCGGTCAACATGAACGGCGTCCCGTGGCTGGCCACCGCCGGGTCCGGCGACGTGCTCGCCGGCTTCCTGGGCGGGCTGATGGCGCAAGGCATGGACAGCTTCGATGCGGCCTGCGCCGGGGTCTGGATCCACGCCGAAGCCGCCGCCTTGCACGGCGTCGGCCTGACCGCCGAAGACCTGCCAGGCCTCGCGCCGGCGGTGCTGCGACAGCTGCTCTCCCGCCGATAACCTCTGTCGTTCATCTTGCGCTCAGGCGGCGCAGCTCACATCTCGCGCGTGGCCCACACGCATCGGGCGAGGTCGGACGCGGAGGATGTCGCCATGAAGTTGTTTTCCTCGCTGGCATGGCCGCTCGTCGTTGCTTGCGTGCTCTTCGCCGCGATGCTCGCCCAGGCGGCGCCGTCGGGCGACCCGAACACCGTGCAGGCCGGCGTCTACAACGTCGAGCCCACCCACACGCGGGTGCTCTTCTCGGTCACCCACTTCGGCTTCACCCGCTACTACGGCGACTTCGCGGGCGTGACCGGCAAGCTCAGCATCGACCCGCACAACGTCTCGGCCGCGCACGTCGAGGTTTCGATTCCCGTTGCGTCGATCTCGACCACCAACACCAAGCTCGACAGCGAGCTGAAGGGCGCGAACTGGCTGAACGCCGACGCCTATCCGACCATCACCTTCGTCTCGCGCCGCGTTACCCAGACGGGACCGAAAACCGCGCAGATCGAGGGCCTTCTTACGCTGCGCGGCGTGACCCACCCTGTGGTGCTGGATGCCAGCTTCAACGCCGCCGGGCCTTATCCGCTCGGCGGAAGGTTCACCGTCGGCTTTGACGCGACCGCGCATCTGAAGCGCAGCGACTTCGGCGTCAGCCCCTACGTGGGCCTCGTCGGCGACGACGTCGACGTCATCATCAGCGCCGCCTTCCAGAAGGCCGGTTAGACCCGCTCCCGCTCCAGCGCCGCTCGGACGAGGGGCAGCCGGTCGTTGCCGAAGTACATGTCGGTTCCGTTCACGAAGATGGTGGGCGAGCCGAAGCCGCCTCTGGCCATGACCTCGTCGGTGTTGGCGCGCAGCTGGTCCTTCGGGCCCTGTTCGGCGATGGCCGCGAAGAGGGCGGGGGCGTCGACCCCGGCGCGCGCGCAGATGGCGGCGATCGCTTCGTGCTTCGAGATATCGGCATCGTCGCTCCAATAGGCCTGGAAGGCCGCGCGGGCGAAGGCGACCAGCTTGCCTTGCGGCTCGAGGACGATGCAGCCGCGCATCACCTTGACGCTGTTCACGGGGAAAACCGAAGGCGGCATCTTGATCTTCAGGCCGGCGACCCGCGCCCAGTCCTGCAGGTCCTTGCCCGAGTAGCGCGCCTTCGCCGGCACCGGGTTGGCGCGGCCCTCGTAGACGCTCGGGTTGACGCTGTTGAAGATGCCGCCGACCAGGATCGGCCGCCAGGCGATCGTCGCGCCCATCTCGGCCGCCAGCGGCTGGATGTTCTCGAACGCAAGGTACGTCCGCGGGCTGGAGCAGTCGAAGAAGAACTCGATCGTCGCCATCGCCGCGTGCCCTAGCGGCCGGTGAAGCGCGGCTGGCGCTTCTGGAAGAACGCCGCGATCGCCTCGCGATGGTCCTCGCTGGTCGCGGCCAGGGCATACTGGTCCGCGTCCATGTAGGTCGACGCCGCGTGGTTGGCCGCCGCGATCTGCGTGATGGCCCGCTTGGCCATGCGCACGGGGATCGGCGGCAGGCCCGCGACCTTCGCCGCCCATTCGCGGGCGACTTCGAGCGCGCCGCCGTCGTCGGTGACCACGTCGACCATGCCCCACGCCTGCGCCTCCAGCGCGTGCACGCGCTCGCCGAAGATGACCAGCCGCTTGGCGCGCGCGGGCCCGATCAGGCTGACCAGCCTGGGCTGGGTCCCCCAGCTCATGTTCATGCCGAGCGGGATCTCCGGCAGGCGGAAGTGGGCGCCGCGGCCGGCGATGCGGAAGTCGCACGCTACGGCCAATGAGACCGCGCCGCCGATGCAGAAACCTTCGACCGCGGCGATCGTGACCTGGTCGATCGCCTCCCAGGCTGCGCACATGTCGGGCCCGATCCGAAGCGCCTCGCGCCGCTCGATCAGCGGCGCGTCCGCTCCCGGTCCGGCGCGCCTGTCGCTGAGGTCGGCGCCGGCAGAGAAGGCGGGATCGCCGGTCAGCACCACCGCGCTCGTCGAGGTGTCGTGGCGAAGCTCGCGGGCGATGTCGGTCAGCGCTTCCATCACCTGCCGCGACAGGGCGTTCAGGCGGTCGCCGCGCTTGATGGTGACGACGGCGACGCGGCCCTTGCGCGTCAGCGTCACCGGCGTCTTCACCTTCATTCTGGCCAAACGCTCGCCTCCCGACCCCCCGCCAGCCTCGCCGTTTGGGACGCGCGGATCAATGGGCCGCGTTGCGCTCGACCCACCCGGCGAACGCTTCCATGAAGCTCTTTAGGAAGTCGCGCGTGGGCTCGACCTTCACCTCGTCATGCTCGTCGAACAGGTTCGCCGCCCCGCCGACGTAGGCCTCCGGCTGCTGCATCGCCGGCATGTCGAGGAAGACCAGCGACTGGCGAAGGTGGTGGTTGGCGCCGAAGCCCCCGAGAGCGCCCGGCGAAACGCTGACGACGCCGGCCGGCTTCCTCGACCAGACGCTCTTGCCGAACGGACGCGAGCCCACGTCGATGGCGTTCTTCAGGACGCCGGGCACCGAGCGGTTGTACTCCGGCGTGACGAACAGCACCCCGTTCAGCGGCCGGACAGCGTCGCGGAATGCGACCCACTGCGAGGGCGGCCGTTCGGTCTCCAGATCCTGGTTGTAGAGCGGCAGGTCGCCGATCTCGATCGACTCGAAGGCCAGGCTCTCCGGAGCGAGCGACATCAGCGCTTTGGCGACCTTGCGCGTGAACGACCCCTCCCGCAGGCTCCCGACCAATACGGCGATCTTCAGCGTCATCGAACGTCCTCCCGCGGCCCGCCTTCGATGGCCGGCGCCCGCCGCCATCCCGCCACGAGCGCGCAGGGGAGGCAACGGTTGCCCCGACAGCGCCAGCGTGATTTTGCTTCCTACGCAACCGAGGAAGGGCAGATGGCGGAGGACGATTTCCGCAAGCGAGCGCAGCCGCGCCCCAAGGGGCGGCTCTACGAGGACTTCCAGGTGGGCGAGATGCGCGTCCACCACTGGGGCCGCACGATCGCGGAATCCGACACGCTGCTCTTCACGACGCTGACGCTGTCGTTCAATCCGCTCTACTCCAACCGCGAGTTCGCCAAGGCGCACGGCCACCCCGACATCGTCGTCAACCCGCTCCTGGTCTTCAACATGGTGCTGGGCATGTCGGTGGAGGACAACAGCGAGATCGGCGGCCCGTTCGTCGGTGTCGGCAAGCTCACCCATCACCGGCCGGTCTACCCCGGCGATACGCTCGTCTCCCGCTCGACCACGCGGGCGGCCAGGCTTTCGGCGTCCAACCCGGCCAACGGCATCGTCACCTGGTGGACCGAGGGCTTCAACCAGCGCGACGAACTGGTGATCGACTTCGAGCGCTCGAACCTCGTGCGCCTGCGCAACCCGCCGCCCAGCGAGGCGCGGGCATGAAGCTCTCCGAGCTCACCGGCAAGACCAACTACTTCGAGGACTTCACGGTCGGGGAGGTGATGCGCCACGCGCGCGGCAAGACCATCGAGGGGCTGGAGAACGTCCTGATCACCAACCTCGTCATGAACACCGCACAGGGCCATTTCAACGAGCACGCGATGCGCCTCAGCCCGTACGGCGGGCGGCTCTCCTACGGCGGCGTCAACTTCTCCGTCGCCATGGGCCTGGCGATGCAGGACACGGGCGAGAACGCCCTGGCCGAGCTTTCGATGGACAACATCCGGCTGCTCAACCCGGTCGTCCACGGCGATACGCTCTACGCCTACTCCGAGGTGCTCAGCGCCGAGCCGTCGCCGGAGCGTCAGGACGCCGGCGTGGTCACGTTCCGCCACTGGGGCGTCAACCAGGACGACAAGGTGGTGTTCGAGGGCGAGCGCACGATGCTGATCAAGCGCCGCAGCCACTGGGGCGACAAGTGAGCGGCCCGCTCGCCGGCCTGAAGGTCCTGGACTTCACCCAGGCGCTGGCCGGCCCCTTCTGCACCCAGCAGCTGGCCGACCTCGGCGCCGAGGTGGTGAAGGTCGAGGGGCTCGAGGGCGGCGACCTCACCCGCGGCACCGGCCCGTTCCACGAGGCCGACCTCGAGCACCGCTATTCCGGCTACTTCCAGTCGATTAACCGCGGCAAGCGCAGCATCGCCGTCGACCTGAAGACGGCCGAGGGCGTGGCGCTGATCAAACGCCTCGTCGTCGACTACGACGTGGTGGTCGAGAACTTCCGCGTCGGGGTCATGGATCGGCTCGGCCTCTCCTACGAGACGCTGGCCGCGCTCAATCCCAGGCTTGTCTACGCCGCCGTGCGCGGGTTCGGCGATCCGCGCACCGGGAAGAGCCCCTACGTCGAATGGCCGGCCTACGACGTCGTCGCCCAGGCGATGGGCGGCATGATGGGGATAACGGGGCTGGCCGGCGGCCAG
>DATGIN010000007.1:0-9073 GCA_035295705.1 Caulobacteraceae bacterium
TCGCTCCGCGCCGGCCAGGGCCTGGGGCGGGTGCTCGCGACCATTGTCTTCGAGCGCATGAGCGATCTCTTCGCTGTCGCCCTCATACTGCTCGTCCTTCCACGCGTTGTCGCTGGGGCGCCCCACACATCGGCCCTGGTGCTGGGGGCCATGGCGGGCGCGGCGGCGGTCGTCGTCGCCGCGGCCGTGCTGCTGCGGGTCTCGCGAGGGGTCCGCCGGGCAATGTGGAGCGTCGCCTCGATCTTCAACGACCGTATCCGCCTCTCGTTGGTCGACGCCGCCTGGACGGTCGCGCAGCTGGTGGCGACGACGCCGCGGCGCAATCGAGCCTACCTGTTGCTGACCGCGCCCATGTGGGCGACCTATCTGGCCGCCTATGCCCTGATCGGTCGCGCCACAGGTCTGGGGTTCGCGTCCGTCCTGACGGGCCTTCTGGCGCGGCCGCTCAGCGCCCTGGTTGGGGCCAGCGCGCTCGACCGCGTGCTCTTGCTGTTCGCTTCGATCGCCGCGCTGGCCGTCCTCGTGGCCGGACTGTTGGCGGACGGGAGCGGAATCCAGCGGTCGTTCCGGCTCGCGCTGCGGGTCGGCCTGCCGGACGAGGACAACGACGCTGGCATGTCGCGTGAGACCTTCGCCCGCGACGAGGACTATGGCGCGATCCTGAGCGCTCACTTCACCGAGCAGTCGACGGCGGCGGCCGGCTTCGGCCTGCACGGGCTGGACGGCGCGGTCGTTCAGCGCCTGCTGCCGGGGGGCTCGGATGCGCTCACCGCAGTCGTCGAAGCGGAGGGCGCGTTCGTTATTCGCAAGTTCGCCATGGGCGCCGGCTCGGCGAAGCTCGCCGAACAGGCCGACTGGCTACGCCGGCACAGCGACGAGCTGCCGCTCGCCGAGGTCATCGCCGAGCGCGCGGGCGACGCCAAGTTCCGATACGACATGCCCTACCTCGCTTCCGCGCACGATCTCTACGAGATGGTGCATGTCCTGCCGGTCGACGAGAGCAGGCGGCTGTTGGGCGAGGTGGTCGACAGCGTCGACCGCTGGCACCGCCTGCACAACGGCGCGCCTTGCGATGCGGCTTCGTTCGAGGCCTACGTCGAAGGCAAGGTCGTCGCCAATGCGCGAAACGTGCTCGACTTTGCCCGCCTGCAGCTTCCCGAGCGGTATGCGATCAACGACGAGCGGTACGCGCTGTCTGAGTGGGAGCGTCTTCTCGAGCCTGCCTGGGTGAAAAGTCAGATGCGGGAGCGCGCCACTGGCGCTGTCCACGGCGACCTGACGATCGAGAACATCATCGTATGCCCGGAGCGCGGCCCCGGCTGGTACCTGATCGACCCCAACCCGTCGAACCACTTCGACACGCCGTTGATCGACTGGGCCAAGCTCATGCAGTCGCTGAACCTCGGCTACGAGGCGCTCGATCGCGGCCCGCCCGCGCGGGTGCGCGATGGCCACATCCATCTGATGCTGAGCCGCTCCAACGTCTACGCCGCGCTGCACGACGAGCTCGATCGCCAGCTGGCGCGCCGCTTGGGACCCGACCAGCGCCGCGATGTCGCCTTCCACGAAATCGTCAACTACCTGCGACTGATCCCGTACAAGATTCGGAACCAGCCCGCGAAGGCGATGACCTTCTTCGCCTGCGGCTCGATCCTGTTGCGCCGCTACGAAGAGCTCTGCTTTGCCTAGCGTCGCGGAGCGTGCGCGCGGTGCGCGTCGCCCCCGCTATTGGCGACTGAATGGCGAGTTCGACTGGCTCATCGCGATCGCCCGCTCGAGGCTAGCCGGGCGGCCGAAGTTAGCCGCCTCCTTGCGGTATGCGTCGTCCAGTTTGCCCAGCAACGGCTGATCGACCGGCAGAGCAAGGATCGGCGACACCGTCGCGTTGGCCAGGATCGGATCCATGCCCCGTTCGCGATCCGCCTTTCCGAACAGATCGTCGAGGCGCTTGCCGCTGGCCAGCAACACGACGTGGCCGGGGCGCAGCCGCGCCAGGCAGGGGATCGCGTAGCGCTCCAGCTGCTGGGCGTTCAGCGCCGGCCATATCGGGACGAACGTCTGGCGGATCGAGAGTTCGACGACGGTGCGGCCGTTCAGGCTCATCGCCTCGCCGAGCGCGCTGCAAGGCGCCGCCAGCGGAGCGCGCCGGAAGCCCTTGGCGACCAGTTCGAGGTGCAGGTAGCGATCCTCGTTCCAGCCCTCGGTCAGGATGGCGGTTGTCGCGGCCGCTGGTGCGGAATCGATCGCCCCGTCGATGCGCGCGAAGTCGTCGCGCACGGACTGCTGCCATTCGTACCAGAGGCGGAGCCCCGCGATCCGCCCGCTCAAGACGCGCGGTCCGTCGGCGATCACAACGGCTTTGACGGGCGACGCCAGCCACGCGACGACAACGATGGCGATGACCAAGGGGCCGGACCGCTCGCCGCGCCGAAAATCCGCTATGGTCGCCTCGACGCCCGCGGCAGCAAGCGCCCCAATAAACGGCGCCAGCATGAGCAGCTGGCGTGGCTCCCACATCTTGCCGAGCAGGGCGAGGTTGACGAAAAGCGGCACGCCCAAGGCGAGCGTCAGCGTGAGCCACCGCCGCTCGCGAATGAACCGGGCCACGCCGAAGATCATGAGCACCAACGCCGGCGCTCCGACGAAGTAGATCAGGATCAGGAGGTGCTGCGGCAGGTCCGACGGGCGGTCCCAGAGCTTCACCGCGGTCGCCCCGGCGCGGAGGGCGTCGAGGGGCGAGGCGTGAACGACGGCGAACATCGCGAAGAGCACGCTGACAGCGATCACGCCTGCCAGCGCGGTCAGAGCGGCGGCTGGCCCAGGCTTTTGGGTCTCCAGCGCCGCCAGCGGCACGGCCAGCGCGGCGATGAGCACCGTGTCGGTGCGGATGGCGATCGCGCAGCCGATCAGCACGCCGGCGACCGCCGCGGCGACGGGGCTGGGGCGACGGACCCAAAGCGCCAGGGCGGCCAGCATCAGCCCAGCGGCTGGAACATTGTCGTTGAAGAAGAAGAAGCTCTCCGCGACCCCGGGGATGAGCAGAACCACGGTCGCCGACACCAGCCAGCTGGCGCCGCCCCAGCGCCGAACCAGATAGGCCGACGCCGCCAGTGTCAGCACGGCGCCGATCCACATCTGGATGCGCAATGCGCCGTCGCCGCCGACCAGCGGCGAGAGGAGGGCGACGCCCTCGACGGCGCCGAGCTTGGTCAGCCCGAAGTAGTCCGTGTTGATCGGAGCGAACGGGAGGAAATCGTGGATCGTCCCCTGGGCCATATGCAGGCCGAGCGCCACGATCGAAGCGCTGAACCCCTCGACGTGCACCGGCGTCAGCGCCGGCCAAAGCAGGATCGCGCCGAAGCAAAGCAGTGCGAGCCACTGCGCGGCGGTCCACGCTCTCGCCTGATCGATCGCCAGCGGCCGCGCCGGTGTCGCCAGCTCGGTCATGTAGCCCCTCGCGCGTACAAAGCGCCGACGGCGGCGCCCCCCGTCAGCTAAGCCACAAAAGGCTTTCCACTGACTGAACCGGCCTCACGCGACGTCGCGATCGTTGGCTGGCTTCGGCGGCCTCGCGGCCGGCCAGCCGATGCTGCTCTCGTGCCCGCGCAGGTTCCTCAGCCACCAGCCCCAGTCTTCCGGAACCAATGAAAAAGGGTCATTGTGCCCGAGTTCTCGCGCGGCCCACACGGGCCAGTGCGGATTGGCGAGCGCCGGGCGCCCCAACAGCACCAGGTCGACCCTTTCCTCGCGGATGACCTTGTCGGCCACGGCCGGCAGGCCAAGGTTCCAGCTGACGCCGACCGGAATGCCCACTTCGCGCCGCACCCGCCCCCCGCGTTCGACCCAGGCGCCGAGGTCGGCGAAGGGGAGGGCGTTCATGGCGTTGGTGTTCAGGCCGAAGCTGATGTCGGCGATGTCGAGCCCGTGCTCCTTGAACCTGCCGAGCGCGTAGACGGCATCGTCGAACTGGATTCCGTCCGCATTGAGATCGTCGGAGCCAAGCCGGCACATCAGCGGAAACGCTTCCGGCCAGGTCGAGCGCACGGCGTCCAGCGCCTCGGTGTGGAAGCGGATGCGGTTGTCCAGGCTGCCGCCGTATTCGTCCGTGCGCTGGTTGGCGATGGGGGAAAAGAAGCTTGCACCCAGGTAGCCGTGCGCAAAGTGCATCTCCAGCCACTCGAACCCCGCCTCCGCCGCGCGCCGCGCGGCGGCCGCATAGGCGGCGTGGATCTGCCTGATCTCGTCCACGCTGAGCTCGTGGACGGGGAATTTGTACTTGCCGCCATAGCTGATCGGCGATGGGCCGCGCACCTGCCAGCCGTCGGGGTGGTCGGGCGGCAGCTGTTCGCCGCCTTCCCACGGCTTCACCTCGCTGCCCTTGCGGCCGGTGTGACCGAGCTGGATCGCAGGGACGGCGCCCATGTCCTTGACGATGCCGGTGACGCGCTTCAGCCCCTCGATATGGTCGTCGTCCCAGATGCCGCCGCAGCTGGTGCTGGTGCGGCCGTCCGGGGTGATCGCCATCTGCTCGGTGAACACCAGGCCGAAGCCGCCGGCGGCGCGGGCGCCCATGAGCATCACGTGGTAGTCGCTCATCTTGCCGTCGACCGAGCGGTACATGGTCATCGGCGACATCGCGATGCGGTTGCGCAGCGTGACGCCCTTGAGCGTGAACGGACTGAATAGGTCGGGCATACTTGCGCTCGGGTTCTAGAGCCTGGCTTGCGGCGGAACAGGATGCCCGCGCGCTTCGAGCGCGTCGTTGGCGGTCCCGATGTTGGCGACATGGGAGTCCAACATCGCCTGCAGCACGCCCGCGAGCCCGTGATCCTCGATCCGAGGCACCAGCGCATCGAGCCGCCGCACCACCCAGGCCTGCCCGCGATTGGTGAAGGCCAGGCGATTGTCGAAGTCCTCGATCGCCATCGCCTTCTCGTAGAACTCGCCGACCTTTTCCGAAGGGTCGGCGCCCATCCCTTTCAGCGCCTCGAAGAGGGCTCGCGCCCACTTGATCTCGTCGGCTTCGATGCTCTCGGCCAACGCCCGCGACGTCTCGTCCGGCGCATCGGCCACCAGGCTCGCGCCCACCCGCGCGCCGGCCCGCTCCGCTTCCAGGAGGGTATTCAACTCCGCGACAAGCTCGTCGCGTTCGGCGAAATCCATCGGTGGTCCTTCGAGAGGCTCTTCAGCCTCCTGCTCTTATTGACCTTTTCGGGTGTTTTCACTAGGTTCCGCCCTCCCTTGAGGTCGGGCTTTTGGGCTTTGCCTCCGAGGGATCGGAAGTCCCCGTTCTCGAGGACGCGACGCGCCGGATCGCAGACGATGCGCCCGGCGCCGTTTCGTGTTTATCGACCGGCGATGTTCGAGCGTCAGACACCCGCGTGAACGAAAGACCTGAATGCCGACGATCAACCAGCTGATCCGCAAGCCGCGCCGCCCGAAGCCGTCGCGCAACAAGGTGCCGGCGCTCAAGGGCTCGCCCCAGCGCCGCGGCGTCTGCACGCGGGTCTATACGATCACGCCCAAGAAGCCGAACTCCGCGCTCAGGAAGGTCGCCAAGGTGCGCCTGACCACCGGCATGGAGGCCGTCTGCTACATTCCGGGCGAGGGACACAACCTGCAGGAACACTCCGTGGTGCTTATCCGCGGCGGCCGCGTGAAGGACTTGCCGGGCGTGCGCTACCACATCCTGCGCGGCGTCCTCGACACGCAAGGGGTCAAGGACCGCAGGCAGCGGCGCTCGCTCTACGGCGCCAAACGACCGAAGTAAGGAAGAACCGCTAGATGTCACGCCGTCGCCGCGCCGAAGTCCGCGAGGTCCTGCCGGACCCGAAGTTCAACGACCTCGTCGTCACCAAGTTCATGAACTATGTGATGCACGAGGGCAAAAAGGCGGTCGCGGAGAGCATCGTCTATGGCGCCTTCGATCTTCTCGAGACCCGCCGGCGCGACCAGGGCCCGCTTGAGACGTTCCACGCCGCGCTCGACAACGTCGCGCCCGCCATCGAGGTGAAGTCCCGCCGGGTCGGCGGCGCCACCTATCAGGTTCCGATGGAAGTCCGGCCCGAGCGCCGGCGCGCGCTGGCCATCCGCTGGCTGGTCGCCGCCGCCCGCAAGCGTGGCGAGAACAACATGACCGAAAAACTGGCCGCCGAGCTGCTCGACGCATCGAACAATCGCGGAACCGCGGTCAAGAAGCGCGAAGACACGCACAAGATGGCCGAGGCCAACCGCGCCTTCTCGCATTACCGCTGGTAGCCCCTATCTAAGCCTCTCCCACCAGCACTCCACCTTCCGTGGCCGGGCGGTTTGAGCTAAACCGCCCGCGCCTCGGCTCAACCCGATCCGAGCGCCCAGAGTCTCCTGAAAATGCCCCGCTCCCACAAAATCGAGGACTATCGAAACTTCGGCATCATGGCCCACATCGACGCCGGGAAGACGACCACGACGGAGCGGATCCTCTACTACACAGGCAAGAGCCATAAGATCGGCGAGGTGCATGACGGCGCCGCGACGATGGACTGGATGGAACAGGAGCAGGAGCGGGGGATCACCATCACCTCCGCCGCCACCACAGCCATCTGGAACGGCAAGCGCCTGAACATCATCGACACGCCGGGCCACGTCGATTTCACCATCGAGGTCGAGCGCAGTCTGCGTGTTCTGGACGGGGCTGTGGCCGTGCTGGACGGCAACCAGGGCGTCGAGCCGCAGACGGAGACGGTCTGGCGCCAAGCCGACCGCTACAACGTCCCGCGCATCGTGTTCGTGAACAAGATGGACAAGATCGGGGCCGACTTTCAGCTCTGCCTCGACACCATCCGCGACCGGCTCGGCGTGAAGGCTGTTCCGATCCAGCTGCCGATCGGCTCGGAGTCGAGCTTTAAGGGCGTCGTCGACCTCGTGCGCATGAAGGCGATCATCTGGGACGAGGAAGGCCTCGGCGCGCGGTTTCATGACGCGGAGATTCCGCCGGACCTGCAGGCGGCCGCCGACGAGGCGCGCCACTACATGGTCGAAAGCGCCGTCGAGCTGGATGACGCTGCGATGGAGTCATACCTGGGCGGCGAAGAGGTGGCCGAAGACACCCTGAAGGCCTGCCTGCGCAAGGCGGTGCTGTCGGGCGCCTTCTATCCGGTGATGTGCGGCTCGGCTTTCAAGAACAAGGGCGTCCAGCCGCTGCTCGACGCGGTGGTCGACTATCTGCCCTCGCCGGTCGACAAGCCTCCCACCAAGGGGATCGACGTCCGCACCGACCAGGAGGTCGAGCGCAAGGCCTCCGACGACGAGCCTCTGGCGGTGCTCGCGTTCAAGATCATGGACGACCCGTTCGTCGGCTCGCTCACGTTCTGCCGCATCTATTCCGGCAAGCTCGAGGGCGGCATGGCGCTCGTCAATGCGACGCGCGACCGGCGCGAGCGAGTGGGGCGGATGCTGTTGATGCACTCGAACAACCGCGAGGACATCAAGGAGGCGTTCGCCGGCGACATCGTCGCGCTCGCAGGCCTTAAGGAGACCCGCACCGGCGACACCCTGTGCGACCCGTCGCGCTCGCCGGTCATTCTCGAGAAGATGGATTTCCCAGAGCCGGTGATCGAGGTCTCGGTCGAGCCGAAGACCAAAGCGGACCAGGAAAAACTGGGCGTGGCGCTCGCCAAGCTGCAGGCCGAGGACCCGTCGTTCCGGGTCTCGACCGACCCCGAGAGCGGCCAGACCATCATGCGCGGCATGGGCGAGCTGCACCTCGACATCAAGATCGACATCCTCCGGCGCACCTACAAGGTGGACGCCAACGTCGGCGCGCCGCAGGTAGCCTATCGGGAGACGCTCGGCCGCGTCGCCGAGATCGACTACACGCACAAGAAGCAGACCGGCGGATCTGGCCAGTTCGCGCGGGTGAAGATCCTGTTCGAGCCGACCGAGCCCGGCAGCGGCTACGCCTTCGAGTCCAAGGTGGTCGGCGGCAACGTGCCCAAGGAGTACGTGCCAGGCGTCGAGAAAGGCATCGAGCTCGCCAAGGAGAACGGTCTTCTCGCCGGTTTCCCGGTGATCGACTTCAAGGCGACGCTGGAAGACGGCGCCTCGCACGACGTCGACTCCAGCGTGCTCGCGTTCGAGATCGCCGCCCGCTCTGCGTTCCGCGAGCTGCGCGATCGGGCGCGGCCAAAGCTGCTAGAGCCGATCATGAAGGTCGAAGTCGTGACGCCCGAGGACTATGTCGGCGACGTCATCGGCGACCTGAACGCCCGGCGCGGCCACATCCAAGGCACCGACCAGCGCGGCAACGCGCAGGTGATCACCGCGTTCGTCCCGCTCGCCAACATGTTCGGCTATGTCTCGACGCTGCGCGGCATGAGCCAGGGGCGGGCGCAGTTCCACATGGAGTACGACCACTACGAAGCGGTGCCGCAGGCGGTGGCCGACGAAGTGGTCAAGAAGTACGCCTAGCCTCGCCAGACGCTATCCAACCCTGCTAACGACAACCTATCCAGGACATAAGAGAGCCCTAGACACCCATGGCCAAGGAAAAGTTCAACCGGACGAAGCCGCACTGCAACATTGGCACGATTGGTCACGTGGACCATGGGAAGACGACGCTGACGGCGGCGATCACGATGGTGATGGCGAAGTCTGGCGGCGGGGTGGCGGGCCGGACGTGGAGCTATGCGGACATTGACGCGGCGCCGGAGGAGAAGGCGCGCGGGATCACGATCAACACGGCGCACGTGGAGTACGAGACGAAGAACCGCCACTACGCGCACGTGGACTGCCCCGGTCACGCGGACTACGTGAAGAACATGATCACCGGTGCGGCGCAGATGGACGGCGCGATCCTGGTGGTGAGCGCGGCGGACGGCCCGATGCCGCAGACCCGCGAGCACATTCTCCTGGCGCGGCAGTCCGGGGTTCCGGCGCTGGTGGTGTACCTCAACAAGATCGACCAGGTGGACGACCCTGAGCTGGTGGAGCTGGTGGAGATGGAGGTCAGGGAGCTGCTCTCCTCGTACGGCTTCCCGGGCGACGACATCCCGATCGTGAAGGGCTCGGCGCTGGCGGCGATGGAAGGGCGCGA
>DATGIN010000008.1:0-18155 GCA_035295705.1 Caulobacteraceae bacterium
TCCAGGCGTCGCCCGGCGCAAAGACGTCGCGCAGGATCTTCTTCTCGCTCTCGACGGCGTCGGTATACCCCTCGAACGAGCCCTGGCCGGCGCCGGTCAGGCGGCCGATCGCCTCGCCGACCTCGCCGCGCTCGCAAGCGACGCAGAAACCGTCTGCGCCGCGCGCGGGCGCGGCCGCCTCGGGGTCGTGACGGACGAGCGCCACCGGGAAGCGATGAGCGAGGAACGCGGGAATGCGGCCGATGGCGCCGGGGCGGCCTTCGACGTTGAAGAGGGAGAACGCGCCTTCCGTCGCGCCATAGAACTCGAGGATGCGCGGAAGGCCGAACCGCGCCTGGAACGCGGTCCAGACGTCGCCGGAAAGGCCGTTGCCGACCGCGATGCGCAAGCGATGCTTCCGCTCATCGGCATGCGGCGGCGCGGCCAGCAGATAGCGGCAGAGCTCGCCGATGTACTGGAACATCGTGCAGTCGAAGCGACTGATATCGCTCCAGAACCCGGTCGCCGAGAAGCGCTCGGCGATGACCGCCGAGCCGCCGGCGACCAGCGCCGAGCCGGTCGCCACGACCCCGCCGACGCTGTGGTGCATGGGCAGGCAGTTGTAGAGCCGGTCCTCGGGCGACGCGCCCGTCAGCCCCGCAAACCACAGGCTCCACATCAACACGCGCCGGTGGCTGACGTTCGCCGCCTTCGGCATTCCGGTCGTGCCGGAGGTGTAGATGAGCAGCGCCCGGTCATCGAGCGCGACGGGAGCGCCGGCTAGCGCGACCACGGACGGGTGGAAGTGCTCGACCGCCTCGTCGATCCGCCGGACCCGACCGCCGTGCGTCCAGTAGGCGCCGGCGGCGAAGCCGCAGTCGACCAGGGCGTCCTCGAGCGTCGCATCGACGATGATGCGGCTCGGCGCCGCGACCCTGAGGCAGTGCGCGAGCGAGGCGCCGCGGAGGCTGGTGTTCACCAGCGCTACCACGACGCCCAGGCGCGTCAGCCCCAGCCAGACGGCCATGTACTCCGGCCGGTTGGGCATCAGGAGCGCGACGACGTCACGCTTGCCCAGGCCCTCCGCCGCCGCCCAGCAGGCGTAGCGCCGGGCTCGCTCGGCCAGAGCCGCGAATGACAGCGTCTCACGCTCGGAGATAAGCGCCGGCTTTTCGTCGAACCGCTCGGCGAGCTCATCGATCACCAGCGGAAAGGTGCGCTCAGGCTCGCGGTCCAGCCGCGCGGTCACCTCGAGCGCGCGCAGCCAGTCTTTCGAGGCCGGCCTTTCGCCGGGCGCGAGCGGCCGGGCGGGTCTCTGTTTGGCGCCGAGCGCGGGCATGCGGGGTCCAAACGCAAGCCGCGGGCCATGCGCGCGAACGCGCGTGCGGCACATCTCCTGCTGGTTGAGCGGGGCCGCGGCGCGCACCGGACCAATTCGGGACCTTCGCCGTGGGCCGGAGGCCAGTCAGTTGCGCCGCGAGACCATCGCCGTCCACGCCGGGTTCGACGCCGACCCAGCCACCCATGCGGTGGCCGTCCCCATCTATCAGACCGCCGCCTATTCGTTCGACAGCGCCGATCACGGCGCGGCGCTGTTCAATCTCGAGGTCGACGGCTTCCGCTACAGCCGCATCTCGAACCCCACCACCAACATCCTCGAGCAACGCGTGGCGGAGCTGGAGGGCGGCGTCGGCGCGATCGCGCTGGCGTCCGGCCAGGCCGCGCTGCACTACGCCTTCGTCAACCTGGCCGACCGCGGCGGCAACATCGTCGCCACGCCGCAGCTTTACGGAACCACCCACTCGCTGCTGGCGCACGTCCTGCCCAGACAGGGGATCGAGGGCCGTTTCGCGGCTACCGACCGCGCCGAGGACCTCGAACGGCTGATCGACGGCGATACCCGCGCGCTCTTCTGCGAGAGCGTCGGCAACCCGGCCGGCAATATCGCCGACATCGAGGCGCTCGCAGACGCAGCCCATCGCCACGGCGTGCCGCTGATCGTCGACAACACCGTGCCGACACCTGTGCTGCTGCGCCCGATCGAGTTCGGCGCCGACATCGTGGTGCACTCGCTGACCAAATTCATGGGCGGCCACGGCACGACGCTGGGCGGCGCGGTGGTCGACGCCGGCCGCTTCGACTGGGCGGCCCACGCCGACCGGTTCCCAATGTTCAACGAGCCGGACGAGTCCTACCACGGCCTCGTCTACGCCGAGCACTACGGCGCCGGCGCCTACGTTGGCCGGATGCGCTCGGTCTACCAGCGCACCACGGGCGCTGTGCTGTCGCCGATGTCGGCCTTCCTCTTGCTGCAGGGCATCGAGACGGTCGCGCTGCGCGTCGAGCGGCACGTCGAGAACGCCCGCAAGGTGGCTGAATTCCTCCGCGCCGATCCGCGCATCGATTGGGTCACCTACACCGGCTTCGTCGACAACCCGCACCATGCGTTGGCGCAGAAGTACCTGGGCGGGCGGCCCCCGTCGCTGATGACCTTCGGGGTCAAGGGCGGCTACGAGGCCAGCAAGGCGTTCTACGACCGCCTGCGGCTGATCAAGCGGCTGGTCAACATCGGCGACGTCAAGTCGCTCGCTTGCCATCCGGCGTCGACCACGCACCGCCAGATGAGCCCCGAGGTGCAAGCCAAGGCAGGCGTCACACCAGAGATGATCCGCCTCTGCGTCGGCATCGAGCACGCCGACGACATCATCGCCGACCTTGACCAGGCGCTCGCCGCCGCCGTCGCGCCGCTGGCGTACGCGCAGGCCGCCGAATGAGCGGCGCCGGCGCCAGGCGAAGGGCCGGGGCTCCGCTCGTCATCGGGCTGGTCAACAACATGCCCGACGGGGCGCTGCAGGCGACCGAGCGGCAGTTCGAGCAGCTTTTGCACGCTGCCGCGCCGGTCGGCGGCGTGAGCCTGCGCTACCTCTCCCTGCCCGAGGTGCCGCGCGGCGAGCACGCCCGCGCCCACATGCGCGGCCGCTACGCGCACATCGACCGCCTGCCCGCCGCCGGGCTCGACGGCCTGATCGTCACCGGCGCCGAGCCGCACACCGCGAGGCTGGACGAAGAGCCTTATTGGGCGAGCCTCGCGAAAGTCGTCGATTGGTCCGTCGACGCGCAGACCCCCGTCGTGTGGTCATGCCTTGCCGCCCATGCCGCGGTCCTTCGCCTGGACGGGATCGAGCGCCGCCGGCTTGCGGAGAAGCGGACCGGCGTCTTTCAGTGCATGCCCGCTCGGCCGCACCCCCTGCTACTGGGCGCGCCGCATCCGATCCTCGCCCCGCATTCGCGGTTGAATGAGCTTGCGGAGGGCGACCTTGCCGTCGCCGGGTACGAGGTCCTGACCCGCTCGCCGGAGGCCGGAGTCGACGCGTTCGTAAAGCCGGGACCGGCTCTGACCCTCTTCTTCCAGGGTCACCCCGAATACGCGCCGGAAACGCTGCAGCGGGAATATCTGCGCGACGTGGGGCGGTACCTGCGCGGCGAACGCGACGCACACCCGGCGATCCCGCACGGCTACTTCGACCCGGCCACCGAGGCGGCCCTGCAAGCCTTGGCCGATCGCGGGCGCGGGGGCCGCTCGGCTGAGCGGCTCGCCGACTATGCGCGCGCCGCCATGGCCGCCTCGCCGAAAGCGACGTGGCTGCCATGGGCCGTCTCGGTCTATCGGATGTGGCTGCGCCACGCCGCCGAGCGCAAGACGGGCGCGGCGCCGCTCGCCGCTGGCGCCGGCGCGCCATAAGCAGGGAGCTGCGGTCGAGACGCTTCGGGACGCCGGCCTGCCTAGCCGCCTCTCAGCGCCGCGATGAGCGCAGAGACTCCGAGCACGGCGAACAGCGCGGCGGCCACGATGCGGATCGCCCTCAGCGGGACGACCTTCACCGCCGCTTCGCCCAGCAGCACGGCCGGCACGTTCGCGATCATCATCCCCAGCGTCGTGCCGGCGGCGACGCGAAGCACGTCGTGGAAGCGGGCCGCCAGCGACAGCGTCGCGATCTGGGTCTTGTCGCCGATCTCGACGATGAAGAACGCGATGGCGGTGGTGAGGAAGACGTCGAAGCGCGTCGCGTGATGCTGCTGCTCGTCGGCCTTGTCGGGGATGAGAGTCCAGACGGCGGTGGCGAAGAACGAGATCGCCAGCACCCAGTCCAGCCACGCGCCTTTCAAGAAGCCGGCGATGAAGTAGCCGACGGCGGCCGTCGCCGTGTGGTTCGCGATCGTCGCGACGAGGATCCCGGCGATCACCGGCCAGGGCTTGCCAAAGCGCGCGGTCAAGACGATCGCCAGGAGCTGGGTGCGGTCGCCGATTTCGGCGAGGGCTACGACCAGCGTCGAAACGGCCACCGGCTCCATCGCGTCCAACCTCTACGCGCCGCGACGGCTTTCAGCCCGCCGCGAGGCGGGGTATCCGAAGGCGCGCCGCGCGGCAACACGAGGGACGGAGCGACATGGCCAAGAACGGGGACGTCACCATCTTCCACAACCCCAACTGCGGCACGTCGAGAACAGTGCTCGCGGCGCTGAAGGATGCCGGCCGGTCGCCGAAGGTAGTCGAGTATCTCAAGGCTGGCTGGACCAAGCCGCAGCTAAGGGGCCTGCTGGCCCAGATGCACGCCAAGCCGCGAGACATCCTGCGCACGCGCGGCACCAACGCCGAGGCGCTGGGGCTCACCGAGCCGGGCGCCGGCGACGACGCCATCCTCGACGCCATGGTCGCAGAGCCGATCCTGGTCGAACGGCCAATCGTCGTCACGCCCAAGGGCGCAGCGCTCTGCCGGCCCGCCGACCGGCTGCAGGCGCTGCTTTGACCGCGTTGATCGGCTAGTAGGGCCGCGCATGAGCGAACAGCCTTCCGGACCCACCTCCCAGAGCTACATCTCGCAGCGGCTCCGCCTGCACTATGCGGACTGGGGCAACCCAGACGCGCCGCCCCTCATCCTCGTGCACGGCGGGCAAGACCATTGCCGCAACTGGGACTGGGTCGCGCAGGACCTTCGCCGCGACTATCACATCATCGCCCCCGACCTGCGCGGGCACGGCGACAGCGCCTGGTCGCCTTCGGGCGAGTATGGCCTCAGCGCCTACGTCTACGACCTCGCGCAACTCATCCATCAGCAGAAGCTCGCGCCGGTCAGGATCATCGCCCACTCGCTGGGCGGCAACATCGCCCTGCGCTACGCGGGCGTTTACCCCGAAACGGTGAGCAAGCTGGTGGCGATCGAGGGCCTCGGACCCTCGCCCGACATGATGGCGCGGCGGGCGTCGGTCTCCGCGCCGGAGCGCCTGAGGAGCTGGATCGAAACCAAGCGGTCGTTCGCCGGCCGCACGCCGCGCCGCTACTCGTCGATCGAGCATGCGTTCAAGCGCATGCAGGAAGAGAACAAGCACCTGACCCCCGAGCAGGCGCGCTACCTCACCGTGCACGGGGCGGCGCAGAACGAGGACGGCACTTACAGCTGGAAGTTCGACAACTACTGCCGATCGAACTCGCCGACCGACCTTCCCGAAGCCGACATGCAGGAGCTGTGGGCCAACATCAGCTGTCCGGTCCTGTTCGTGAACGGCAAGGAGAGCTGGGCCTCCAATCCGGAGAAGGACGGCCGCATGCAGCACTTCAAGGACGGCCGGGTCGTCGAGTTCGAGGGCGCCGGCCACTGGGTGCACCACGACCGGCTGGACGCCTTCCTCGAGACGGTGAGGGCTTTCCTGTGACGGCCCCTCCAGGCTGGGGCAGGTTGGCTCCCAGGCGGTCCGCCATATGTCCCCCGTTCGGGCGCCAGGGTAGCATGGCGCTCTCGGGAGGCGTCGGGATGGCCAAGCGCATCGCTTGCATCGCCTGCGCGGGCGTCGCGCTCGCGGCGGGCGCTGCCTCGGCCGAGCCGGCCAAGGTGCCGCTCGACACCGAGACCGTCGTGCAGGGGGTCCCCGTCGCCTGCACGGGGGTTGGCCAGACGCGCCTGAACCCGCATTGGGACAGCTATCCCGTGCGCGTCGAGTTCTCCGGCGCCGACAACGCGCTTCTCGCCGACGAAGCGGTGACGATCTCCGATGGCAAGGGCGCCGAAGTGGTCAGCGTCAGCTGCGAGGGCCCGTGGATCTTGTTCAAGCTGCCCCCGGGCGACTACCGCATCGAGGGCCGGCTGTTGGACGAGGAGGCCAGACCGCAGACAGGCTTCTTCCGGGTGCCACGCAACGGCCCCACCCACCTCGAGCTGCGCTTCCCGGACGCATCGTAGCCGCCGAGATCGGACTTGGCGTTGGGAACGGCCGCGGCCTTTCGCCGTTGCCAATCGCGAGCAGGCCATCGAGGCGGCGAAAAGTCCGGCAGCTGTGCTGTCGCGCCCCCCGGAGTGATCGCAACAACAGCTGCGATGGCGGCGCCTCAGGCGGAGCCGGAGAATGGCCCAGCGAGCGAAGTCCTGCCTCCAGCGCAACGGAAGCCGATCGCTCGGCTGCGAGGGAAGGCCTGTCTTTCGATGACGTTGGCTGAAGAGCTTGCGAGCACGGCCCGGGCTCTGGTCGAGCGCTCGCGGCGGCTGGCCTATGTCACCGTGGGTTTGATCGTCGCCAACGTGCTGGCTTGGGACATGGCCCTCACGGCAGCGAACGGCAGCGTCGCCTTCCTGGCGACCGCGCTCCTGGCCTACGGGCTGGGCTTGCGGCACGCCGTCGACGCCGATCACATCGCCGCCATCGACAACGCCACGCGCCGCCTGATGCAGCGCGGCGACAAACCGGTCGCTATCGGGCTTTTCTTTGCGCTGGGCCACTCCAGCGTCGTCTTCGTCGCGTGCGCGGCGATGGCGCTTGGCCCGGCTTGGCTGCGGGGGCGGGTCCCGCACCTGGACCTCGCCGGCGCGTGGGTTGGGACCGCCGTTTCGGTCGGCTTCCTGTTCGTCATCGGCGCCGCAAATCTCGTAACGTTGATCGGTATCTGGCGCGCCTACCGCGCGCAGCGGTCCGCATCGAACGTCATCGTGCTGCCGGTCGCCGGCGGGCTCGCGCCGCGCCTGCTCGGACCGCTCATGCGGATCATCACCCGCTCGTGGCACATGGTCCCGCTCGGTCTGCTGTTCGGTCTCGGCTTCGACACCGCAAGCGAGGCGGGCCTGTTGACCCTAGGCGCGGCCCAGGCCGCGCATCACGCAAGCCCCTGGGCGCTGATCGCGCTCCCGCTCCTCTTCGCCGCCGGCATGTCGTTGGTGGACACCGCGGACGGCGCCCTCATGGTCGGCGCCTATGGCTGGGCCTTCGTGCAGCCCATGCGCAAGCTCGGCTACAACCTGGTCGTCACGCTGATTTCGGTCGTCGCCGCCCTCGTCGTCGGCTCGCTGGAGGTGGTCCAGCTGACCCACGCGCATCCTGTCGTCGCGCACGGGGTCTGGCGCTGGATCGCGCTCGCCAACCAACACTTCGGGATCGCAGGCGTCGGCATCATCGTCACGCTGACCGGTTGCTGGGCCGTCTCCGCCCTGGCGACCCGCCTGCGACGCCCCGAGGCTACACCGCCGGGCGCCCAGGCCGCGCGCCCTGCGGCCATCCCGCCCCCGCAAACCCTTATGCCACAAAGGGCTGGTAGGCCCGGCTGGACTCGAACCAGCAACCAGACCGTTATGAGCGGCCGGCTCTAACCAATTGAGCTACGGGCCCTTCGCGCCGCCTTCGGGCGAGCGCGGGTTACCATGCGCTGTCAGCGGCTTAAAGCCTGGGTTCAGCTTGAGCATTGCATGACGCGAGCGCCATTCTCTGGCGTCGGAAGAGGGCGATGGAGCGCTGACATGAAATCGATCCTGATTGCGGGCCTCGCGCTCGCCAGCCTTGCGGCTGCGGCCCCCGCCGGCGCGCAAGCTGCGTCCGGCGGCCAGACGATGTTCGACGCGACCACGCTGACCCTGTCGGCGGATGGGCAGACGAAGATCGTCCCTGACCGGGCCACGATCACGCTTGGCGTGCAGGTGACCGACCCGACCGCCCAGGCGGCCATTCGCGACAACGCCGAGCAGATGGCGCACGTCATGACCGCGCTGCGCACCGCGGGCGTCCCCGACAAGGACGTGCAGACGTCGAACATCAGCCTGGCGGCGCAATACACCTACGTGCAGAACGAGCCGCCCAAGGCCACGGGCTACGAGGCGTCGAACGAGGTGACGATCACCGTCGAGGATCTCGCCAAGCTAGGGCCGATCATCGATGCGGTGGCCGCGAGCGGCGCCAACCAGGTGAACGGCGTCAGCTTCGGGCTCAGGGACCCGACGGCGGCCGAAAACGCCGCGCGCCTGGACGCGGTCAGGGCGTTGCAGGCGAGGGCCGACCTCTACGCCCAGGCCACCGGCTACCACGTCGCCCGGCTGGTGAACCTCAGCGAAGGCGAGGCGCCGAGCGCCCCGATCCGGCCGATGATGTTCGCCGCCAGGGCCGCGCAGGCGACGCCAACGCCCGTCTCGCCGGGCGAGCTCACCGTCGATGTCATCGTCAACGCGACGTTCGAGCTGGCGCGCTAGTCAGAGGGCCACAGGCCCGCGTCCGACATGGCGTCCTTGAATCCGCTCTCGACCTCCTCGCCAGGCGGGGCGGTCGGGCCTTCGATCGAGGCGGCGAAGACGATGTCGCGTTTGGGCGTGGTCAGGCGCCCGACCCACCAGCCGACCCGCCGCGAGCCGTCGGCCTGGCTGGGGCAGCTGCCGGTCTGGCCGCTCATGGTCGCGCCCGCGCGCGTATCCGACGAGAAGAGGCCCTCGACCGTGGAGGCGGCGTCGTGGCCGAGGGGGAAGCGGCCCGCGTAGAGCCGCTCGAGGAACGTCGCCTGCTCGCGCGTCGACAGCGCCAGCTTGCCGCCGTTCTGCGGCCCCATCCAGAACGCGCCCGTCGCGCCGCCGAGGTTCTGGTTCCCGTAGCCCATCTGGGCGAGGGCCTTGGCAAAGCTGTCCCGCCCGATCTCGCCCGCGAGCTTTTGGAACCACCAGGCGATCTCGTACTTCCAGGCCTTGGCGAGGTCGGCGTTCGTCTGCCAGGCGGTCACCGGCTGTGGCGAGCCGTCCCACTTGAACACCGTTGTCGGGGTGACGATCCCGCGGTCGAGGCCGAGCACTCCGGTCACGACATTGAAGGTCTCGCAGGGTGGCAGACGGTACTTGCACACCTGATCGGTGTTGTACTGGTAGACGGTTCCGCCGGTCTTGGCGTCGAGCAGCACGACGCACGTGCCGACCCCGCCCATGCCGCGGTCGATCGCCGACTCCAGCGCGTCCGAGTTCGAGAGCGGCTTGGCCTTGGGCCCACAGCCCGCCAGCGCCAGGCTGAAGGCGACGGCGATGGGGAGCAGGCGTGGCATCACCACCGGGTTTTCATCCCGTTGCCGCCGTTGGGCAAGGCCAGCCTGGAAACGCCCGCCGCCTTCGGCGCAAGATTGCAGCCGGAGGGCACGCTCATGCACCCGGAACACGCGCGCCTGCTTGCCGAGGTCCAGCGGCTGGGCGACCCGCAGCCGCCCGGCGCCACGGGCCAGAACGACTCCTACGGCGGCAGCGGGCGGCCGTACTACCTCGTCTCGCTTCCCGACCGGCGCGCGCTGGCGAAGCGCCTGGCTGCGGCCCACAAGCGCGCGCCCGCCGCCGACCTGATGGCCGTGGTTGAGAGCCTCTTCGACGGCGTGTCGCACGAGGAGAAGACGCTGGCCGCGATCGTCCTGCGATACAGCGAGCCGGCGAGGCGGGCGGTGGCGCCCGCCGACGTCGACCGCTGGCTCGGCAAGCTCAATGGCTGGGCGGAGGTGGACTGCCTCTGCCAGAACCTCTTCACCGCCGCCGACTTCGCCCGCGACTGGCCGGCCTGGAAGCGCCTGATCGAACGGCTCTCGAAGAGCGACGACATCAACAAGCGGCGGGCCTCGCTCGTGCTCTTGG
Organism: Caulobacteraceae bacterium; assembly: GCA_035295705.1. Lineage (GTDB taxonomy): Bacteria > Pseudomonadota > Alphaproteobacteria > Caulobacterales > Caulobacteraceae > Poindextera. The sequence continues at coordinate 9,882 of DATGIN010000008.1, forward strand.
TCGGCCCGGTCCACTACGTGGACGATGAGCGTTTCAGCGACCTGGCGTTTGAGATCATCGAGCGCGTGAAAGGCGAGCGGGCGATCCTGATCACCAAGGCCGTCTCCTGGCTGCTGCGCTCGCTCAGCGATCGCCACAGAGACCAGGTCGCCGCCTATCTGGAGGCGAACGCGGCCACTCTGCCGGCCATCGCCGTGCGCGAGACCCGCGTAAAGCTGGCGACGGGGACGAAGTCGGGCAAGTCTAAGAGAACCTGAGCGGTCCTACTCCGCTTCGCCCTCGGCCAGGCGCTTGATGCGGGCGAGGCGCTCCGGGTCGTGGCCGATCTCGCCGTTCGCGGAGAGGAGCGCGTGGGCGCGGGCGAAGTAGGTGCGGGCGATGCTCCGGTGCTTCCAGGCGTCGTCGCCGGGCCAGGCGAGGTGGATTTCGCCAAGCTCCTCCTCGACGAAGCCCGCGCTCTTCCGGCCGGAGGCGGCATACTCACGCTCGAGCGCTTCCTGCGCGGCCAGCGCCGCTTCGAGCTTTCCCTGCAGGCGAAGCGTCCAGCCGATCATCCAGCGCGCGATCGGCGCGCGAGCGGGATCGTCCTCCTCCCACGCGGCGAGCGAGGCCTCGAACGCATCCATCGCCCGGTCCAGCTCGCCGAGCTCGTGGAAGTCCATGCCGGTGTTGTTCCACAGCGAGCCGCGCCATCGCCGCGCACGCGGATCGCTGGCGGCCGCGGCGCGCTCGAGCGCGTCCATGTTCATGTGGATGCGCTTGGCGGGCGAAGCCTCGACCAGCGCCAGCATGTGCAGGGCGTCGATCTCGAGCGCTTCCTCGCCGGCCTTCTCGGCCGCTCGCGCGGCGCGCTCGAAATACTCCGCGCCGCCATTCGGATTGCCGCTCGATCGCAGCACGCGCCCCATCTCCAGGTCGTGGCGGATCGCCGCTCGCGTCTCGCCCGGCTCCAGCCGCTCGTGCATGGTCTCCAGCGTCAGGATCGCGTGCGCAAAGCGGCCCTGCAGGCCCTGGGCGCGGGCCAGCTGGGTGTCGAGCTCCATCAGCTTGGCGTGATCGCGCTTGGCGCCCAGGTGTTCGCGCAGCGCCAAGAACTTTGCTTCCGACCCGGCCGGGTCCGAGAAGTCCCACAGGCTGTCGATATCGGTGTCGGCCGGGTGGGGCGGCGCGGGGGTCGGCTGGTCGGTCACGGTCTTGGCGTCTCCGTCTGGTCCCCTCTCATCGTGCGCAAAAGCAGCATCGGCACAGCGCGACAAGCGGGAAAGCGCCGCCCGCGGTTTGACAGCACGGCGGCGCGGACGGCTTAAGCTCGCGCGCGCATGCCGGTCCGTCCGCTCTTCGTAACGCAGCTCTACGAGGCCGACCTCGCCGAGGAGCCGGGATTCGCCGCCTTCAACGCCGAGCTCGCCCAGGGCTGCGCGATGCTGGCGCGCGAGGACGACGCCGGCCGGGCCTGGTCGAAGGCGCACGGCTTCAAGGGCTACACCTCGTACGCCTCGCTCGACGACCTGCCGACGCGCGCGAGCGCGTTCGGCGCGCTCAAACGCAAGCTCGATCGCCACGCCGCCGCGTTCGCCGACGCGCTGGCGTTCGATCTCGGCCGCGGCCGGCTCAAGCTGGACAGCCTGTGGGTGAACGTGCTCGCGCCGGGCGGCGCCCACTCCGGCCACATCCATACGCACAGCGTCCTTTCCGGAACGCTCTACGTCGCGATGCCGAAGGGTTCGGGCGGTTTGCGGCTGGAAGACCCGCGCCTGCCGCTGATGATGGCGGCGCCGCCGCGCGTCGCCGGCGCCAGCGAACCCATGCGGACGTTTGTCGAGATCGATCCGCGCGAAGGGATGCTCCTGATGTGGGAAAGCTGGCTGCGCCACGAGGCGCTGCCGAACGCGGCGCGGCGCGAGCGGGTGTCGATCAGCTTCAATTACGCCTGGCGCTGAAACCGGCGCCCCCGTTCCTCGGTTACCGCTCAGAGAGGCTGCCTTCTGACCAGGAGGGCCCAGCATGGCCGAGCCACGACATCGCCCAGACCACTCGCCCGAAGCGTTGACGCTAGGGCGCATAGAGCCGCGCGCGCCGGGAGTCGGGATCGAGGTGCTCTCCGACGCCCTCGGCGCGGACGGCGCCATCGATCTGCGACACTCGGCCTATGGCGACAACCTATCGCCGCCCCTGCGCTGGACGCCGGTCGAGGGCGCCGGCGCCTACGCCATCGTGGTCGAGGATCCGGACGCGCCGATGGAGCATCCCTTCGTGCACTGGACCATCTGGAACATCCCGGGCGAGGCGACGGCGATTCAAGAAGGGGTCTCGATGGGCGCCGAGCTCACGACGCAGCAGGGCGCCCGCCAGGGCCGCAACGACAACGGCTCGACCGGCTACTTCGGGCCGCGGCCGCCCCGCCGGCCACGGCGTGCATCGCTACCATTTCCAGATCTTCGCTCTCGATGCGCCGCTGGAGCTGCATGCCGGCGCCGATCTTCGCACGCTGACCGACGCGATGAAGGGGCGCACGCTGGCCGACGGCGAGCTGGTGGGAACCTTCGAGGCGCCCGCCCGGCACTAGCGCAACAACCTCGCCGATATTCCGCGCTCGAAATCCCGGCTATCAACTAGCCGGAGCTTTCGAGGAGCGGATCCCATGGACGACGGCGCGGTGAATGTGAGCGGGCTGGACCGCGAGACCCTGGCGAAGATCGGCCCGGCGATGCAGGGCGTCATCGACCAGGGGCTCTTGTCAGGCGTCGTCACGCTGGTCTGGCGCAACGGCCAGATCGCCCAGGTCACGGCCAACGGCCAGCGCAACCGCGAGATCGGAACGCCGATGGAGCGGGACACCATCTTCCGCATCGCTTCGATGACCAAGCCGGTGACCTCGGTGGCGGCACTGATGCTGATGGAGGAGGGCAAGCTCGCGCTGGACGATGCGATCACCAAGTGGCTGCCCGAGTTCGCCGACATGCAGGTCCTGAAGGACCCGCAAGGCCCGGTCGAGGACACCTATCCCTCCCCGCGCGACATCACCGTCGAGGATCTGTTCACGCACCGCGCCGGCCTCGCCTACGGCTTCACCTCCATCGGCCCGATCGCCTACGCGCACCAGAAGGCGCTGGGCGACGTCCTGAACATGGACACCGGGCCCGACGCGTGGATGAAGGCGCTGGGCTCGCTGCCGCTGACCTATCCGCCTGGCGAGCGGTTCCACTACAGCCATGCGACCGATGTGCTTGGCTTCCTCGTCGGCCGCATCGAGGGCAAGCCGTTCCGCGATGTGCTGTTCGAGCGCATCTTCGACCCGCTCGGCATGGTCGACACGGACTTCTGGATTCCGCCGGAGAAGCAGGCCCGCGCCGCCGTCGTCTACAAGCTGAAGGAAGCGAACGACCTCGAGCCGGTCCCGTTCCGCGCCTATTCCCAGCCGCCCGCCTTCACCGGCGGCGGCGGCGGCCTGCTGTCGACCGCCGACGACTACCTGAAGTTCTCGCGCATGCTGCTGGGCAAGGGCGAGGTGGATGGCGTCAGGCTGCTCAAGCCGGAAACCGTCGACCTGATGACGACCAATCGGCTGACGGCCGAACAGCGGGCGATCCCGTTCATGGGCATCCCGTTCTGGGCGGGCCAGGGGTTCGGGCTCGGCCTTTCCATCATCGATGACGTCGAAAAGCAGGCCTGGATGGGCGCCGGCACGAACGGCGCGTTCAGCTGGCCGGGCGCGTTCGGCACCTGGTGGCGGGCCGACCCGGCCGAGAACCTGATCATGATCTACCTGATCCAGAACTCGATGGAGCTGGGGCCAGAAGCCGCCTCGCAGCTCGCCACCGGCCAGCGCATGGCCGCGCAGATGGCGCTGCCGACCTTCCAGAACCTGGTCTACGCGGCGGCCGGCCGCTAGCCGGGGCGCTTCTCGAAGGCCGGGATCCCTTCGGGGATCATGTGCCAGGCCTGCTTGTCCATCGTGTACATGGCAAGTTGCGGGCCGCCGAACTGGCTCGGGTCGTCCATCGAGCCGACCTTGACGATCGCGGCCGGGAAGCCGGGCGCCTTGGTCACCAGGTGCGTGCCGCATTCCGGGCAGAACTGGCGCGTCACGGGGCGGGCCAGGTCGCCGCGCGTGAACCCCTTGGCTTGGCCCTTCGTGTAGCTGAACCCGGCCTCCGGCATGGCCAGAAAGAAGTTCGGCGCGCCGCCGGTCAGGTACTGGCATTCGCGGCAGTGGCACTGCGCCTTCAGCATCGGGTCGCCCTCGGCGACATAGCGCACCGCCCCGCAATAGCACCCGCCCTCGACCTTCATCGCTTGTCTCCTCCGCAGCGCCGGCGCAGCGTTAGCACATCACCAAGCTGGATGGAGCGCGGCCCATGGCGTGGACCAAGTCGCCGCAATCGCTGATCGATCTCTTCGCCGAGAGCCTTCCGGACGATCCGCGCATCGAGCGGCGCAAGATGTTCGGCTATCCGGCCATCTTCGTGGGCGGCAACATGTGCGCGGGCCTCTTCCAGGATCGGATGTTCGCGCGGCTTTCCGACAGCGACGCAAACGCCTTGCCGGGCGGCGCGCAGCCCTTCGAGCCGATGCCCGGCCGCCCGATGCGAGGCTACGCGCTGATCCCCGACGACATCCTGGCCGACGAGGAACGCCTCGCCGCGACGCTCGCGAAGGCCGTCTCGTTCACCGCCGCCCTGCCTCCGAAGGAGAAGGCCAAGAAGCGGACCTAGCCGGGCAGCGCCCCGAACGTCTCGTCGAAAAGGTCGCGCATGGCGGCCCACGAACGGCGGTCGGTGGGCGCGTGGTAGGCGAAGTTCGGAAAGCCCAGCGCATCGATATCGCGGTCGGAGAAGCTGTGGCCGGCGCCGCCGTACGTGATGAACTGCCAGTCGGCGCGCGCATCCTTCATCAGCGTGGCGAAGCGTTCGCGCGACTCGGGCGGAATGAGGGGATCATCGACGCCCGCGCAGACCATGACCTTGGCGTGAACGAGGCGCTGGTCCCGTTCCGGGAGCCAGTCGCTGAGGCCGGGATGGAAGGAGACGACGCAGCGGAGCTCCGGGCATGTCCGCGCCATTTCCAGCACCGTCCATCCGCCGAAACAGAACCCGATCGCCGCCAGGCGCTGCAGGTCGATGTTCCCCTCGACCTTAAGGATGTCCAGTCCAGCGCGCGCACGCCTGTTCAACAGAGCGGGGTCCTTGGTGAAAAGGTCGATCAGCTCGTTGATGCGAGCCCGCTCGGTTGGGCGCTCGCCGTAGAGGTCGAGGGCAAACGCCACATAGCCGAGCTCCGCGAGCATGATCGCACGCTCGCGCGAGTGGGTCGTCAGACCGTTGCCCTGGTGCACGACAACGACGCCTGGCGCTGGTTCGGCTCCCGATCCGTCGGCAAGAAAGCCCTCGAGTCGGACGCCGTGGTCCTCGTACTCGACTTCGCGCGTGCGCATCGTGGGGCCTCCCGTTATCTGCGGAGGACCCAGAATAGCAGCGTAACGACGATGCTCGCGATGAGGCAGGTGACGATCGGCGCATAGAAGGTGACGCCGCCGCGTCGGATCAGGATGTCGCCGGGCAGCCGCCCCAGCCCCAGCCGCGCGAGGAAGGGCCAGAGCAGCCCGGCCGCGAGGATCGCGGCCCCGACGACGATGAGCAGGCGCTGAAGGTTCACGCCGCCAGAGATAAGCCCTCGCTCAGGCCGCCTCCAGCGCCTGGCCCGTCTCGATCAGGCTCTTCAGGCTGGCGAGGATGCTCGGCCAGCCGCTCGACACGCCTTCGATGAACTTCGACGGCGGCGCGACGCCGATCACGTGCGTCAGGGTCAGCTTGGTCACGCGCCCGTTGACCGGCTCGAGCTCGAAGGTCGCGACGGACTCGCCTTCGGCCTTCATCTCCTCGTTGACCTGGTGCCGCCAGGTGACGGAGAGCCGCGTGGGGCGCTCGCAGGCGAGCACCTTGCCGCTGTCCCACACTTTGCCGTCGCCGCCGACGATCGCGTAGTCGTCGCCGACCTTCCAGCCGCTCCGCTGGCTGTAACCGCCCCAGAACGCTTTGTTCTGCTCGGGATCGGTCAGCGCCTCGAAAATGCGCTCGGGCGTGGCGCGAATGTAGGTCACGTAGAGGAAGCGGCTCTCAGCCATCGCTCTCTTCTCCTTCCAGGTTGTGCTTGAGGTCAGCGAGCGCCTCAAGGCGCACGCGATCGAACCTGCCGATCCAGCGATCGGCGATCTCGTGGATGGGCACGGCGTTCAGGTAGTGCAGCTTCTCGCGCCCGCGCTTTTCGGTGGCGATGAGGTTGGCGGCTTGGAGGATCGCAAGGTGCTTGGTCACCGCCTGCCGGGTCATCCCCCTCCCCTCGCAGAGCGCATTCAGCGTCTGCCCGCCGCGCAGCCGCAGGTCGTCCAGCAGCTGCCGCCGAAGCGGATCCGCCAAGGCCTTGAAGACCGCGTCCATGCTCATGCGGCGTAATATGCAACCTTATAGTTGCTTTTTCAAGCGTGACCTTGCGGCGCCCCGCAAATTCGCTTGGCGGCTAAGGCGGCCGCGGCGATGCTGGCTCTGCCGCTTCGGGGAGACGATCGATGGCCGACACCGGAATGACGCTGGCCGAGGAGGCGCGGGCGAGGGCCTATGCGACGCCGCTCGAGGACTTTCAGGTGCACGCCATCGAGCACTTCACCTCCGACACCCTGTGGCCGTGGTTCGAGCGCCTGCGCAAGGAGGACCCCGTCCACTACACGGCTGAGAGCGAGCACGGCCCTTACTGGTCGATCACCAAGTACGCCGACATCGTCGCCTGCGAGAGCGACGTGGCGCGCCTCTCCTCCTCGCAGAAGTACGGCGGCATCACCCTGTTCGAGCCGCCGGAAGGCAGCGATCCGGCCCAGCGCTCTGAAGAACGGGCGAACTTCATCGCTCTCGACCCGCCCCGCCATGACGCTCAGCGCAAGGTCGTCGCGCCGCTCTTCTCCACCCCATCGCTCGCAGAACTCGAGCCGCTGATCCGCGAGCGCGCCGCTAAGATCCTCGACGAACTACCCGTGGGCGAGACGTTCGACTTCGTCGACCGCGTCGCCATCGAGCTCACCAGCCAGATGCTGGCCACGCTGTTCGACTTCCCGTTCGAGCAACGGCGGCTCTTGCCGCAATTCTCCGACATGCTGCTTTCCGGGCCCCCGAAGGACCCCGACGACGCACAGCGCCGCGAGGCGCAGGCGTTCGCGACGCTCAGCAGCTTCATTCCGCTGTGGGACGCGCGGCGCGGCAGCGACAAGCGCAACGACCTGATCTCGCTGCTGGCGAACGATCCGGCGACCGACGGGGGCAACAACCCCCAGAACTACATGAGCAACATCATCCTGCTGATCGTCGCCGGCTCCGACACCACCCGCCACTCGATCACCGGCGGCCTCATCGCGCTGAACCAGCACCCGGCCGAATACGCCAAGCTTCGCGCCAACCCTTCGCTGCTCGAAAGCGCCATCCCCGAGATCATCCGCTGGCAGAGCCCCGTCGCCTACATGCGCCGCACGGCGCTTGAAGACCTCGACATCGGCGGCAAGACGGTCCGAAAGGGCGAGAAGATCGCCATGTGGTACGTCTCCGGCAATCGCGACGAGACCGCCATCGAGCGGCCGAACGAGTTCATCATCGACCGCGCCCGGCCGCGCCAGCACGCCGCCTTCGGCTTCGGCATCCATCGGTGCCTCGGCCAGCGCCTGGCCGAGATGCAGCTCAGGGTCGTCTGGGAAGAGATGCTGCGGCGTTTCCCGGTGATCGAGGTGGTCGGCGAGCCCACGCGGCTCACGTCCAGCTTCGTCAAGGGCTACACCGCCCTACCCGTCCGCATCCCCGCCTGAGGCCTCGACGACCGCCCCAGACGGCCGAGCGCGGTCAGCTGTCGAGGAAGCTCCGCAGCTTCCGCGAGCGGCTGGGGTGCTTCAGCTTTCTGAGCGCCTTGGCCTCGATCTGGCGGATGCGCTCGCGGGTGACCGAGAACTGCTGGCCGACCTCTTCCAGCGTGTGGTCGGTGTTCATGCCGATGCCGAAGCGCATGCGCAGCACCCGCTCCTCGCGCGGCGTCAGCGAAGCCAGCACCCGGGTCGTGGTCTCGCGCAGGTTGGACTGGATCGCCGCATCGATGGGCAGAACGGCGTTCTTGTCCTCGATGAAGTCGCCGAGGTGGCTGTCCTCCTCGTCCCCGATCGGGGTCTCGAGGCTGATCGGCTCCTTGGCGATCTTCAGGACCTTGCGGACCTTCTCGAGCGGCATCGCCAGCTTCTCGGCCAGT
>DATGIN010000009.1:0-3001 GCA_035295705.1 Caulobacteraceae bacterium
GACGCGCTGGCCCGCCTCGAGCTTCGCGATCGCCGGCAGCGCTTGCGCCATGAGCGGCGCGTTGGCTGGGTTCGCTTGCAGCTGCGCTCTCAGGACGTCTGCAAGCTTCCGCCCCATCCCCGCCACAAGGATGATCCCGCAGATACCGTCAGCGTCCTCTGCGGCGACCTCGGCGACCAGCGCGCCTTCCGAGTGGCCGAGCACCCAGACGCAACGCACGCCGGTCTTTGCCCTCAGCGACCGGATCCATGAATGCACGTCGCTCGCATAGTCCGCGATCGTGACGTCGTTGCCGTCCCTGACCGCCGGCATGCTCGCGAACGTCCCGCGCTTGTCGATCCGGGCGCTGGCGATCCCCTCGGCGGCCAGCGCCTCGGCAAGCAGGCGATAGGGTGCGGCCTTCAGGCCAAGCGGGCTGTCTCCGTCCCGGTCGGTAGGCCCCGAGCCCGGGACGATCAAGACGACCGGCGCGCCGGAGGCGGCGGATGGCGAGAGGAGCGTGCCCTTCAGCGGGGCGAGGGGTCCGGGCGCCTCGATGAACGTCTGGACCGGCGCGGCCGCAGTGGCTGCACCCCCGAACAGGGCCAGCGTGGTGGCGAGCGGTGCACCGGCCCTGCGAAGCGCTGCGATCAGATCGAGAAGCTCACGCCACAGCCACAGCTGGAGCGGGCGTTGGGGTTGCGGACGCGGAACTCCGCGCCGGCGAGCTCATCGACGAAATCGATCTCGGCGCCGTTCAGGAGCGCCAGCGAGACCATGTCCACGACCGCGGCGGCGCCATCGCGCTCGACCTTCAGGTCGTCGGCGTCGGCCGCATGCACCAGGTCGAACTTGTAGGAGAACCCCGAGCAACCACCGGCCTCGACCGCCACGCGCAGCATCACTGACCGACCTTCGCGCGCAGCGATGGCGTTCAGCCGCTGGGCGGCGCTTTCGGAAAGGGTGACGGGCGTTGGCATGATCGCTTCGGTCGAGTCCTCAGACCTCTTATATGTGCGGTCGTGGCGCACGCGGAAGAGGGCGAGGCAGGGGCGGCCAGGATGGCGGATGCGGCTGCTGCGCCGATTGCCAGCCGCGCAGGCTTCGCGTCCGACCCCGCCGCGTCGCCCGGTCGACGCCATCCCGAGCCGCCCAGCCGCACCCGCACGCCGTTCGCGCGCGATCGCGACCGCATCATCCACGCGCAGGCTTTCCGGCGTCTGAAGGAGAAAACCCAGGTCTTCGTCGCCCACGAGGGCGACCACTTCCGCACCCGGCTTACGCACTCCCTCGAGGTGGCGCAGATCGCCCGCTCGCTGGCCAAGGCGCTCGGTCTCGACGACGACCTGACCGAGGCGGTGGCGCTCGCCCACGACCTCGGCCATCCGCCGTTCGGCCACACCGGCGAAGAAGCGCTGGACGCGGCGACCGCGCTTTTCGGAGGCTTCGACCACAACGTACAGACCTTCAGGGTCGTGACGGAGCTCGAGCGCCGCTATCCCGACTTCGACGGGCTGAATCTGAGCTGGGAGACGCTGGAGGGCGTCTTGAAGCACAACGGCCCTATCGCCGAGCGGCTGGGCCGGCCGTCGTGGCGCGCGGTCGCCCGCTTCAACGCCGAGTACGATCTGAAGCCCGCCACCTTCGCGTCCGCGGAGGCGCAGGTGGCGGCGATTGCGGACGACATCGCCTACAACAACCACGACGTCGATGACGGCCTGCAGGCCGAGCTTTTCCGGCTGGACGAGCTGATGGCGGTGCCGCTGGTCGGGCCCATCCTTGCAGCGCTAAGAGCTGAGCGGCCGGACCTGGACGAGCGGATGGTCCGGCTGGAGGCGGTCAGGCGCATGATCGGCGCCATTGTCGACGACGTACTGGAGCAGACGGCGCGCAACGTTGCGGACGGCGGCGTAGCGGCCAGCGACGACGTGCGCATGCTCGGCCGGCCAATCGTCGCCTTCTCGACGGAGATGGCCGAGGATCTCGGGCGCCTTCGCCTCTTCCTGCATCAGCGCATGTATCGGCACTTCCGGGTGAATCGGACCCGCAGCCAGGCCAGGCGGATCCTCACGGAGCTTTTCGAGCTCTTCGTCAGCGAGCCCGAAGTGCTGCCGACCGAGTGGTTCGAGCGTGCCCGGGAACGCGACGAGGCGGGCCGAGCCCGGGTGGTGTGCGACTACATCGCGGGCATGACCGACCGCTACGCGATCGAGGAGCACAGGAAGCTGTTCAACCTCGATGTTTGGGGCTGACCCGGCGCGCCTGAAACGGCGCTAGAATCGCGAGTGCGGGTGATTCGGGCGCCCGCCGGAGCGCATTCATGACCGATCACGATCGCGGCGCCTACGCGCCGCCGAACGACGCCCCGCTGGCGTTCGATCCGCGCCGCGCAGGCGCGCGCCGCGGCCCGCCGCCGGTGACGATGGTGCTCAGCTTGATGGTGCTGGCGGCGTTGCTGGTCGGCGGGTTCCTGCTCTACCGGCACGGCGCGCGCGCCCCCGGCGAAGCTCCGCAAGTGGTCGGCGCGCCGGTTGGCGACTTCAAGGGGGCGCCCCCGACATCGGGCGCGGCGCCGGCCGACTCTTCGGCGAGCCTGCAAATCTACACGACGGACGCACCGCCCTCGAGCGAGCAGCCGAAGTTCGTCGCGGGGCCGGAACAGCCGCAGCCGCGGCCATTGGCCGCGCCACCGCCGCCGGCGCCTGTTGCCGCCCAGCCGCTTCGCCCGGCGGAGCCCGCGCCGAGGCTCGTCCAACCGGCTGCCGCCCGAGCGGCCGCGGCGCCGCCCGCGCAGCCGCTTGTCGTCGCCAAGCTCACCCCGCCGCCGGCCCCGCAGGCGCCGCCGGTGAAAGCTCCGCCGCCCGCGCCTGCCGCCGGCGCCGCCATGGTGCAGATCGGGGCGCTGTCCTCGCAGGCGCTCGCCGACAAGGCCTTGGGCGAAGTGGCGAAGAAGATGCCGGGCCAGATGGGCGGCACGGGCCGCAAGGTCGAGACGACCGAGAAGGACGGCAAGACCTTCTAT
>DATGIN010000010.1:0-19086 GCA_035295705.1 Caulobacteraceae bacterium
CTCGCGCCGCCGCGAGTTCGTGGCAGACGCCGGTTCGGTCGAGCTCACCAAGAACCCCGACGCGATGATCTCGGCGCTGCAGAAGGTGGCCGGGCACGCACACCTGGACGCGCCGGAGGAGGTGAGGGGGCTGTTCCTGGAGAATCGGGAGGAGGGGATCTGGGGGCTGTTCGCGACCCACCCGCCGATCGAAAAGCGCATCGCCGCGCTCACCCAGTACGCTGGCGGCCACGTGCGCGAACAGCCGCAAGCGCCGGCGCCCGCCGCCACCCAGCCTTACGAGAGCGTGCCGTCGCCGGACGAAAAGCCCGGCGGTCCCTGGGGAGCGCCGTCCGACGGCCCGTGGGGCGATCGACCGACCGGCGGACCCTGGAACTGAGGGCTTAACAGCCGCTTTATCGGCCCGCGCTAGGCTGCGCGGATGGACGCCTTCCAGGCCCTCCCGTGAGCACCGCGCCCGTCGCCCCATCGCTTCCGCTCCCTGCCCTCGCGGCGATCGACGCCGCAGCGGTGCGCGCGCTTGGGGTGATCGCCGAGGCGCACACCCTTGCGGCGCCCGCGTCGCCGGCGGAACCGGCCGTGGCCATTTCAACGCCGGCTTCGCCGATCGCCGCCGTCATCCAGAGCGCGGCCAGCGCGCAGGGCGGACTTGCGCCGCTGTTCGCCGATCTGGCGGTGGCGCTGCAAGCGCCCAACCTGCCGCCGCCGGTCGCGGCTGCGGCCGCCAAGGTGCAGGCGCTGGCGACGCCGCTCGATCCGCCGCCGACCGCCGCTGCGCTCAAGGCGGCGACGACGCAGTCGGGCCTCCTGCTCGAGGCTTCGCTCGCCCAAAGCGGCGCCCCGCCCAGCCTGGACCTGAAGGCGGCCCTGCTGTCGCTCCGCCAGGCGCTTGCGGACGCCATGGCGGAGGGTTCGCCGCCGGCGGCGGCTCTCACCGCCGCCGCGCCCGAAAGCGGCGCTGCAACGCCTCAACCGGCGATCCACGCGCCGATTCCGCCCCCGCCGCCGTACGACAGCGCCGCCCTGCGCGCGCAGCCGGCCGTCGCACCACGGCTGACCCCCGATACGCCCTGGCCCGTCTTGGTCCGCGTGCTGATGCAAGGAGTTAGTGGGGCGATCGCGCGTCAGGTGCTGTACCAGCTGGCTTCGGCGCCTTCCGCGCCGCTGGCGTCAGGCGCCCCGCCGGCGCAGCCGCATTGGCTGTTCGAGATCCCGTTGGCGACGCAGCAGGGCGTCTCGCCGACCCCCTTCGAGATCGCCCGCGATGGCGGCCGCGCGCCGCGCGGGCGGCAGGACGGCGAACCGCAGTGGCGCGCGCGCTTTTCGCTCGAGCTGGGAACGGCGGGCGTGGTGCACGCCCGCGTCGCCGTCGGCAACGGGCGCGCCCGTGTGACGCTCTGGGCCGAGCGCCCCGACACCGCCGCTGTACTCGACGGGCGGCGCGGCGCGCTGGCCGCCGATCTGACCGCTCAGGCCTTCGACCCCTCCGTCGCCGTCTTTCCCGGCCAGCCGCCGAACGCCGCTGTCGATCCGGGGCGCTTCTTGGACCAGGCGCTGTGAGCGAGCCGGACCGCAAGCCGCTCGCGGTTGCGCTGCGCTACGACCGCCCACGCGCGCCCAGGGTCGTCGCGACCGGGCGCGGCGACGTCGGCCGGGCGATCATCGAGGCGGCGAAGGCCCATGGCGTGCCGCTCGAGCCGAACCCCGAGCTCGCCGAGGCGTTGGCCAGCGTGCCCCTCGACGACGAGATCCCGGAGGAACTCTACCGCGCCGTCGCGACGGTGATCGCCTTCGTACTCAGAACCGTGGAGCGTGCGCCGGAGCTCAAGCCCTAGTCGCGGTCGCGGGCGCTCATCAGGGCCCAGCCGCCCGGCCGCAGCACCTCGATCGGGTTGAAGCGGGCCTTGTAGGCCATCTTGGCGCTGCCCTGGACCCAATAGCCCAGGTAGACGTAAGGCAGCCCCGCCTGGACCGCCTGCGACACATGGTCGAGGATTATGAAGGAGCCCAGGCTGCGCCTGGCCATGTCCGGCGCATAGAAGCTGTAGACCAGCGAAAGCCCGTCTGAGAGCACGTCGACAAGCACGCCGGCCACCAGGTCGCCCGGGCCGCGGTCGTTCGATGGCGCGCGGTACTCGATGAGGTGGGTGCGCGCCGAGGTGTCCTCGACCATGGCTACGTAGTCGCCCCACGTCATGTCGGCCATCCCGCCCTCGGCGTGGCGGGCGAGCAGGTAGCGGCGCAGAAGATCGAACTGCTCCATCGTCGCTTCCGCCTCGACGAGGTTGCGGGCGAGGTCGCGGTTGCGGTCCATGACCCGCCGCTCGGACCGCGAGTAGGGGTAGTCGGTGGTCGGGATGCGCGCCGAGACGCAGGCGTCGCAGCCCTCGCACGCGGGGCGATAGGCGATGTTCTGCGAGCGGCGGAAGCCGACCTGGGTCAGCGCGTCGTTGATGGCGGCGCCGTCGGACAGCGGCAGGTGCGCGAACACCTTGCGCTCGAACCGATCGGGCAGATACGGGCACGGCGAGGGGGCCGTGAGGAAGAAGCGGAGCTGACGGGTCGCGAAGTGCTGCGTCACGGGGACTTAGATGGTCTCAAGCGCTTGAGTCTCAACGGGCATTAGCGCAAATGACGCACGCTCCCGCAAGGGGCGCTCGCCAGAAGACTCGCCCGTTGCGCCAGCGCCTAATGCGGCGGCAGAACCGGGTTCTCGCGCAGCAGCACGATCGCGATCCGACGATTGCCGGGAAGCGTCGGATCGTCAGGGAACAGCGGGTCCGAGGCCGCCTTGCCGGCGACCTGATAGATCCGGTCTGGATCGATCCCGGCCGCCTGCATCGCTTGCCGGGCCGCGTCCGCGCGTGCGGCCGAGAGCTGCCAGTCGCCGGGCGACTTCGAGCCGTCGGCGTTGGCGCTGGTGTGCCCGGAGATGGTGATGCGGTTCGGCAGCTTGGCGGCGATGCGCGCCACCGCGCGGAGCAGGATCTCGGCGCGAGGATTGGGCTTCGCAGAGCCGGGATCGAACATCGGCCGGCCTTCCTGGTCCACAAGCTGGATGCGCAGGCCCTCCGGCGTCTGGTCGATGAGCACCTGCTTGGAGAGCTCGGCGAGCTCCGGCATGTCCTGCATCGCCTGCTTGAGCGACTCCGCCGCGCTCTGCAGCGCCGCGTCCTGGCGCGCGTTGAGCTCGGCTCGGAGCGCCGCGGTGCTGGCGCTATCGAGGTTGGCGGCGCCCGTCTTGTTGCTGTTCTGGCCGGAGTTGTCGGCGTTCGGCGGCGCTTCCGGCGCCAGGTTCTCGATCGTCGAGGCGGCGCCATTCGACTTCGTCCCCGCATCGCCAAGCGCGGTGCCGGCGAGGATGCCGCCCGTGCCGGAGGTGGACTGCGAGACGCTGGCCGGCGCGAAATAGTCGGCGATGCCACGCTTCTGCTCGGGGCTGGTCGTGTTGATCAGCCACATCAGCAGAAAGAACGCCATCATGGCGGTGACGAAGTCGGCGTAGGCGACCTTCCACGCGCCGCCGTGGTGGGCGCCGCCGATGATCTTGCGGACCTTCTTGACCAGAACCGGCCGGTCTGAGACCGCCATCCCTGAACCCCGTGGCGCGCCCGCCGATTCCAACCAAGAGACACTGGCGGAACAGCGTTAAGATGCGGTTGCCGGCGCCGCCCGGCGCCAAGGAGGATAAGGCATGAAGGTCGCTTTCATCGGGCTGGGAGTCATGGGTGGACCGATGGCGGGCCACCTGGCGAAGGCGGGTCATGACATGGTCGTCTTCAACCGCAGTCCGGAGAAAGCCAAGCGTTGGGCCGAGGCGAACGGCGGGCGCGCGGCCGGCTCGGCCGCCGAGGCGGCTAAGGACCGCGAGGCGGTGGCGCTTTGCGTCGGCAACGACACCGACGTGCGCGAGTGCCTGGCCGAGATCTTGCCGGCGCTGCCGAAGGACGCGGTGGTGATCGACCACACCACCGCCTCGGCGATGCTGGCGCGCGAGGCGGCGGCAGAGGCGCGCGAACAGGGCGTCTGGTTCGTCGACGCGCCGGTCTCGGGCGGGCAGGCGGGTGCGGAGAACGGTACGCTGAGCATCATGGCCGGCGGTGACGAGAAGGCCTTCGCCAAGGCCGAGCCGGTCATGGGCGCCTACGCCAAGGCGATCAAGCGGATCGGCGGGCCTGGCTCCGGCCAGCTCTGCAAGATGGTCAACCAGGTCGCCATCGCCGGCGTGGTGCAGGGCCTGGCTGAGGCGAGCCACTTTGCTCGCCGCGCGGGGCTCGATACCGCGGCCGTTTACGAAGCGATCTCGAAGGGCGCGGCGCAGTCCTGGCAGATGGACAACCGCTGGAAGACCATCGTCGAAGGCAAGTTCGACTTCGGCTTCGCCGTCGACTGGATGCGGAAGGACCTGCGGCTCGTGCTCGACGAGGCGCGTTCGAACGGCGCGCGGCTGGAGCTCACCGCGCTGGTCGACCAGTTCTATGCCGAGGTGCAGGCCCTTGGCGGTCGGCGCTGGGACACCTCCAGCCTCGCGGCGCGGCTGGAGCGGCCGGCCTAATCCAGCAGCTCGGCCGCGCGAGGCGCGAAGTAGGTGATGACGCCGGCGCAGCCGGCGCGCTTGAAGGCCGCGAGACTTTCCAGGATCGCCCGTTCCTCTTCCAGCCAGCCGTTGCGGGCGGCGGCCATCAGCATCGCGTACTCGCCCGAGACCTGGAACGCGAAGGTCGGCATCGCGAAGGCCTCGACCACCCGGCGGACGATGTCGAGGTAGGGCATGCCCGGCTTGACCATCACCATGTCGGCGCCCTCGGCGATGTCGAGCGCCACTTCGCGCAGCGCCTCGTCCGAGTTCCCTGAGTCCATCTGGTAGGTCTTCTTGTCGGGGGGGTTGGCGACCGGGCCGGAGCCCAGCTTTCCCGAGCCGATCGCCTCGCGGTAGGGCCCGTAGAAGGCCGAAGCGTACTTGGCGGCGTACGACATGATCATCACGTCCTCGCGCCCCGAGTGCTCGAGCGCGGTCCGCAGCGCGGCCACGCGGCCGTCCATCATGTCCGAGGGCGCCAGGATGTCGCAGCCGGCCAGCGCCTGCATCATCGCCTGTTCGACCAGCCGCTCGATAGTGGCGTCGTTCAGGATGCGGCCCCCGGCGATGACGCCGTCGTGCCCGTGGTCGGTGAAGGGATCGAGCGCCACGTCGCACATGACGCCGACGTCCGGCGCCGCATCCTTCATCGCCTTGATGGCGTCGGCCACCAAGCCGTTCGGGTCGCTGGCGGCCGTGCCCTCGGAGTCCTTCTTCGCCCCGTCGATGTGCGGAAAGATGGCGATGGCGGGAATGCCGAGCTCGCGCGCGCGAACCGCGGCCTTGGCCGCTTCCTTGACCGAGAGCCGATCGCTGCCGGGCATCGCCGAGACCGGGACGCGAGGCTCGGGGCCGTCGTGCACGACCAGAGCCCAGATGAGGTCGTTTGGCGTGATGTCGCTCTCGCGCACGAGGCGGCGGATCCAGTCGGCCTGGCGCAGTCGACGCAGGCGAAGGGCCGGGTAGGGGGCAAGCGGCGCTCGGGTCATGGTTTGGATGCGGCGTCCGTTGCGGGCGATGTTTTCTTAGGCGGGCCTCTGGCGCATCGCGTGGTGCGTGGCAAGCCGCACGAAGCCATACGCCGAGGTGGCCAGCAGCCAGACTCCCGTCAGGACGACGAACAGGAGCGCGATGGCCGCCAGCAGCATCATCAGGCCGACGTGCTGCTGGCTGAACAGCGCGGTGTCGAGGGTATCCCATTGGCCGGACACCGCACCGCGGATCACCGTGCCGAGCAGGATGACGATGGCGCCGAGGCCCGACAGCGCGGCGATCAACGTCAGCACGAAGCCCACCCAGAAGACGAATATCTGGAACGAAAAGTGGCTGCGGACTTCGGGGTCGCCGTGCATGCGCCGCGCGTAGGCGATGGCGACGGCGACCAGCGCCGGCGCGCCGGCGAAGAAGACGGCAAAGAACAGAAGGCCGTAGCCCAGCATCGCGAGGTTGTGGTCGGCGTCGCCGCCGTGATGCGCTCCGGCATGGTCCGAGGCCGCCGCCATCGCGGAACCCTTCTGTTACGCCCGACCGATCGCGTTTCGCACCCGCCCGGTCGGCCAGATTGACAGGTTGCGCCCTTTCCCTCCAGTTCCTCAACCTTCATCCAGACCCAAGGCCCCGCGGTTGGACTTCTCCCTTTCCGACGACCAGCGCGCGATCGAGGACGCGGCGCGCACTTTCGCGTCCGCCGAGTTCGCCCCCAACTCCGCCGCCTGGGACGAAGACGCGATCTTCCCGGTCGAGGCGATGCGCAAGGCCGCTGCGCTGGGCTTCGCCGCGATCTACATCGATCCGCAGATGGGCGGCGCGGGTCTCGGCCGCCTCGACGCCGCCATCATCTTCGAGGCGCTCGCGCACGGCGACGTCTCGACCGCCGCCTTCCTCTCCATCCACAACATGGCGAGCTGGATGATCGATCGCTTCGGCGAGGACGCGCTCCGCCGAAAGTACCTGCCGCGCCTGGCGACGATGGAGCTGATCGCCTCCTATTGCCTGACGGAGCCGGGGTCGGGCTCCGACGCGGCGGCGCTGCGCACGACGGCCAGACGC
Source organism: Caulobacteraceae bacterium (assembly GCA_035295705.1). Classification (GTDB taxonomy): domain Bacteria; phylum Pseudomonadota; class Alphaproteobacteria; order Caulobacterales; family Caulobacteraceae; genus Poindextera. The sequence continues at coordinate 6,629 of DATGIN010000010.1, forward strand.
GACGGCGGCGGCTACGTACTGGACGGCGCCAAGGCCTTCATTTCCGGCGCGGGCGTTTCGGACCTCTATGTCGTCATGGCGCGCACCGGCGGCGAGGGGCCGCGCGGCGTCTCGGCCTTGGTGGTCGAGAAGGGGACCCCCGGCCTCTCGTTCGGGGCGCCGGAGCGGAAGATGGGCTGGAAGAGCCAGCCGACCGCGATCGTCAACTTCGACGGCGCGCGTGTTCCGCTCGAGAACCGGATCGGGGCCGAGGGCGACGGCTTCCGCTTCGCGATGGCGGGGCTGGACGGCGGACGGCTGAACATCGCCGCCTGTTCGCTGGGCGGCGCCAGCCTGGCGCTGGAGGCCGCGCAGTCGCACCTCGAGAGCCGCCATCAGTTCGGTCGCCCGCTCAGGGAGTTCCAGGCGCTGCAGTTTCGCCTCGCCGACATGGCGACCGAACTGGAGGCCGCCCGCCTCATGGTCCGTCGCGGCGCGGCCTCGCTGGACAGCGGCTCGGCCGAGGCGACCAAGCTCTGCGCCATGGCCAAGCGGTTCGCCACCGACGCAGGTTTCGAGGTCGCCAACCAGGCGCTGCAGCTGCACGGCGGCTACGGCTATCTGAAGGACTACCCGCTCGAGCGCATCGTTCGCGACTTGCGCGTCCACCAGATCCTCGAGGGGACCAACGAGATCATGCGCGTCATCATCGCCCGCGAGCTCCTCCGCCAGTGAGCGATGAGCCTGAGGTTATCGTTGGCGTGGACGCCGGCGTCGGGCGGCTGACGCTCAACAGGCCTGCAGCGCTGAACGCGCTCACCACCGGCATGTGCCAGGCGATGGTCCAGGCGCTCGCCGCCTGGCGCGGCGATCCGTCCGTCCGCCTCGTCCTCATCGACCACGCCGGGGAGCGCGGGTTCTGCGCCGGCGGCGACATCCGCATGCTGGCCGAGAGCGGGGCCGGCGATGGGGCGGCGGCGCGTGAGTTCTTCTTCACCGAGTACCGGCTGAACGAGCTCCTGTTCCGCTATCGCAAGCCGATCGTCGCGGTGATGGACGGAGTGACCATGGGCGGCGGCGTCGGCCTCTCGCTGCCCGCCCGCTACCGGATCGCCACCGAGCGTACGACCTTCGCGATGCCCGAGACGGGGATCGGCCTCTTCCCCGACGTCGGGGCGGCCTGGCGCCTGGCGCGCCTGCAGGGCGAGGCGGGTGTGTGGCTCGCGCTGACCGGCGCGCGCATCCGCGCCGCCGACGCGGTGCGCCTCGGCATCGCGACCCACTTCGTCGAAAGCGCGCGGCTCGTCGCGCTGAAAGGCGCGCTCGGCGCCGATCCAACGGCGGCGCTCGACGCCGCGGCAAGTGATCCTGGGCCTGCGCCGCTAGAGCCGCATCTGGCCGACATCCAGCGTCTGTTCGCCGGCGACAGCGTCGAGGCCATCTTCGCCGCCCTCGGCGATGACGCCTCGGACTGGGCGAAGGCGCAGCTGGAGACGCTCAAGGCCAAGTCGCCGCAGACGTTGAAGGTCGCCCTCCGCCTGCTGCGCGAAGCCGCGCATCTCGGGTCCTTCGCCAAGGAGATGATGAGCGAGTACCGCGTCGCCTCGCGCGTCGTTCGCCTGCACGACTTCCGCGAGGGGGTGCGGGCAGTGATCATCGACAAGGACAACACGCCCCGCTGGTCTCCGGCGACGCTGGCGGAGATCACGCCGGCGTTTCTCGACGAAATCTTCGCGCCCTTGCCGGGCGATCAGGAGTGGACGCCGCTGCCCGATTGAGATCAGCCGCGGCCGTTCCTATGTGTCCCCTACAACCTTGGGGATGCTCGGGAGGACTTCCATGAAAAGGGCCATCGGCCGCGCCGCGCTTGCGGCGGGCCTCGCGGTCGCCTTCGTCGCGGGCGCTGCACAAGCTGCGCCGGCCTATGTCAGGGCCGCGATCGACGACAAGAATCGGCCGGCCGCCGACGTCCAGCGCGACGCGGCGCGCAAGCCCGCCGACATGATCATGTTCGCCGGCATCCATCCGGGCGAGAAGGTGCTGGAGCTCATTCCGGGCGGCGGCTACTTCGAGCGTCTCTTCTCTGTCGCCGTCGGACCGAACGGGCACCTCTACGAGGCTGTGCCGGTGCTGCCAGGGGCGGCCGATGCGTCGCCGAAGTCGAACGGCATCGCCCGCGACCCCCACTACGCCAACATCACAGAGTTCGCGATGAACCCCGCGAACATCAGCGGGGATGCGCCCTACGACGTCATCTGGACCTCGCAGAACTATCACGACCTGCACCTGACCCGGCTGCACTTCGACATCGCCGGCTTCGACAAGCTGCTGTTCGCCTCGCTCGGGAAGGGCGGGACGGTGGTGATCGTCGACCACGCCGCCCGGCCGGGCTCGGGTACGAGCGACACCGACAAGGAGCACCGGATCGACGAGGATCTGGTCAAGCGCGAGATGAAGGACGCCGGTTTCGTGCTGGTGGCCGAGAGCAACGTGCTGAGGAACCCAGCCGACGACCACTCGCTCCTCGTGTTTGATCCGAAGATCAGGGGCCACACGGACCAGTTCGTTCTGAAGTGGCGCAAGCCCTAGGAAGAGAGGGTCGCGATGACCCAGACGGCGTTCATCGGCCTTGGCAACATGGGGGGCGGCATGGCCGCCAACCTGGCCAAGGCCGGCGTCTCCGTGCGGGCTTTCGATCTGGCCGCGCCGGCGGTCGAGCGAGCGGTCGCGGCGGGCTGCGCCAGCGCGCCGACGGCGGGCGACGCCGCGCGCGGCGCGGACGTGGTCATCACCATGCTTCCAGCGGGAGCGCACGTGCGATCGGTCCTGACGGAGTCCGTCTTTCCGAACGCATCGGCGGGCGCGCTCGTCATCGACTGCTCGACCACCGACGTGGAGACCGCGCGAGAGATGGCGGCGAAGGCCCGCGAGCTCGGCTTTCGCTTCGCCGACGCGCCGGTGTCAGGGGGAACCGCCGGCGCCGAAGGCGGGACGCTGACCTTCATGGTCGGGTGCGACGATCAGGACTTCGCCGCGGTCGAGCAGGTGCTGGGTGCCATGGGGCGCGCCGTGATCCGAGCCGGCGGCCCGGGTACGGGGCAGGCGGTGAAGATCTGCAACAACATGCTGCTCGGCGTTTCGATGCTGGGGGTCTGCGAGGCGCTCAACCTCGCCGATGCGCTCGGCCTGGACGCCGAGCGCTTCTTCGAGATCGCCTCGAAGTCCTCCGGCCAGTGCTGGTCGCTGACCAGCTATTGTCCGGTCCCGCAGCTCGTGCCGGCGGCCCCGTCGAACCGGAACTTCGAAGGCGGCTTCTCGACCGCGATGATGCTGAAGGACCTCAAGCTGGCGCAGTCGGCCGCGGCCAATTCGCGCGTTGCGACGCCCATGGGCGCGCAGGCGGAGGCGCTCTACGCGCTGTTCGAGCGGCTGGGGTACGGTGGCAAGGACTTCTCCGCCGCCATCAAGCTCTTGGGGGGAAGCCTGGCAGAGCTTACGTGAAACCTGATCAGTTATGGAGGTTTCGTAAGTGGACACCCGCGTTGCGAGGGTGCAAAACGCCGCCGGGTAAGGGTGCTGAAAGGCCGAACGGCTAAGATTTCATGATGGATTACAAGGCGGCATTCGAACGCGCTGTGCGGCACGTCAAGGACGAAGGCCGCTACCGGGTCTTCGCCGACTTGAAGCGCTACCGCGGCGACTTCCCGCGCGCGCAGTGGACGCGCGAGGACGGCAGTCAGGGCGACGTGGTCGTCTGGTGCTCGAACGACTACATCGGCCAGGGCCAGAATCCGGTGGTCACCGAGGCGATGCACCGCGCAATCGAAGAAGCCGGCGCAGGCTCGGGCGGCACCCGCAACATCTCAGGCACCACGCACTATCACGTCGAGCTCGAGGCCACGCTCGCGCGCCTGCACCAGAAGGAGCATGCGCTGCTCTTCACCTCGGCGTACGTGGCGAACGAGGCGACGCTTTCGACGCTGGCCGAGATCCTGCCTGGCCTTGTCATCTACTCGGACGCGCTGAACCACGCCTCGATGATCGCCGGCATCCGCCACGGCAAGGCCCAGCGGCACATCTTCCGCCACAACGATCTGCAGCACCTGGAGTCGATGCTGGTCGACGCCGATCCGAACGCGCCAAAGCTGATCGCCTTCGAGAGCGTCTACTCGATGGACGGCGACATCGCCGACCTGGCCGGCACGATCGCCCTCGCCAAAAAGTACAACTGCCTCACCTACCTCGACGAGGTGCACGCGGTCGGCCTCTATGGCCTGCATGGCGGCGGCATCGCCGAGCGCGACGGGGTGGCGGGCGACATCGACATCATCGAGGGGACGTTCGCCAAGGCGTTTGGGGTCATGGGCGGCTACATCGCCGGCGATGCGGTGATGATCGACGCCATCCGCTCCTACGCTTCGGGCTTCATCTTCACCACCTCGCTGCCGCCCGCCATCGCCGCTGGCGCGCTCGCCAGCGTTCGTTGGCTTTCGGAGCACAACGAGGTGCGCATCCGCCATCAGGAGCGAGCCGAGACGCTCAAGCGCCGCTTCGCTGAAGTCGGCCTGCCGGTGATGCCATCGGTGAGCCACATCGTGCCGGTTCTCGTGGGCGACCCGGTCCACTGCAAGCTGATCTCCGACCTTCTGCTCGAGGATCACGGCATCTACGTGCAGCCAATCAACTATCCGACCGTGCCCCGCGGCACGGAGCGGTTGCGCTTCACGCCGACGCCGTTCCACACCGACGAGATGATGGACGACCTGGTGGGCGCGCTCGACGCCCTGTGGTCGCGTTGCAACGTCAAGCGCCTGGGCGGCTACGCCGCCTGAGTCGGCGCCGCATCGTCGGCGTGGACGATGCGCAGCTGCGGCAGCGCCCAACAGCCCAGCCCGCGGTCGCGCGCCATCATCGCCAGGCCCTCGGTCTCGATGTAGCCGCCGTAGCTGTCCTCCGGGAACCGGAGGCCCTGCCGGTGCAGCTCGGCGCGCACCAGAAGCGCCGTGCCGCCGACTGAGTCGACCTTAACCAGCGACTCTGAGGCGACGTCTTCGAGATAGCGGCGACCTTTGCCGCGCGGAGGCTGGAAGAGGCCGTCGAGCAGGTCGGCGGCCTGGTCGCGATAGCCGGGCTCGAAGAGGAACGTATTGAGGTCGAACGTTGCGCCGCTGGGCCGCACGCAATGCGGTACGACGATGTCCTTGCCCGTGGCCAGCAGCTGGGCGAGGAGGTCGGCGGGGTGGTCGACCAAGTCGACATCCAGCCACAGCACCCAGGCCGTTGCGTCCCTCAGGGCGGCGTCCAACAGGCGGTTGCGCGCCCGGGCGATGGCGCCGCGGCGCTCGCGCTGGATCTCCGCCGCCCAGCGCGGGCCAGCGAACGAGAGCCCGTCGTCGCGGGCGTAGATCTCGACGCGGTTGAAGCGCGCCTGCAGGCTCGGCGCGGCGGCGTGGAGCGCCTCGAGCGACCCGTCGCGGCTGTCGCCTTCCATGAAGGCGATCGAGAGCGGAGCGCCGCCGGCCTCGAGGCGGCAGGCCAGCTCCAGGTAGCGCGGCAGCGACGCGCGCCCGTTCTTGACCGGGGTGAGGATCAGGACCTCCCCGGGCGGCGCGATGCGAGGCTCCGGTCGCGTCGCGTGCCGCAGAGCGTCGACGGGAAGCCGCTTGGCCAGGTGATCGAGCACCGCATCGCACCGTTCGCCTTCGAACCGCGCCGAGGCCGCCCGCCACTGGCTCTCGAAAGTCTCCCCCGACGCAAGCGCAAGCGACAGGCGCGGCAGATCGAACACCGTCACGCGCGTATCGGGCGGGAGCGCGTCGGGCGGCCAGAGGTCCCGACGGCAGATCACGGTGGCCGGCTCCCTGGCCTCCGCGGCGATGACGAGCCTTCGGGTCGAGACGTCCCAGCACAGGCGGCGCGACAGCGCCGCAGCGCTTGCGCCGGTCTGCGTCAGGGCCCGAAGCTGAACCTCGAGCCGGCTGGGATCCTGCAACTCGCCCGCCGGCCAAGAGCAGAGGAGATCGCCGCTGGCTTCGCGCGCACCGCGCGCGGCCTTCACGCCCCGCCGGCCGTACGTTGCGAGGCGTTCGGCGAGCACGCGATCGACGCGCTCGGTGACGATCAGCAGCTCGGCGTTGTCGTGGGTCTGGCGCAGGTAGCTCTGGATCGCGAGGTCCAGCGCCGGCGACCAGCCGTCGCAGGCGGTGATGCAGGAGACCTTCAGCCTGCGCCGGTCTTCCGGGTACGCCGCCGGCGGACCATCGGACGCTTGGCCCCTGAGGGTCCAGGGCAGGCCGTCCAGGGGTGTCGCCGCCCGCTCCCACCACGCGCCGTCCCAGTAGTGGGCCGTGTAGGCGTCGCGCGTGAGGCGCTCGAAGATCTCGAGCTCGAAGACTTGCCCGTCCCAGCACTCGTCCTTCGAGAAGGGGTAGAGCACCCCTGGCTCGAGCACGTCGAGCGGCGCAGGGCCGGCGTAGCTCTCGACTGCGCGCGTGAACAGAAACGTGCCCGTCTGGTCCAGCACGCGCGACTGATCGACCGCCGCCGCGACGCGCTGGCGCACGTGCGCCCAGAAGGGGTGGCCAGGCGCCGACGCAATGAAGGTGGGGCAGATCAGGCGCGAGAGGCCGCTCGCGGCCGCGACCGCGGGGGTGAGATTGGCCTGCGGCTCGAAGCCGACGACAAGCTCGTGGCCGTCGAGTAGCAACTCGAGCGGTTTCAGGCACTCATGGTCGAGGTCGGCATAGACGCCGCCGAAACTTTCCAGCACCAGGTAGCGGCCGAGATCGGCGCGGCAGATCGGTGCGGCGTACCCGCGGAAGGTGGCCAGCAACTCAGGATAGCGGCGGGCGACCAGGTCCTCGAGGTCGCGGTCGGTCCAGAGCCGTATGGTCCAGCCGGGATTGTGCCGCCTCCAGGTTTCCCTGAGCGCCGTAAAGCGTGCGGGCACGTCCGCCGTCTTCCACAGCTGGTGCACCGTCCGCGGGATCGGCATGGCCGCGCTTAGCGATAGGCCGCGACGGTGGTCAAGGCGCCCGGCTTGGCGCGGCCGCTGCATCCCTGGGACTGGACCTTGGCGCGCGGACGATGGAAGGAAGGCGCATGAGCGACTTCGGCATACGGGGCAAGCGCCGGCGCGGTGTTCCGTTCGGGCTCATCACGATCGCGGTGGGTCTGCCGCTGGCGCTGGGGACCGCGCTCGTCACCTACCTGATCCAACGCCAGCATGCGATCGAGGAGGCGGCGGCGTGGGCGATCAGCGGACCGCCCTGCCGCACGCTGTCGCTGGCCGAGTACCAGGCCCTGCCGCAGCGGCCGTTCGAGAGTTTCGTTTATGAAGGCGTGGGTTTTGGGCGCCTCTACGGGCACGTCAGCTGCAACGCGGTCGTGAACAACGGCGGGCGGGGGTTCGGGACCTTCCCCGAGTGCCAGTTCACCAGCGCCGATATCATCAGGATCACAAGCGCGCGCGGGACCATCTACTTCTCGACCGGCAGCCATCCGGCGACGGTGGCCGTGCATCAGAATCGGCCGAGTTGCGTCATGGCCGGAACCTTCACCGGCCAGTTCAGCCCGGCGGCGGATACGGCGGTCGGCCGCTCCGGCTAGCGCGCGCCCCGCCGCACGCCTCGCCCGAGGCCGATCTTCTTGGCGAAGTCCGAGCGCCGCGCGGCGTAGACCGGCGCCACCATCGGATAGTCGGGCGGCAGTCCCCAGCGGCGGCGGTATTCCTCGGGGGTCAGGCCGTAGCGGGCGCGGAGGTACCGCTTCAGCATCTTCAGCCGTTTTCCGTCCTCGAGGCAGACGATGTAGTCGTGTTGCACCGAGCGAGAGATCGGCACCGCCGGCTTGCGCCGCTCGGGCTCGACCGGCGCTTTGCCCAGGGTCGCCAGCGCATCGTGGACGTTGCGGATGAGGCTGCCGAGTTCGCCCGTGCTGATGTCGTTTTCGGTCACGTAGGCGGCGACGATGTCCGCGCTCAGGCGAAGCAGGCTCTCGGTGGTCGGCTCGTCCACGGTTTCTGCGGCCATGGACCCACCCTTTCTCCAAGGCGCCCCGCTCAGCTTCGGCCAACGCACGAGAGAAACGGGAGTTCCGACCTTTGGAGCGCCCTATCCGATGCCGGGAACCGGATAGCGGCGGCAGAAGGCTTCGGTCTCGGCTTTGGTATCGGCTAGCGCCGCGGCGTCCTTCGGCGCGCGCAGCGCCCTGACGATCCAGCCTGCGATGCGCCGCATATCGTCGGCGTCCATGCCGCGCGTGGTGCAGGCCGGCGTCCCGAGCCGTACCCCGGAAGGGCGGACCGGGGGCAGCGGATCGTCGGGGATCACCTGTTTGTTGACGGTGATGCCGATCCGGTCGAGCGCGTTTTGCGCAACGCGGCCGTCGATCCCGAAGCTCTTCGTCGTGTCGATCACCATCAGGTGATTGTCTGTGCCGCCGGTGATCAGACTGACCCCTTCGTCCAACAGCGCCTGCGCCAGCGCGCGGGCGTTGCTCAGCGTCAGGTCGGCATAGTCGCGGAAGGCCGGCTCGGCCGCCTTTTTGAAGGTCACGGCGGCGCCGGCGACATTGTTCATATGCGGGCCGCCTTGCAGGCCTGGGAACACCGCAGCGTCGATGGCCGACGCGTGCGCCTGCTTCGACAGGATCAGCCCGCCGCGCGGGCCGCGCAGGGTCTTGTGCGTGGTCGTCGTCACGACGTCGAATCCGGCGTCGAACGGGTTCCGCATCGCCCCGGCGGCGACCAGCCCCCCGATGTGCGAGATGTCGGCCATGGTCACCGCCTCGACCTCGTCCGCCACCGCCTTGAAGGCGGCGTAGTCGTAGTCGCGCGGATACGACGAGTAGCCGCACAGCACCATCTTCGGCCGCGTCTCCTTGGCCGTTTTCTTCAGGTCGTCGAAGTCGATGGCGCCGCCCTGGTCGGGAAAGGTCTTGTAGCGAACGAAGTTGAACACCCTGCCCATGTGGGAAACCGGCGACCCGTGGGTCAGATGGCCGCCGTGGCTCAAGTCCATGGCCAGCACCGTGTCGCCCGGCTTGAGCAGGGCGAAGTAGACCGCCTGGTTCATCGGCGAGCCCGACAGCGGCTGCACGTTGGCGTGCTCGGCGCGGAAGAGCGCGCATGCCCGGTCGCGCGCGGTCCGCTCGATCGCGTCGGTGTATTCCTGGCCGCCGTAGTAGCGGCGCCCGGGATAACCCTCGGCATACTTGTTGGTCAGCACTGACCCGAGGGCCGCCAGCACCTCGGGATATGTATAGTTCTCCGACGGAATCATCTCGACGCCGTCGGCCTGGCGTCGCTCTTCGCCGGCGATGGCGGCTTCGATTTCGGGGTCATAGGCCTTCAGGGCCAGGCGATCGGCGTCCATGGGCTCCGCCTCCTCTTGGGAAGGATGGACCGGCGGCTCCGGAATGTCCGAAGCGTCGGCGCCCAGGCGAACGGCTGTGTTTTCACCGCCGCGCTTCCCGATGGTCGATCCCATCCAAGCTCGCCAGTCACGCGGGGCTTTCCGCGGCTTACCAGCGCCTCCGGGGTGGGGCAAGCGGGCCGGCGGCGCCTGGTCGAGCGAGGCTGTGGATGACCGGCACGCCTTGACGGCGCCAACGATGATCTACAACTGATTGGGGACGCGTCGGCGCGGGAGGGCCATATCATGCGTTGCCCGTTCTGCGGCCATGAGGAAAGCCAGGTAAAGGATTCACGCCCGACCGAAGAAGGGGCCGTGATCCGGCGCCGTCGGCTCTGCCCGAACTGCGATGCGCGCTTCACCACGTTCGAGCGGGTCCAGCTGCGCGAGCTGACGATCGTCAAGCGGTCCGGCCGCCGGGTGCCGTTCGACCGCGAGAAGCTGGTGCGCTCGATTTCGGTCGCCATCCGCAAGCGGCCCGTCGAGCCCGATCAGCTCGAGCGGATGGTGTCTGGCCTCGTCCGGCGCCTGGAGAATATGGGCGAGACCGAGATCCCGTCGCATGTGGTGGGCGAGATGATCATGCAGGCGCTGAAGACGCTCGATGAGGTCGCTTATGTCCGCTACGCGTCGGTTTATCGCGACTTCCGGCAAACCCATGACTTTGCCCGCTTTCTCGGTGAAGAGGGCCTGGACGAGGCCGAGGCGAAGACCTAGCGGATGCCGGCGCGCGCCGACCCTAAGGCCCACCGCGCCAGGTCCGTCGCCCGGCTCGCGGCCGTACAGGCGCTCTATCAGATGGAAACCGCCGGAACCGGCGCGGAAGCGGTGATCCGCGAGTTCGCCGAGCATCGTTTCGACCGCGACATCGACGGAGCTTCGCTGGCGCCGGCCGACGAAGCCTATTTCGCCGAACTGGTGCGCGGCGTCGTGGCCGCGCAGAAACGGCTCGATGTCGCCATCCGCCGCCGCTTGGCCAAGGGCTGGCGGCTCGAGCGGGTGGATGCGACGCTGCGGGCCCTGTTGCGCGTGGCCGCGTTCGAGCTCGTGGGGGAAGGGCCCCCGGCGCCAGTGGTGATCGATGAATACGTCGAGATCGCCAAATCCTTCTTCGACGGACCCGAGCCAGGGTTCGTCAACGCCGCGCTCGATGCGATCGCCCGTGATGAGCGCGACGCCTGACGAGTTCGAATGGATCGCGCGGGTGCTGCGCCCGCTCGCGAGGAATGCGCCAGAAGCTTTTGATTTAGCTGACGATGCCGCGTCGATACCTGGCCGCCCCGGCTGCGACTTGATCGTGACCAAGGACGCAATCGTCGAGGGTGTGCACTTCGTGGCCGGCGATCCGCCGGAACTGGTTGCGCGCAAGCTGCTGCGCGTGAACCTCTCCGACCTCGCCGCCAAGGGCGCCGAGCCGTATGGCTACTTCCTCGCGGTCGCTTGGCCGGCCCGCTTCGGCTGGGGGGAACGCGAGGCGTTCGCACGCGGGCTTGAGGCCGATCAGGCGCATTACGCCCTGAAGCTCTTCGGCGGGGACACGGTCTCGACGCCGGGGCCGCTCACCGCCAGCGTCACGATGCTGGGCTGGGCGCCGGCCGGGCGCATGGTTCTCCGCAGCGCCGCCCAACCGGGCGATCGGGTCCTGGTCACCGGGACGATCGGCGACGGCCGTCTTGGACTCGATGTCGCCAAGGGCCTGGGTGTAGGACTTTCTTACGCTGACGAAGCCTGGCTCGTCGAGCGGTATCGGCTCCCGCAGCCCAGGCTCTCTGTTCGTAATGCCTTGAGTTCATTGGCTCATGCCGCTGCGGACGTCTCCGATGGGCTGCTGGCCGACGTGGGCCACATCGCCGAAGCCAGCGGCGCGGGCGCTCGGATCGACCTCGACCGTCTGCCGCTTTCGGGACCGGCAAGCCGATGGTTGGCGCGGGCGAGCGACGCGGTCGCCGCGCGCGTCGCTCTCGCCACGGGGGGCGACGACTACGAGATCGTCTGCACGGCGCCGGCGGAGCGGGCGGGCGAGTTGGCGGCCGCCTGCCGAGCGCTCGATCTGCCTCTGACGGAGGTGGGCGAGGTGACTCCCGAGCCGGGCCTACACGTCCTCGCTGGCGGGCGCGAGATCGAGGTCAGCCGAACCGGCTGGCGGCACGGGTGAGCCATGCCGATCCGGGCGGTCGTCTTCGATGTCGGCGAGACGCTGGTGGACGAGACCCGCCACTGGGGCGATTGGGCCGACTGGTTGGGCGTCACGCGCCTGACCCTGTTCGCGGCGCTCGGCGTGGTCATCGCGCGCGGAGAGCATCACCACCAGGCGCTTCGGCTCGTGCGGCCGGGCCTCGACCTCGAGGCGGCCAATCGCGAGCGGCATGCCGCCGGATGGCGCTACCGGCTCGATCGCGACGACTTCTATCCCGATGCGCTTCCCTGCCTGACGGCGTTGAGGAGTTTGGGTTATCGGATTGGAATTGCGGGGAATCAGCCGGAGGCGGCTGAGGCGGCCCTTCACGCCGCCGGCGTGGTCGCCGACTTCATCGCGACATCCGCCGCCTGGGGCGTCGAAAAGCCGTCTGCGGCCTTCTTCGCCAAGGTCGCCGAGGCGGCCGGCGTTCGCGCCGCCGAGATCGCCTACGTCGGCGACCGTATCGACAACGACGTCGCGCCCGCCCGCGCCGCCGGCATGACCGCGGTATTCATCCGCCGTGGGCCGTGGGCCGTGATCCAGGAGCAGACGCTCGGCGTCGAGGCGGCCGATCTCTGCATTCAGTCGCTCGCGGAACTCATTGGCAAGATTTGAGAAGTTAGGTAGTAACTGCTCAGGCCAGCTTGACCAGCATCTTGCCTATGTTGTCGCCGGTGAAGAGCTTGCGAAAGGCGTCCGGCGCCCGCTCGATGCCCTCCTCGATGGTTTCGCGCCACTTGATCTTGCCCTGCGCCACCCACTCGGCGAGGTCGCGGCGGAAGGCGGCCTGCATGTCGGCGTGGCTGGAGACGATGAAGCCTTCGAGGCGGAGCTGCTTGCCGACGGCCAGCATCAGCCCGCGGACGCCCTCTCCGAGGTCGGTGGCG
>DATGIN010000011.1:0-23100 GCA_035295705.1 Caulobacteraceae bacterium
AGGGCCGCTGAGGTGACCTTCTCCAGCGGCCAGATCGACACCTTGCGCAACCTGGCGGGCAGGAAGGCCGGCGACGACGTCGGCTGGGTGAAGATCGCCCGGGCGCGCGAGCTGACCGACCTCGGCCTCGCAGCGCGCAGCCGAAGCGGCTGGCGGATCACCATCGCCGGCGAAGCCGCGCTCGGACGGGCCGGCGGAACCATCCGCGCTGCGTGCGCGACCTTGCCGTTCCGCCCACTCGACCTGTCGACAACGCCATGACGACCTCGCCGATCGAGGACATGGAGGCCCGGTTCCTGGCCCAGGAGCGGATCGTCGATGCGCTGCTCCGCGCCCTGGCGGTCGGCCAGCCCGAGCTGCTGGACACGGTGCGCGGCGTCCTGGTCGACACCGAGTTCACGCATGCCGGCAAGCCGGAGCAGTTCGCGACCGTGCACCAACAGATTCGCAAGCGTCTCGAGGGCGCCGCCGCCTTCGCCGCCGAGCACGGTGGCGGCCCGACCGCATAGCCGGCATGGACAAGACCAACTGGATCTACATCGAGCACGAAGGCCGCCTGCATCGCGGCTTCACGGTCGGCTGGCCGCGGGAGATCTGGTCGTTCGAAGACCGCGCCTGGACCCCCTATGCCGGCGAGGTCCCCAGGCCGGAAGGCTGGGGCGCGCAGATCAGCGAGGCGGAATTCCAGCAATGGATCGCGGACTCAAAATCCGGCGCCTGGCCGTTTTAGGCAGACGTTCGTTCACGCCGCCTCGAATATCGCCGCGATTCCCTGGCCGCCGCCGATGCACATGGTCTCCAGGCCGTACTTGCCGTCGCGGCGTTTGAGCTCGCGCAGCAGGTTGGCGAGGATGCGGCCGCCGGTCGCGCCGATGGGGTGGCCAAGGCTGATACCGCTGCCGTTGACGTTCAGCCGGTCTCGCTCGTCCCAGCCCCAGCCCTTGAGCACGGCCAGGACCTGAGGCGCGAAGGCCTCGTTCAGCTCGACGAGGTCGATGTCCTTCCAGCCCATGCCGGTGCGGTCGAAGAGGCGCTTCACCGCCGGCACCGGTCCGATGCCCATGCGCGAGGGGTCGCACCCCGCCGCGGCCCAGCCGACCAGCCAACCCATCGGCTCGAGGCCGAGCGCGTCAAGCTTGTCCTCGGCGACGACCAGGCAGGCGGCGGCCGCGTCGTTCTGTTGCGACGCGTTGCCGGCGGTGACGACGCCGTCCTTCTCGATGGGGCGGAGCTTGCCGAGGCTCTCAGGCGTGGCGTCGGCGCGCACGCCCTCGTCCTGCGCGAACACGATCGGCTCGCCGCGTTTCTGCGGCACGGTCACGGGCACGGTCTCGTCGTCGAACTTGCCGTCGGCCCAGGCCTTGGCGGCCCGCTGGTGGCTCATGGCGGCGTATTCGTCGCAGGCCTCGCGGCTGATCTGGTAGTCGCGCGCCAGGTTGTCCGCGGTCTCGATCATGCCGCTGATGACGCCGAAGCGGCTGATCGGCTGGCTCATCACCCGCCCGCGCGCCAGGCGGTCGTGCAGGGTGACCGAGCCGGCGCGGGCGCCGCCGCGCATGTCGAGGGAATAGTATTCGACGTTCGACATGCTCTCGACGCCGCCGGCGATGACGACGTCGGCCGCGCCGGTCTGCACCATCATGGCGGCGTCGATCACCGCCTGCAGGCCGCTTCCGCAGCGGCGGTCGAGCTGGTAGCCGGGGGTCTCGATCGGGAAGTCGGCGGCGAGCGCGGCCCAGCGGGCGATGCACGGCGCCTCGCCGGAGCCGTAGCCCTGGGCGAAGATGACGTCGTCGACGTCGCCGGGATCGATACCGGTGCGCTCGACAAGGGCTTTCAGGATCACTGCGCCCAGCTCGCCGGCGGTGAGCGGGGCGAGCGCGCCCTGGAACTTGCCGACCGCGGTGCGGATCGGGGCGACGACGGCGGCGCGGCGCATGGCGAGGGCTCCTTTGACGGCGGCTGCGGGCGCCGTCCTAACATCTGCCGGCGCCGCGGGCGAAGCCCGGCGCAGAATTTGACCGCCCAGCCCGCCAAGGGGCGCGGGCCCTAAATCCTAGTCGTCATCCCCCGCCGGAGCGAAGCGGAGTGCGGGGGACCCAGAGACGGAGGAATGCCAGGAGGGAGCTCAGTGTTTCTGGGTGGCCCGGACAAGCCGGGCCATGACGTTCGAGTGTGGCGGTGGAAAGGTCGAGCAGGCCGCTCAGAGCCGGCGGGCGAGATTCTTCAGGTAGTCTTCCTTGTTCAGGGGGTTGGCGTCGGTTCTGGGGCGGCGCGGCGAGTCGCCCTTCACCGGGCGGTGGCCGCTGAACCCGGTCTCGAGCACGCCTTCGCCCTGGGTGAGCAGCGGCAGCCGCTGTTGGAGCGCGTGCACGCGGCGGACGGGAATCTCGCCTTCCAGCACGGCGGCGCGGCCCTCGCCCGACTGGCCGTCCACCTCCGCCTCCTGCTTGGCCAGCTCGGGGAGAAGGGCGGCGAGGGCGCGCTCGGGCGCGGTGAGGGTGAAGCGGTCGATGGGCTCGCAGACGATGGTCCCGGCGCGCTTGATCGCCTGCATCAGCGCCAGCGGCGTCAGCCGCCGGTGCTCGGCCGGCGTGCTGGTCGCATAGTGGCGGTAGCGGATGACATGGGTCATGGCGACGTAGACGTCCGGGATGTCCCAGCCGTTCAGGCCCTGGTGCAGGGTCTCGCGCACGGCGTCCTCGACGGCGGTGAAGAAGGCCTGTGGCATGGAGCCCACGTCCACCTCGAGCGCGAACTCGACGCCGGCGCCCGGCGGGCGGGGCGCCACCCTCAGGCCCACGCGGGCCATGAACGGGTAGGGCGGCTCCCACAGCGCGGCGCCTTCCCCGGCTAAGCGCTCGATGCAGATCGGCGTGGTCTCGGCGAAGTCGGCCTCGACGTGGAAGTCGGCCGCCAGGGTGTCGCGGATCACCTCCTTCTGCACCTCGCCGTAGAGCGAGACGGCGATCTCGCCGCGCAGGTCGTCCTGGCGGAGCGCGATCAGCGGGTCCTGCTCGGCGAGCTGGGCGAGGGCGGCGAAGAGGCGCCCCTTGTCCAGGCTGCGCACGGGCCGAACGACGGTCTCCAGCGTCGGGGCGGCGAAGTGGCGGGTGGGGCGCGGGCGCGGCGCGCCGAGCGGATCGCCGATGCGGATGTCGCCTAGCCCCCAGAGCTTGCCGATGCGGCCGGCCGGCAGCGTATCCGCCTGTCTGGTCGCGCCGTCGTCGAACACCTCGATGCGGGTGACGCGGCGCTCCTCGCCGTGCACGGACAGCCGCTCGCGCACGTCGATGCGGCCGTCCCAGAGGCGCGCATAGGCGATGCGCTCGCCCGCCGGCCCACGCTCGACCTTGAAGACCGCGCCGCTGAGCGGCGCAGCCGCGTCGGCGGGCGGGGCGGGCAGCAGGTCGACGATGCCGGCCTGCGCGGCCTCGACGCCGGCGCCGGTGATCGCCGAGCCGAAGAAGACCGGATGGATGCGGTTCGCGCGGCTCTGGGCGACCAGGGCGTCGTGGAGGGCGGGATAGGGCGGCGTGCGGCCGGCCACGAACGCGGCGAGGAGCTCTTCATTGTTCTCGGCCAGCCGCTCGGCGAGGCCGGCGGCGAAGGCGGGGTCGTCGGGGCCGAAGGGGCGGACGGTGGCGCGGCGAAGGCCGAGGTCGACGACCTCGCCCATGGCGACGATGTTCGGGGTCAGCCGCTCGCCGATCCTGGCCAGCAGCGCATGGTCCTCGGCGCCGGCGCGGTCGATCTTGTTGATGAAGAACAGCGTCGGCACGCCGAGCCGCTGCAGGGCGGCGAACAGCACGCGGGTCTGCGCCTGCACGCCCTCGACCGCGGAGATGACGAGGACCGCTCCGTCCAGCAGCGCCAGCACCCGCTCCACCTCGGCGATGAAGTCCGGGTGGCCGGGGGTGTCGATCAGGTTGACGGTGGTCTCGCCGATGGCGAACGAGACCACGGCGGCGCGGATGGTGATCCCGCGCGCCCGTTCCAGCGCCAGCGTGTCGGTCTGGGTGTTGCCGGCATCCACGCTGCCGACGGCGTCGATGACGCCGGCTTCGAAGAGCAGGCGTTCGGTGAGGCTGGTCTTACCGGCGTCGACGTGCGCCAGAATCCCCAGGTTGAGACATCGCATTCCGCGTCATGACCTTGCGAAGATTGAGGGACTTCGGGTTCATGACGTGCGCCTTCATGCGATTGCTCCGTTGGGTGCCAAGGGGCGCGAGCTTAGCACAGCTGGAGAGCGTTCCGCAGGGCCTTCCTATTCCACCATCCCCGCGCGGAGCGCGCGGGCGCGGGGTCTTGGGGCGCGACGGACAGGCGGGGGCGGGGCAGGGCGGGGCGTCGAGCAGCTTCCCCCGCCCACCGGGCAGCCGATCTGGAACGCCGACTGCATCATGACCACGGCATACGGGTTCCAGGTGGAGAGCATGAAATAGAGCTTGAGCGTCCGGCCCTGAATGGTGGTGAACCGATCGACGATCGCCGGCCCGTAGGCGATGCCGCGCGTGGTCGTGGCGATATTCTTGGCCTGGTCGCCCGCGGTGGGGCCGGCGGGGCCGGAAGACCCCGTCCTTCGCGGCGCGCCAGGCGCGGCCGCGGGACAGTCGTTATCCTTGGCTGTGGCGTAATAGTAGAACATGAAACGGCCGTAGCCGTTGTCGCGGCAGGCGTTGAAGATCAGCTGAGGCTGGCTCCAGGGGCCCCAGGGCTGCGCGGCATAGGTCAGGTACATCCCGCTGTTCGGGTTCGTCTTGCCGGTGTTGTCGAAGATCATCACCCACAGCTTGAGCCCCTCGACGTAGGTCACGCTGGCATAGCGGATGTCGGGGTTCGAGGGGTCGGCGGCGCTGACGATCGGCGGGAGGGTGGCGGAGTCGGTCGGCTGCCAGGAGGGCGCTCCGTTTTGCAGGCCCGAGAAGTATTGCGTTTGCCCAGGCCCGCCGGCCGGCAGGGTTCCGGTCCAGAAGTCCTCCGCCGGGATGCGCGAGAGATAGATCCCTGTTCCGCCGCTCGGGATGCCGAAGATCCATACGGACTGGGTCCCCGGCGCGCTGGCCGGCGCCGGGTCGAGGCGGAAGATGGGGCGGACGAAATGGCCGCCGGCCGGAGACAGAACGCGGCCGGCGGTAAAGCTGGCGTTCGCTTCGTCGAACAGCACCAGTTGGGCGTAGTCGCCGCTGTGGTCGTGCTGACCGCCGCTGGAGACCGTGCCGGTGGTGACCGCGAGGTAGGCTTGGCCGCCAATGTCGACGCCGGCGCTGGGCACGTCGTCGGCGCCCATGGGGACTGCGACGCCGCCCGACGTCTTCGGCAGGACCTCGAGCGCATGGTTGCCGTCCAGGAAGAAGTCCAGCTGCAGCGGCGCGCCGGGATCGGTGCTGGTGCTGCGCGCGATCGGGTCGTGCGCCGCCCACTGGAACGTGTTCTCGAACGAGACCCACTCAGGATAGCGGGTGCTGTCGGCGCCGAAGGTGTCGCCGAAGGTGATCAGCATCTCGCCGCGGTGCTCGAACACCACCGGCACGTCGTCGCCGAGCACGTCAGCCCGGGTCGCGGTCTGGCTGGCGGTTCGGACGCAGGTGGGCGGCGACTGGTTGATGCTGGCGTCCCAGGCTTCCCAATCGCAGTCGCCGTTCACCTGGTACAGCTTGACCGTCGAGCCAGGGACGAAGGTCAGGGATGGGGCGGCCGCCGCTGCTGGCGCAAGGCCGCCGACAAGCCCGCAAACGATCGCAAACGTCGCTGGCTTCCATGCCATGGCGAGCTCCCGTGTCTGCGCCGGTCCGCCGCCGAGCTTAGCCGCCGACCGCCCCCTGGCAACCGCGCGGCGCGGGCGCAGTCGGCAGAGCATCCATTGCCCGGCTCCGAGATAGCGACTCGACAGAGCCTCTGGCCACAGCAAGGGTAAGGCGATGCCAGGAACGATCGTCGTCGTAGGTTATGGGCCGGGCGTGTCGGCCGCGGTCGCCGAGCGGTTCGGCGCCGAGGGGTTCGCCGTGGCGCTGGTGGCGCGCAGCGCGGAACGGGCGGGCGCCGGCGTGGAGGCGCTGAAGGCCAGGGGAGTCAACGCGGCGGCGTTTCGCGCCAACGCCGGCGACCCCGCGTCGATCCGCGAGGCGATCGATGCGGCGCGCGCGGCGCTCGGGCCGGTCGCCGTCCTGCACTGGAACGCCATCGGCGGCGTCGGCCTGGGCGACCTGATGGGCGCTGAAACCATCGCGGTCGCGGGGGTGTTCGACGTGGCGGTCACCGGCCTGGTCGCCGCGGTCCAGGAGGCCCTGCCCGACCTGAGGGCCGCCAAGGGCGCCGTGCTGGTGACCAACGGCGCGTTCGGCGAGCTCGACCCCCAGATCGACCAGGCGGCCATCGCGCTTGGCGCGAGCGGCGTCGCCCTCGCCAACGCCGCCAAGCACAAGCTGGTCGGCCTGCTGGCGACGCGGCTCGCCGGCGAGGGGGTCTACGTCGGCGAAGTGATGATAGCCGGCATGGTCCAGGGGACGCCGTCGGACCGCGGGCAAGGCGCGATCGAGGGCGCTCGGATCGCCGACGCGTTCTGGCAGCTCTACCGGGCCCGCGCCGACACCTACGCCCGGGTCAGCTGAGCCTACCGGGGCCGCCGCCCTTACTGCCGCAGCATCTCGGCGGGGATGGCGTCGTAGACGGTCGCGGGCGTGATGTTCAGGCGCGCGCGGGCGGACTCGAGCGGCTCGTTCATCAGGGCGATGTAGTCCTCGCCCGGCAGCCACTTCGCCGCCTTGCCGCGGCGATAGCCCTGCCAGACCGCGCGCCGCACGAGCTTGCGCGCTTGCCTGGGCGCGCGGAGCATCGCGGCGGTGGCGATGAAGGCCCAGCCCAGCCCGCCGGTCTGCGCGAAGGAGAAGGCGACGAGGCAGGCCTCGCCCAGGCCGTCGCGGCCGTAGCCGGAGAGCACGTGCCATAGGTCGTGCGAATCGCGCATCCGCCGGCCGAACCAAGCGTATGGGTGGGCGACATCGACGTTCACCTGCCCCTGGCGGCTGACATCCGCCAGCCCGCCGGCGGACAGGTTCTCGGATCGGATGAAGGTGCGATAGGCCGCGCCCACGGTGCCGGGGGCGAAGGCGTCCAGCCAGGCGTTGTCCATCAGCCGCGGCTCGAGCTCGACGTGCTCGTAGGCGAGCCTTCCGCCGCCGGGCGTGCGCAAAAGCCGGTCGTAGTTCCTGGCGTTCGCGTCTCCGTTGAGGGCCCGCATGATCTCGAACACCTGGGCGGTGTCCTCGCCGTTGGCGAACAGGCGCCCCATCGCCTTCAGGGCGACGCCCCAGCGGCGGCGCTGACGGCCCTGGAAGGCGGCGGGCGCGGTCATCGTGTCGGTCATCATGGCCATAGGGGTCATTCCTTCGGCTGGGCGTTGACGGCGCGGCGGCCCGCGTCGGTGAAGAGGCTCAAAGTCATCTGGCTGATCACCGGGCCGACGACGGAGAGGCTGAGGGGCTCGTCCCAGCACGTCTGCAGGATGAGGCCCTGGAACAACGCGGTCAGCGTGCGCGCGAAGCCCTCGGGATCGACGTCGCGGCGGATGTGGCCGGCGGCCTGGCCGCGCTGGACGAGGCGCACGATCTCCGCGCGCACGGCGTTCAGGTTGGCGGTGACGCTGGCGCGGATAGCGGGGTTGCGCAGCGCCTCGGCCCAGCCCTGGACGCCCACGCGCCGCTCGTCGGTGCGGCGGCTGTCCGATAGCGAGGCGGCGTAGACGTCGAACAACAGGGCAAGCCCCTGGACGGCGCTGTCCTCGCCTTCGGCCAGCGCGGCGATGAGCGCGTTGCTCTGGCGCCGGTCGTCGGCGAGAGCGGCGATGATCTCGTCCTTGGTCGAAAAGTAGAGGTAGAGCGTCCCCTGGCTGACGCCCGACTCGCGCACGATGTCGGCGGTGGTCGTGGCGTGGAAGCCGTCGCGCGAGAAGCAGCGCAGCGCCGCGTCCAGGATCTGCTGGCGGCGGGCGTCGCGCTTGGCTTCGGTGATCTTGGGCATCGGCATCTATAAAAACTGACTGGTCAGTCATTTTAACCGGAGCCAGCAGCTTCGTCAAGTTGGGTCCGCGCGGCGCCTCCCGATCGACGGACTGTCAAGTTCACTTGACAACTGGACCTTCTGAGGACAAGCTTCCTTTACACAGCTGACAGGGGTGCTGCGGGATGGCGCGTCAGGTTGCGGCCGCTTCAGATGCGGCGCCGGAAGGATCCGTGCTTCGAGGGCTGCTCGCGACGGGCGGGATCGTGCTCGTGGGGGCCGGCGCGGCGGTGGGCGGCTTCTTCTTCGTTTCCCACTACCTCAGGCTCATCCACGCGCCCAGGTGGGCCTTCGGCGTCACGACGCTTGTCTACGCGCTGATCGTCACGGCGGTTGCGTTCACTGCGGCCTGGGCCGGGCGGCGGCAGATGCGCATGCGGCAAACCGCAGCCATGCTGCGCTATTCGCGGCGCTTTGCGGCCGTCATGGCGCTCTACGTCGCCGTCCTGCTTGGGGTGTTGTTCGCCTGGGCGAGCGCAAGACCAACGGGCGTCTGGGCCGCGTCGTTGGCCGTCGCCCCAGCCATTCCGCTGATCGGCGCGATCGTCGTCATGGGTCTCTACCTGCGCGAGGAGTCAGACGAACTCCAACGCCTCGTCTTCGCCGAGGCGGCGCTCTGGGCCACGGGCGGCATGCTGGCCATCGCCAATGTCTGGGGCTTCCTCGAGATGTTCCGCATCGTCCCCTACGTGCCGGCGTGGGCGGCGTTCGTGGTCTGGGCGGTTTGCCTTGGTCCTGGCTTCGTCATCGCCTGGCGCCGCTACCAGTGAAGAACCGGCTGAAGGCCCTTAGAGCTGAGCGAGACTGGAGCCAGGCCGAGCTCGCCGATCGACTCGACGTCTCGCGCCAGAGCGTGAACGCCATCGAGACCGGCAAGTACGACCCGAGCCTGCCGCTTGCGTTCCGCATCGCACGCCTTTTCGGCGAGCCGCTCGAGGCCATATTCCTGCAGGATTGATCCGTGGAAGGACTAAACGCTGGTCCGACCTAACCCGCTGCGGCGGCGCGCTCCCGTTCGGCGCGGCGCGCGGCGGCGAGGTCGTTGCACCAGTGGTAGAACTGCGGGAGCTCGTAGGCGCGCTCGTCCTTCTCGTCCGGGCTCCACATGCTGCGCTCGGCGCCCAAGAGGTCGCCACCATAGACATGCAGGCCGAGCGTCGGGGTATCGAGCGGGTTCTCGATCGCGTGCACGACGTCGGCGCCCAGCAGCAGGGCCTCGCCCGCGTGGATCGTGCGCCGGTTGGCCGCCTCCAGTCGCTTTTCACCGCGGCGATAGAAGGTGTTGGCCTCCTCGCCCTTGTAGATTCCGATCACCGCCCACATGCGGTGGTTGTGCGCGATGCTGCAGGCATGCGGGCGAAGCGTCACGTTCAGGACCGTCATCTCGCTCGAGCGGAAGATCGGCGCGTCGAGCACGCCGGTCTTCGGCGGCAGCGCCGGGACGCCCTGGGCGACGGCGTCCGGGTCGGCGACCGCCTCGCGCATGAGCTCCAAGATCGCCTTGGCCGCATGCGGCTCGGCGATCACCCGGCGGCAGGACTCCACGAACGCCTCGAGATCGAACATGGGCGGGCCTCCTCGCGCAGAAGCGGCAGACTAGATCGAACGCCGCGCCGGCGCGAGCGCCGCCTTCGCGGCTCTCCTCGGGCGAGAGCTAGGCCAACCCGTTCAGCCGGTTGAGGTTGCCGAAGCGGTCGGGGTCGAGGTCGCGGCCGGCGAGCGCGGGATGGTCGGGATCGTAGCGGTGCGCCCGGTAGATGCTGACGGTGGGGTCGCCTCTCGAGTTGTTGTTCACGAACGGGTTGATCCACTCCCACGCCACCTCGCCGGCGCGCGTCACCTCGAACAGGCGCCCGCTCGTGCCCTCACAGACGAGCACGTTGCCGGAAGAGAGCCGCGAGGCGCCGGAGATGTGGCCGGAGAAGAATTGCTGCGAGGGTCGTCCGCGGAAGGTCCAGACGATCTCGTTCTTCGCCGGGTCGATTTCGACCAGCTTGGAAGAGTCGTGGCCGTTGTCGAAGACCAGGATGTTCCCGTTCGGCAGCCAGGTCGGGTTGTGCTGGCCGTGCACCTTGTCGAACTTGAAGCTGATCTCGCCGGTCTCGCCCGAGATCACGCAGACCCGGTCGCAGTTGCGGGCCGAGAAGACGATGTCGCCCTTCTCGTTCACGTCGATGCCGTTGATGTGGGTCCACTCCCAGCGGATCGCCCGCGGTTCGATCCTGTCCTTCTTCGGATCGAGCAATTTCCAGGTCTGGATGCGGCGGACCTCCTTCTTGTCCGGCGTGACCTCGACAAGGTCGTCGCCCAGGAGGCGCGGCAATCTCTCCCTCGGCCTTGAGAAGCCGCCCCGGACGCTCTTGTGCAGGTCCTCGCTCACCTCGACCCACTCCGGCACCATCGTGTTGCCGTTCGCGAAGCGGTGGAAGTCGTGGTGCTGGAAGGGGTTGACGTACTCCCAGACCACGTTCCCGTCCCAATCCACCTCGCAGAGCGTTGTGTGATAGCCGCCGAGGCGGGTGACGTGCTGAGCCAGCGGCGGCGGCGGCTTGGTGGGCTCGTCGGGCGGCGGCTTCGGCAGGTTCACGTCCGAGCCGGTCATCAGCAGATGGCCGTTGTCCAGCAGCCGGCCGTAGCCGGGCTTGATGTGGGTGAACGTCCAGCGGTGCACGATGCGCCCCTCGAGGTCGATGAGGTAGGTCGAGGCGTCGCCGTGCGGCGTTAAGAGCGTGTAGCCCTTGGTCGAGAGGCCCGAACGGTGAAACGTCAGCCCCGTCGGCCGGTTGACCGACCAACCCATCGAGAATCTCCGAAGCGATGAAGCGCGGCTGTCTAGCTCAGCGCGTGGAGTGGAGGAAGCTCCGGGCCGGGCGAAAGAGGTCCGCCCGGTCCAATTCGGGCGTCCGGCCAGTCCAAGCCGGAGCCCGTCGGCCGCGGTATTTCACGCGCCGCGCCGCGCAGAGACCCAACCGCGGGCGCGCTGGGGGCAATCGGCCCGCCCTCACCCTTGCCCCGAGGGCGGGCCGACACCGCCTTGGCGACAGCGCCGATCCTCGCGCTTAAGCCGGCTCGCGCAAGCCGAGCGCGTCGATGCGGGCCGCAACCGCCGGGTCGAGCGCCTCGGCCTCGGCGGCGAGGCAGTCGTCCAGCTCCGCTCGGTTCTTCACCCCCAGCACCACGGCGTCGACGCCCGGCATCGCGAGCGCGTAGCGATGCGCGAGCATGGCCGGCTTGACGCCGAGCTCGGCGCAAAGCGCGCGGAACGGGCTCGCCCGCTCGTAGTCCAGGCGATCCGGATGCCTCGGCGAGAGCTCGCGGTCGATGGCGTCGGTGAGCGCGCCCGCCTGCACGGCGCGGATGCCGAGCACGCCGACGTCCGCGTCGGCGGCCGCGGCGATGATGTCGCGCGGCCTCGCCGGCTCCGCGTAGCTCCGGATGCCGCCCGCGCTGTCCAAGAGGTTGGCGATCGCCTGCACCGCAGCCGGCTTTCGCGCGTGGTTCAGGGCGCGGATGATCGTTTCCGGCACGCCCGTACCGGTCAGGCCCCAGGCGCCGATCTTGCCGGCCTGGACAAGGCCCTCCATGGCCGGGATGACCTCGTCGACATAGATCGACCAGCGGGTCGCGAACTGGTCCTGCATCTCGGCGCGGCGCGCGTAGACGTAGTCGTCGGCGCAGATGTTCGAATGCAGGAAGAAGAGGTCGAGCCGCGGAAGCCGCATGGCGGCAAGGCTGGCCTCGGCCGAGGCGGCCAGCCGCGCCGCCGCCGCACCGCGCGGCGGCGAGCCGAGCTGGCACTTGCTGGTGAAGCGCAGGCCGGCCGGTGGGCGACCCTCGAACGTCTCGCCGATGAGGGCCTCGCACGAGCCGTACATCGGCGCCGCGTCGATCAGGGTGATGCCGGCATCGACCGCCGCCCAGAGCGTCGCCTTCGCTTCCTCACCCGAGGTCGCGCCCCAGACCTGGCCGATCCCGCCGCCGCCGAGCACCAGGCGGCTGACGTCTCCGAAGGCGCCGAGGCGGCGTGTTTGCATGGGCGGCTCCTTGCTCAGGCCGACGCGGGCGCGGGCGGGCTCCGAAAGGTCGCGCCGTGGATCTCGTCGGTAAGGCGGTTGTTGATCTCGATCAGCTTGTGCACCTGGTCGGTCAACTCGAGCACCGCCTCGGTGTCCTTGAAGGTCTGCAGCGCCTGCTTGTCCGAGGCCTTCGCCAGCACCCGCTGGCCGACCATGATGACGGACAAGAGAACGAGCTGCAGGAACGTCTGCGAGAGCCAGCTCACCGTCGCAAAGACGCCCTGGTGGATCGCGTCGGGGAGGCTGATGAGCGCGAGCGCCCCGAAGGCGTAGGCGCACCACATCGAACCGACGCCCCTGGTGATCTGCACCGCCAGCCAGCCGTTGAACCCGACGTGCTCGTCGGAGACGAGCACCGCGCCTTCGTCCTTTCGCGCTACGCGCCGGTGGTGAACGTGAGAGCCTGCCATGGCCGGAGCCCGCCCTTCAAAAGAAACAGTTGCCTAGAGGTCAGACCCTACCGAGCCGGCTCCGAACGCCGCAAGCTCGCACGTTGACAACCGAGGCGGTCTTGCCGGAGCATGGCGGCGCTGCCCGCAGGACGCATCGGCCACGGGGCCGACTGGGCCATGCCCGCCTGCTTCAACATGAAGGCAGCCGAACCATGTCCAGTCTCGAAAACCTGAAGAAGCAGGCGAAGGCGCTCGTCCGCCTGCATCGCGAGCGCTCCTACCACCTGGCTTGCGTGGCCCGCGAAACCTTGCCGAAGTTCGCCGGCCTGTCCGATCGGCAGGTGTTGGCGGCGGAGTTCAAGCTGGCCGACGCGCAAGGCATCGTCGCGCGCCAGAACGGCTACGACAGCTGGGCGGACCTGAAGGCCCGCGCCGGGCATGAGGACGAGCGGCCGGCCCCGTCGCCGTTTGGTCCGGGCGTGCTCTTCGCCGTCCCGATGCTCTACGTGTCCGATGTCCGCGTCGCCGTCGAACACTACGTCGGCGCGCTGGGCTTCACCGCCAACCAGGTGTCCGGCGATCCGCCGTTCTACGCGGAGGTGGCGCGGGGCGGGGCGGTGCTGGCGCTTCGCCTGGTCCACGGCCAGGCGATCGCGCCCGACGTGCGCGCGCGCGAGCCGATGCTGTTGCAGGCGTCGATCCGGGTGGGCGATGCGAAGGCGCTCTACCTGGAACTGCTCGCGGCCGGCGCGACGTTCGACACGCCGCTGCAGCGCGACGCGTTCGGGCCGCAAGGCTTCGTGGTCAAGGACCCGGATGGCAACCTGATCGCGTTCGGCGAGCCGGGGCCGGCCGCCCGCGCGCGGGCGGCGAAGGGCGCCTAGAGCCGCGGCGGTCTGGATTTCGACGTCTGGCCGGGCTCGGCTATGTCTGCGGGCCCGACGTCGAACCATCGCAAGGGCCGCCGATGCACGTGGATCTCTCCGGCAAAACCGCGCTCGTCACCGGCGCGTCCAGCGGGCTCGGGCGGCATTTCGCCAAGCTCCTGGCGGCGAACGGCGCGCACGTCATCGCCGCCGCGCGGCGCACGGAGCTGCTGGACGCGCTGGTCGACGAGATCAGGGCCGCGGGCGGCAGCGCCGAAACCGTCACGCTGGATGTGACCGACGCGGCGGCGGTCGAGGCCGTGATCGGCGGGCTCGCCAAGCTCGACATCCTGATCAACAACGCCGGCGTCCCGTCCGGCGCGCTCGCCATCGACATCCCGCTCGAGGAATGGCGGCAGGTGTTCAAAGTGAACGCCGAGGGCGTCTTCACCGTCGCGCAGGCGGCGGCGCGCCGCATGCGCGAGCTCGGCGGGGGCAACATCATCAACACCGCATCGATCACCGGCTTCCGGCCGGGGCCCGGCACGGCGGCCTACGGCGCGGCCAAGGCGGCGATCATCCGCCTGACCGAGAGCCTCGCGGCCGAGCTCGCGCGTCACAGGATCCGCGTGAACGCACTCGCGCCGGGGTACATCGAGACCGACCTCAACCGCGAATTCCTGCAGTCGGACTACGCGCCGCAGATGATCAAGCGCATTCCCATGCGGCGCCTGGGGGAGTTGTCCGACCTCGACGGACCGCTCCTGCTGCTCGCCTCGGACGCCTCGGCCTACATGACCGGCGTCACCATCCCGGTGGACGGCGGGCACTTGGTCAGCGTTCTTTAGCGCCGAGCGGCTGGCGCTTCAGCGCGCGCGCCGCCTGACGCGGCGTCGGGCTTACCTTCAAACGAACCATGCTGTAGCCGGAGCCGATCCAGGTGCAGGAGGCTTGCGAGCGGTGGGTTCGAGACCGACCTACGACGAGGTGGTGCTGGGGCGGCGGAGCACGCGCGGGTTCCTCAATAAGCCCGTGCCGAAGGCCCTGATCCGCGAGGTCATCGCCATGGCCATGCGCGCCCCGTCCTCGCTCAACACCCAGCCGTGGAACTTCTATGTCGTCACCGGGCCGCCGCTCGACCGGATCCGGAAGGGCAACACCGAGCGCAACCTCGCGGGAGTCCCCGACTCGCGCGAGTTCCGCGGCCACGGCGCCTACGCTGGCGCACACCGCGAGCGGCAGATCGAGATCGCCAAGCAACTGTTCGGCGCGATGGGGATCGCGCGCGAGGACAAGGAGGGCCGCCAGGACTGGGTGCTGCGCGGGTTTCGCCAGTTCGACGCGCCGGTCTCGATCGTGGTGACCTATGACCGCTCGATTCATGGCGGCGACATTGCGCCGTTCGACTGCGGGGCGGTCACCAATGCGCTCGTCAACGCCGCCTGGTCGAAGGGATTGGGCTGCGTGATCAACAGCCAGGGCATCATGCAGTCGCCGGTGGTGCGCGAGCACGCGGGCATCGCCGACGACCAGGTGATCATGATCTGCGTCGCCATGGGCTGGCCTGACGACAGCTTCCCGGCCAACGCGGTCGTCTCGAAACGCAAGGACGTGGACGAGGCGGTCGTGTTCGTCGGTTTCGACGAGTAACCTCGCCCGCTCCTGTCAAAGGGGAGGCCGGCGGCAAGATGGCGGGTGAGGCGGCGGGTCGCCGGCTGTTGCGACCGCTCGACGACCGGCGCGACCACGTGCGCGGCGGCCGCGAGCGGGGCCGAAGCACCGTGGTGCTCTATGGCGACTACCTGTGCCCGTATTGCCGCAGCCTCGTGCCGGTGTTCCAACGCCTCAGGCAGACGCTCGGCGATCGCCTCGCCTACGCCTACCGGCACTTCCCGAACGAGCGCATCCATCCCGGCGCGACCCTTCTGGCGATCGGGGCCGAAGCGGCCGGACGCCAGGGCCGCTTCTACGAGATGCACGACGCGCTCTATGCCCACGAGCCGCCGATCGACCGCGCGAAGCTGTTGGAGATCGCTCGCTCGATCGGCCTCGATATCCAGCGCTTCGAGCGCGACCTTGCGGACCCCAAGCTCGCCCGCCGGGTCGAGGAGGACTACGCCGAGGGGCGACGTAACCACGTGACCGCGACGCCGACCATCTTCGTCGATGGGTCCCGCTACGACGGCGCCTGGGACTTCTACTCCATGCTGGAGGGGATCGATCGGCCGGTGGGGGCGCGCGTCCGCCGGACCGCCCGGGCCTTCGCCAACCTGCCGGCGTCGGCGGGGATCGCGCTGCTGATCGCCGCCGGCGCGGCGCTCGTTCTCGCCAACAGCCCCCTGGCTGGCCTCTACCAGGCCTTCGTCGGCGCCCGCTTCGGCGTCGGCCCGCTGCCGGGCGGCGGCCTCAGCCTCAGCGTCGGCGAGTGGTGCTCCGAGGGCCTTTTGGCGATCTTCTTCCTGATCCTCGGCCTCGAGATCCGCCGCGAGGCGCGGGAAGGGTCGTTCGCCGATTGGCGGGCGGCGGCGGCCCCCGCGCTCGCGGCCGCCGCCGGCGCGGCCGCCGCCGCGCTCGCGTATCTGGTGTTGAACCGCGGCGCAGCGCAGGCGGGCTGGCCGGTGCCGATCGACACCGGCATCCCCTTCTCGCTGGGGATTCTCGCTCTCTGCGGGTCGCGCGCGTCGTCCAGTCTGAAGCTGTTCGTGGCGGCCTTCGGGGTGGTCGACGACCTTCTCACCATGGTCATCCTGGCGCTGGTTCATCCGCGCGGCATCGAGGTTCCGTGGCTGGTCGCCGCCGCCGGCGCGATCGCGCTCATGGCCGTCATCAACCGTTGGCGCGTGTACGCCGCCTGGCCGTACGTGCTGGCGACGATCGGGCTCTGGCTCACGCTGCACCAGGCCGGCGTCGGCGGGGCGCTCTCGGGCATCGCGCTCGCGGCCTTCCTGCCGCCGCGGCCGGTCCCGAAACCCGCGCCGCTGCTGGCGCAGGCCGCGAACGCGCTCGCCGAGCTGGAGCTCGCCGAGCGGGAGCTGAAGCGGGCGGGCGAGGAAGCGCGTCTTGACCGGGAGCCGCTGTGGGACTGGGCCAGCCGCAACCTGTCTGCGGCCGCCGATCGGTTGCTTTCGCCGGCCGAGCGCACCGAGCGCGCGGTCGAGCCATGGTCGAGCTACGCGGCGCTGCCGCTGTTTGCCTTCACCGCGGCCGGCGTCTCGCTGACCGCCGACCTCGGCGGCCGGGTCGCGTTGCACGTCTTTCTGGGCGTCGCGCTGGCGCTGGCTCTCGCCAAGCCGGCGGGGATCGTCGCAGCTGTCTGGCTGGCCGAGTGGGCGCGGGTCGCGCGGCCGCCAGCGGATGCGGGGCGCCTGGGCTTCGTCGCGGCCGCGCTGCTGTGCGGGATCGGCGACCCCTTGTCGCTGCTCCTGGCCGAGCAGGCGTTCGGCGGCGGGGCGCTGGCGGCGGCGGCGAAGATCGGCGTTCTCGCCGGCTCCGCGCTCGCCGCGCTCCTCGGCGCCGCGACCCTGGCGCTGAGCCCGCGTCCAGGCACCGCAGCCTGACCTTGCGTCCGCCTTGCGCTCGACGTTTGCGCCGGCGCAAGCTGGCTGCCTAAAGCGCCAAGGAGGAGTCCCATGTCGGAAGCCTGGATCATCGACGCCTGTCGAACGCCGCGCGGCATCGGCAAGCTCGGCAAGGGGGCGCTGGCCGAGATCCACCCGCAGCAGGTCGGCTCGACCGTGCTTCGAGCGCTCGCCGAGCGGAACAAGATCGACACCGCCGACGTCGACGACGTGATCTGGGGCACCTCGAGCCAGGTCGGCCTGCAAGGCCGCGACCTTGGCCGCATGTCGGCCCTGGACGCCGGCTATGACGTCAAGAGCAGCGGCGTGACGCTGGACCGCTTCTGCGGCTCGGGGATCACCACGGTGAACTTCGCCGCCGCGACCATCATGTCCGGCATGTCCGACCTCGTCGTCGCCGGCGGCACGGAGCTGATGAGCGGCAAGGGCCGCCCGCCGCCCACGCCCGGCGCCTCGCCGGTGTTCGACAACGGCAACATGCGCCTCAGGGCCAGTCACCCGCAGACCCAGCAGGGCATCTGCGCCGACGCGATCGCCAGCATCGAAGGGATCGAGCGCGAAGCGCTCGATCGGCTATCGGTCGAGAGCCAGCGCCGCGCCGCCATCGCCATCGGCGAAGGCCGGTTCGCGAAGAGCCTGGTGCCGGTCTACCACGAGGACGGGACCCGGGCGCTCGACCGCGAGGAATACCCGCGCCCGCAGACGACGCTGGAGGCGCTCTCTGCGCTGAAGCCGGCGTTCGAGCAAATGGCCGATATCAAGGTCGACGAGTCCGGCGCCACGTTCCGCAGCCTGATCCTGCAGAAGTATCCGGATGTGGACATCAAGTTCGTCCACCATGCGGGCAACTCGTCGGGCGTGGTCGACGGATCCGGCGCGGTGCTGCTCGCCTCGCCGGAGTACGCCAAGAGCCACGGCCTTCAGCCCCGCGCCCGCGTCGTCGCCATGGCCAACCAGGGCGACTGCCCGACGCTGATGCTCAACGGACCGGGTCCGGCGATCCGCAAGGTGCTCAAGAAAGCCGGCCTCGAGATCGAGGACATCGACCTGTTCGAGATCAACGAGGCGTTCGCGGTGGTGGTCGAGAAGGTGATCCGCGACCTCGGCCTGGACCGCGAGAAGGTGAACGTGAACGGCGGCGCGATCGCGCTCGGCCACCCGATCGGCGCAACGGGGTCGATGCTGATCGGCGCCATGGTCGACGAGCTCGAGCGCAGCGGCGCCCGCCGCGGGCTGGTCACCATGTGCGCCGGCGGCGGCATGGCGCCGGCGATCATCGTCGAGCGGATGAATTAGGCGGCAAGCGAGCCGTTCCATGCCGCTCGCCAGGTTCGCGCTGGCGCTGGCCGCGGCGCTGGTTCTGGTCGCCAACCCGCTGGCGGGCCGGGCGGACGACGGCCCGCGGCCGGTCGCTCCGGACGCGAAGGCATTCCGGCTGGGCGCCCTGCAACTGGCGGCGCTGCGCGGCGGCGGCTGGCATGCGGCGAACGATGGGACGGTGTTCGGACTGAACGCCACCCGCGGCGAAGTGACCGCCTTGCTTGCGAAGGCCGGTGCTCCGACCGACGTGGTCCTGCTGGATGTCGACGCCTTGCTCGTGCGGCTCCCCGGCCACGTCGTGCTCATCGACGCCGGGCTGCCGCCCAGCGACGGCGGCGTTGTGCTGCGGAGCCTGGCGCTCGCGGGGGTCGCCCCCGCCGACGTCACCGACGTCCTCATCACGCACGGCCACCTCGACCACATCGGCGGCCTGCTGACCGCCGAAGGGTGGAGGGCTTTGCCGAGCGCCGTCGTGCGCATGTCGGCGCGGGAATGGGCCGCGCTGCAGGCGCAGGCGGGAGCCGCCGCGATGGTGAAGACGCTCGCGCCGCAGGTGCGCACGTTCGAGCCGGGCGGCGAGGTGCTGCCGGGGATCACCTCCATCGCCCTCTACGGCCACACGCCCGGCCACGTCGGGTACGAGATCCGGTCGGGGGCCGCGCGGCTGATCGACATCGGCGACGTGGCCCACTCGTCGATCATCTCCCTCGCCAAGCCGGACTGGACCATCGACTTCGACGAAGACCGCGCCGCCGGGGCGCGCACGCGGCGGGCCGAGCTGACGAAGCTTGCGGCGGACGGGACGCTGGTGTTCGCCCCGCACTTCCCGTTCCCCGGTCTGGGCCACATCGCCCGCGCGGGGGATGGCTTCGTCTGGCGCCCGGTCCGGACGCCGTGACGGCTGCCGGCAGGCGGGGCCGGCATCGGCGACGACGACCGGTCCGGCGATCGGCGCGAGACATCGGAGGCGAAGCAGCCGGCGTTGGCGGCATCCGCGTGCGGTCGACCGAGGCTGCGCCTCGAGGCGCCGGCCGAGCCGGCGAGCAGAGTCGTCAACGAGCGTCGTTGCGGAGCTTCGCCGGAAGACAGATCGGGCGAAGATCGCGTAGGAACGCCGGTCATCAACGTTTGGACGCGAGCAGCCCCCGTGTTTGACCTGACCGAAGAGCTGCGCCAGCAGCTGCAACTGTTCGATACCCCCACCGTCTGCAACGCGCTCGAGGTGCTCGCGCCGGCGCGGCGGGGCTACGGCTACACGACCCAGCCTCTGGTCTGCACGCGCCCGGAGCTGAAGCCGCTGGTCGCGATCGCGCGGACCGCCACCATTCGCAGCGCCCACCCCAACGACCTGGAGCGCGGCCAGGCGCGAGAGGTGTCCGACGCGTACTACGCCTACATCGACGCCGGCCCGAAGCCGGCCGTGGTCGTCATGCACGACGCAGACGAACGGCGGGGCCATGGGGCGTTCTGGGGCGAGGTGAACTCCTCCATCCACCGCGGCCTGGGCTGTGAAGGACTGATCACCGACGGCAGCGTCAGGGACATCCCCGACATCGCCGACGGCTTCCAGATGCTGGCCGACCGCATCGGCCCGTCGCACGCGTTCGTGCACGTGGTCGACTTCGGTCGCCCCGTCGACGTCGCCGGCATGCGCGTGCGCGACGGCGATCTGATCCACGCCGACCAGCACGGCGCCGTCGTCATCCCGCACGACGTGGCCGCGCAGGTGCACGACGCCGCCCGCCTGATCCAGCGCCGCGAGCGGGTGATCATCGAGGCCGCCCGCGAGCCGGGCTTCAATATCGACAAGCTGCGCGCCGCGCAGGGCAAGTCGGCCGAAATCCACTAGCCGCCGCGCGGCCGCCTCGCCATGGCCGTTCCAGCCCGCCTGCGGCCAGCGCTCGAAGCGCTGGAGCTGCGCGTGCTCGTCGGCGTCCTCGCGATCGCGGCGGCCATCTGGGCCGTCCTGACCCTGGGCGGCGAGGTCGCCGAGGGCGAGACCGGCGCGTTCGACCGGCGGATCATGCAGGCTCTCCGGTTGCCCGGCCAGCCGCATACGGCCATCGGACCGCCTTGGCTCGGCGAGGCGCTGCGCGACGTGAGCGCGCTGGGCGGCACGACGCTGGTCGTTCTGGCGACGCTCTTGGCGGTGGCGGCGCTCGTCTTCCACCGCGCGCCGCGGCGGGCGGTGCTGCTCGCCGGCGTGGTCGCCGGTGCGCTCCTCGCCGACGAAGCCCTGAAAGCGTTGTACGGCCGCGCGCGGCCCGATTTCGCCCTGCCCGGGATCGTGACGTACGCCCACAGCTTCCCGAGCGGCCACTCGACCGCGTCCGCGGCGCTCTGGCTGAGCCTGGCCAGCGTCGCCGCCAGCTTCGAGCGCCGCCGGGCGCACAAGCTGTTCTGGTTCGGGGCCGCCGCGGTCACGATCGTCGCCGTCGGCGTAAGCCGCGTCTACCTCGGCGTCCATTGGCCCACCGACGTGCTCGCCGGGTGGATGCTGGGCGCCGCCTTCGCGCTCGCCGGTTGGATCGTCTGGCGCCTGGCGGCGCCGGCCGGCGGCGGGCCGAGCCGCTCGCCGCGGCCCGAGGAGCAAACGCGTTAGGCTGCCTCGTCGGGGCGGAAGTCGCTGAACTGCGCGGCGAGCGCGCGGCCGAACGCTGGGCGGCCGGTGCAGCGCTCGACATAGGCCTCGAGGTTCGGGCGGCGGACCAGTTCAGGGACGATCCGCAGCACGGTCGTCATCATGAGGTCGCCGGCCGTGAAGCGGTCGCCGTCAAGGTAAGGCTTGTCGCCCAACGCGTCGGCCAGCGCCTCCAGCCGCTGGGTGGCGAACGCGCGCGCGCCGTCGCGCCGCAGCCGCGCCCACTCCTCGCCGGCGGCGAACACCTCGGCGGTCACGACATTCATCAGGTGGGGCTCGATCGAGCTCAGCGCCGCGAACACCCACTGCGCCGCCCGCGAGCGAGCGCCGGCGTCACGGGGCAAGAGCGTCTCGGACCGCTCGCCGATGTGCAGCACGATAGCGCGGCTCTCGAAGAGCACGAGCCCGTCCTCTTCGAAGGCCGGCACCTGCCCGAACGGCTGGCGGGCGCGGTGTTCGGCGCTTTGCTGGTCCTCGCCGCGTTCGATCAGGCGCGTCTCGTACGGGATGCCGGCCTCTTCTAGCGCCCAGCGGACCCTGAGATCGCGAACCAGCCCCCGGGCGAACGGCGGGACCCACCGAAAGGCCGTGATGGTGATCATCTCGCTTGCCTCCGCATAGCCAGGCCGTGACCTACCCCGGCGTGCGGCGCAACGCGAGACGGTGTGGCGGAAGGCGGCCGGCGCGAGCGTCGCACGCGCCGGCCTATCGATCCCTAGTAGGCGTCGTAGTCGGTCATTTCAGTGATGCGGTCCGACAGCCGGTCGAGCCGGCGGTCGAGATCGCGACGCTCCCAGCTCATCATGCCGTCAGCGTCATCGCGGGCTTCCTCGCGGCGAATGTCGCGCAATTGCGCCCTGAGCGAGTCCGCGTCCGAGTAGGTGAGGCGTCCGGTTTGCACGCCGTCGTCGATGCGCTGCTCGAGGTTGGCGGTGCGGTCGTAGACGCCTTGCGCCATGGCCGGCAGAGCGGCGAACAGCGATGCAGCGGCGAGGCTGGCAGAGAGAAGCAATTTCACGGTTCTTACTCCTTTAGGGGCGGCGCGCTTTGCAGCCGCCTCGTTCTCAAAAGGCCCCCCGGCCGCATGCGCACGCCCGCACGCATGGAAACGACGGTTCAGGTTCCCCTGCCGGGGACCGCCCGCGTTTGCCCCTGAAAAACGCATGAGTCCGCCGCCCGGTTGCGGCTTTTGCCCCGCCCAGCCAGCCCTGGCGGCGGGTTGCACCGCGCTCATCGGACTGGTCTTCTCGCTCATCCCGGGAGGAGAGACGATGGGTCAGGGCGTGTGGCGGATCTTCGGCTCGGAGATGTCCCCGTACTCGGTGAAGGTGCGGTCCTACTTTCGCTACAAGGGCTTGCCACATCGGTGGATCGCCCGCCGAGCGGAGAACGACGACGACTACCGCCGCTACGCCCGCCTGCCCATCGTGCCGACCGTAGCGACGCCCGATGATGAAGGGGTGCAGGACTCGACCCCGATCATCGAGCTGGTCGAGGCCAGGCATCCCACGCCCTCGATTCACCCTGAGGACCCGGCGCTCGCGTTTCTCTCGGCGCTCATCGAGGAGTTCGGCGACGAGTGGGGCAACAAGCTGATGTTCCATCACCGCTGGTACGCGCCGGTAGACCAGGACGCGGCCTCGCTGGTGCTGGCCAGGCTCAGCCTCCCGTACGGCGAAGAGGCCGAGGTGGCGGCCCGCGCCGCCGCCATCAAGCAGCGCATGACCGGCCGGGGCGCCTTCGTGGGATCCAGCCCGGCCAACGCGCCGCTGATCACTGCCTACTACCTCGAGCTCATCGACATCCTCGAGCCGCACCTCGCGGCGCGGAAGTACCTGTTCGGCGGGCGCCCGAGCTTTGGCGATTTCGGCCTGGCGCTGCAGCTCTACGAGTGCTCGGTCGACCCGACGTGCGGCGCCGCCATGCGCGGCCGCGGGCCTGCGGTGCTCGATTGGTGCCACCGGATGCTGGAGCCGCGAGACGACGGGCCGTTCGAGACCTGGGCGAGCCTGCAGCCGACGCTGGGGCCATTGATCGCCTATATCGGCCGTTACTTCCTGCCGTGGAGCGAGGCCAATGCACGCGCGCTGGCGGCGGGCGAGAGCGAGTTCAGCGTGGACCTTCCGGGAGGCGCCTATGTCCAGCCTCCGCAGAAGTACCACGCAAAGT
>DATGIN010000012.1:0-8391 GCA_035295705.1 Caulobacteraceae bacterium
GATCTCATCGCCAACACCGGCGACGACGCTCACCGGTATATCCACCCCCGCACGAAGCCTTGGCGGCAGTTCCTCTCCGAGAACCCCGCGAGGTCAGCCGAATAGCGCCTGCCGATGGGCCGGGCGGACGACCGGCGCCGCGACAGCGCCCTTCGAGGCTTCACTTGACAAGTTGGAAAGTGACGCGCACACTTTCCACTATGGAAAGTGATGAGACACCCCGCTCGGCTCTGAACGACGTCGCGCAAGCCCAGGCGGCGCTCGCGGACCGCGCGCGGGCGCCGCGCTGGTATCATCCGGCGCTTGGCCTGCTGGTCGCCGGCCTGATCGCCGTCCAGGCCGCCGGCCCCGTGATCGCGGACGCCTACATCGCGCTCTTCTGCCTTGGGCTGGTGCTTCTCATGCAGGCCTACCGAAGGCACACGGGCCTTTGGATCAACGGCTGGCGGCGCGGGCGAACGCGGCTAGTCGCCCTGGGGTTTGCGGTCGCAACATCGGGGCTGCTCTTGGCAAGCGTCTGGCTGCGCTACCAGCCAGGCCTGGGCTGGGCGCCGCTGGCGGCCGCACCGGTCGCCTTCGTCGTCGTCACGGCGGCCGGCTTCTTATGGGAAAGCGCCTACCGGGCCGACCTGGCGAGCGAGCTCGGCGCTGGAGCAGCGCCCTGACGGCCGCGCTCGACCCCACCATCCATGCGCCGAACCGGCTGCAGATCTGCTGCCTGTTGTCCGGCGTCGACACCATGGACTACGCGACCGTCCGCGAGATCGTGGGCGTGAGCGAGTCGGTGCTGAGCAAGCACCTGAAGCAGCTCGAAGACGCCGGCTACGTGACCCTGGACAAGCGCGCCTCGATGTCGCGCGTGCGCACCTGGCTGTCGCTGACGCGCGCCGGGCGAAAGGCGCTGGACGCGCATCTTCGCGCGCTCCGCGCGCTGATGGCCGCGGCCGAAACCAAGCCGGGATAGCCCTATTCGGCCGGGGCCGGCTCCGCCGCGATTTCCGGACCACCCTCCTCGCCGGCTTCCTTCCGCCGCAGACGGTCGAGGTAAAGGTAGATGACCGGCGTCGTGAACAGGGTCAGCGCCTGGGAGACGAGCAGGCCGCCCACGATCGCGAACCCGAGCGGCTGGCGGAACTCGGAGCCGGTGCCGAAGGCGAACGCCATGGGCAGGCCGCCCAGCATGGCGCATGCGGTGGTCATCAGGATCGGCCGCAAGCGCTGGTGCGAGGCCTGCGCTACGGCCTCTCTTGGCGGGACATGCTCCTCTCGCTCGAGCCTCAGCGCCACGTCGACGATCATGATGCCGTTCTTCTTCACGATGCCGATCAGAAGGATGATGGCGATGATGCCGATGACGTTGAGGTTCTGGCCGCCGAGCACCAGCGCGAGCAGCGCGCCCAGTCCCGCCGACGGGAGCGTCGAGAGGATCGTCAGGGGGTGGATGTAGCTTTCGTAGAGGATGCCCAGGATGATGTAGACGGCGACCAGCGCGGCGATGATCAGGATCGGCTCCGACGCCAGCGACTGCTGGAACGCCTGCGCCGTCCCCTGGAACGAGCCCTGCAACGTCGCCGGAGCGCCCAGCCTGGCGCGCGCCTGATCCACCGCCTGCGTGGCCTGCCCCAGCGCCACACCGGGCGCGAGGTTGAACGAGATGGTGGCTGCCGGAAACAGCCCCTGGTGGCTGATGGTCAGGCTGGCGGTGGCGTCCGGATTGCTCTTCACCAGGTACGAGAGCGGCACCTCACGGTTGGTGATCGGCGAGAGCAGGAAGATGCGGCCGAGGATCGCAGGCGACGCCTGCATCGCGGGGGGCCCTTCGAGGACGACGTGGTAGGAGTTCGTCTGGGTGAAATACTGGGCGACCTCGTTCTGGCCGATCAGGTCATAGATCGCCGAATCGATCGCCGAGGGCGAGATGCCGAAGCGCGCCGCGGCGGCGCGGTCGATGGTCAGATCCACCGCCGCCGCCTGGCTCTGCTGGTCGGAGCTGACGTCGCGCAGCTGCGGCATGCCCTGCAGCGCCTGGGTCAGCTTCGGCGCCCAGGTGTCCAGCTCGGTCAGGTCGGCGTCGGAGAGCGTGTACTGGTACTGCGCGCGCGAGGCGCGGCCGCCGATGTTGATGTCTTGCGACGCCTGCAGGAACGCCTGCACGCCGACCAGGCGGGCGAGCTTCGGGCGCAGGCGGTTGATGATCTGGTCGGCCGTCGCCTTGCGCCCGGCATCCTTGGGCTTGAGGGTGATGAACAGGTTGCCCTGGTTGACGCCCTGGCCCCCGACGAACACGCCGAACACCGAGATCGCCGGATCCCGTTGCAGGACCGCCGCCACCTGTCGGGCCTTCTGCTGCGTATGATCGAACGAGGAATCCTGCGCGGTGACGAAGGCGCCGTTCAGCGAGCCGGTGTCCTGCTGCGGGAAGAAACTGGTCGGGACCACGGCGTACATGGCGATCGCGATGACGATGGTGGCGATGAAGATCGCGAGCGTTAGGCGGGTGTGACGCAGGACCACGTCCAGCGCCCGCGCGTAGTGGCTTTCGATCCAGCCGAAGCCGCGCTCGAGCGCGCGGATGAATGCGTTTCCGGCCGGCTGCGGCTGCTTGAGAAAGTGGCCGGCGAGCATCGGCGTCAGGCTCAGCGACAGACCGATGGAGACCACGACCGCGGCGCTGAGCGTAAGCCCGAACTCGCGCATCAAGAGGCCGACCACCCCGCCCATGAACATCAGCGGGGTGAACACCGCGATGAGCGAGATCGAGATGGTGAGGATGGTGGTCGCGATCTCGCCGGCGCCCGCGAGCGCGGCGTCGAACGGTTTGTCCCCGTGCTCGATGCGCCGCCAGATCACCTCTTCCATCACGATGGCGTCGTCGACCACGAACCCGACCGCGATCGACATGGCCATCAGCGAGAGGTTGTCGAGGCTGAAGCCGGCAGCCAGCATCACCGCACAGGTTCCGAGCAGGGAGATGGGGATCACGACCGCCGGGATCAGGGTGGCGCGCGCGTCGCGGAGGAAGAGGAAAATGACGCCGGTCACCAGGACGACCGTGAGCAGAAGCGTCAGCTGCACGTCGCGCACCGACGCGCGGATGGTCTGGGTGCGGTCGGCGATCACGTGCATGTTGATCGATGGCGGGATGTCGGCCCGAAGGCCGGGCAGCGCCTTGTTGATCAGGTCGACGGTCTTGATGACGTTCGCGCCAGGCTGCTTGAAGATGATCAAGAGGACCGCACGGCCGCCCTTTAGCGAAGGGTCGTCGTTGGCCATGCCGGGGTAGACGGAGGCGCCGGTCTGGACGTTCTCGACGCTCTGCACCGCCCGCCCGATGTCGCGCAGCCGAACGGCGGCGCCGTTGTGGTAGCCGACCACCAGGTCGTTCCAGGCGTCGACGTTCATGATCTGGTCGTTTGCGTAGACGGTGAGCGCCTTCTGCGGGCCGTTGATCAGCCCCTTCGGCTGGTTGACCGTCTCGCTGGCGATGATCGCGCGGACCGCGTCGATCTGCAGACCCATGTCGGCGAGCTTGTCCGGGTCGATCTGGATGCGGACGGCCGGCTTTTGCTGGCCGCCCACGAACGCCTGGCCGACGCCGTCGATGCGCGACACCTGACTGAGCACGATGTTCTCGGCGTAGTCGTCGATCGTCGCCAGCGGCAGCGTGTCGGACGTGAACGAGATGATCATGATCGGCGAGTCGGCCGGGTTCACCTTGCGGATCTGGGGCGGGCTCGGGAGGTTCGAAGGCAGCTGGCCGGCGGCGGCGTTGATCGCGGCGAGCACGTCCTGGCCGGCGTCCGACAGCTTCCGCGACAGCTCGAACTGCAGGGTGACGCTGGTCGATCCGGTGGAGCTCAACGACGTGAGCTGGGTCAGTCCCGGAATGCTGGAGAACTGCCGCTCGAGCGGCGTCGCCACGTTCGAGGCCATCGTCTCGGGGTTCGCCCCGGGGAGGTTGGCGCTCACCTGGATGGTCGGAAAGTCGACGTTCGGCAGCGCCGCGACCGGCAGGTTGAAGTAGGCGACGATCCCGAGGACGAGCACGGCGGCCGCGATCAGCGAGGTGGCGACGGGCCGGCGGATGAAAGGCGCGGAGAGGTTCACGGACCGGCTCCCGCCGCCACCCCGTGATAAAGCACAGGCATTCCGTTGCGCAGCGTCATCTGACCGTCCGTGACCACCAAGTCTCCAGCGCGGACCCCCTGCGTGATGACAGCCAGGTTGTTCTGGGTTGTCGCGACGACGACGGGGCGCATGACCGCCTTCTCGCCCGGTCCGACCAGATAGACGTAGGACCCGTTCGGCCCCTCGTTCACCGCAGCGGCGGGAATGGTCACGACGCGCGACAGCGTCTGCAGGGTCAGGCGGACGTTGACGAATTGTCCGGGCCAAAGGGTCGCCGCATCGTTCGGGAAGCGCGCCTTCAGCTCGACGGTGGCTGTCGACGGATCGACATGGTTGTCGACGATCGACACTTCGCCCTCGCCAAGGAGCTGGCCGGTCTCCTGGCTGAGCGCGACGGCGGGGAGA
This sequence comes from Caulobacteraceae bacterium, assembly GCA_035295705.1. GTDB lineage: Bacteria > Pseudomonadota > Alphaproteobacteria > Caulobacterales > Caulobacteraceae > Poindextera. The sequence continues at coordinate 4,534 of DATGIN010000012.1, forward strand.
GGACGGCGGAATCCGTCCGACACCTGTGCGAGGTGCTGGAAATCGCCTTGCGGCACGGTGAAGGTCACCGCGATCGGGCTGATCTGGTTGACGCTGACGATACCGGTCGTGAGCGAGGTGTTGACGATGTTGCCCGGGTCGACCAGTCGAACGCAGACACGGCCATCGATGGGCGACACGATGCGCGTGTAGCGCAAGTTGAGCTGCGCCGTCGCGACCTGGCCGCGGTCCAGCTCGACGGCGCCCTGATCCTGCTTGACCAGCGCCGCCTGGTCGTCGACCTGCTGCTTGGCGATCGAATCCTGCGCCGCCAGCGCCTGGAAGCGAGCCAGATTGACCTCAGCGCCGGCCAGCACCGCCTGGTCGCGACGAAGCGCGCCTTCGGCCGTCGTCAGGGCCGCGCGGTAAGGGCCGGGGTCGATCTGGGCCAGCGGCTGGCCGGCCTTCACGTTGGCGCCCTCGGCCGCGACCCAGGTGAGCATGCCGTTCACCTGCGTGTTGATCAGGTCGCTCTTCCAGGCCTGGGCCGAGCCCAGTGCGTCGACGCTGACCGGCACGTCGGCGAGGCTGGCGCGCACCACGGTGACCGGCACGCCCGGCGCGCGTTGCGGCTTGGCCGGCTGGTGCGAGAACATCCACACCAGGCCGAGCAGCACGACAAGGACAGCCGCCAGGACGACGAACCCCCATCGAAAGCGTCGGCGCGGCGCCGGCATCAGACCTTCCTTTTTCCTGGTTGGCGCGCGGCGGCCGCGCGAAGGCGCCCTGCGCGAGTGGGTTGATTCAATTTGCCGATAGTCGATTTGTAGCTAGCCGCCAATTGATGCAGCGGTGTTGCAGAACCCGGGCGCCGCCGCGACCTGGCGCGTAGCGGCGCAGCTGAAAACCGCGCCTCCGCCGCCCGTTCGTCCGCCCCCACATCGGCAGCCGGAGCGAACTAGGCCGGGTCGTTCTCGCGCACGAAGCCCGCGACCGTGTCGATGTAGAGTCGGGGCGTGAAGCCCGCGGTGGTGACCGTGTTGTGGCCGTGTCCGGGCAGGATCACCGCGCGAAAGTCCTTCAGCTCGCGCTGCATGCGCTGGGTCTTCGAAACCGGCGTATCGAACTCGCCGTTCACCGCCAGCACCGGGAACGCGATCGTCGTCAGGTCGAGCGGCGGCGCCGTGGACGGCTTCGCCTGCGGGCCATCCTGCACCGCCTTCAACGCCTCGTTGTCGCGATCGGGGCGCGCGGCAAGCGCCGCCCGGCCGCGGTCCTGGTCGGGATCGAGGCCTTTCGGGTCGCGCTCGGCGGCCTGCGCGGCCAGCGCTTCGTCGGTCTCCCGCACGCCGGAGCCGCCGAATCCGGCGGTGATGAAGAGGTCCGGGCGGCGCGCCATCAGCTGCGCGACCAGTCCGCCGCCCATCGAATACCCATGAAAGTGGGCGCGCTCGACGCCAAGCGCCTCGAGCACTTCAATCACGTCCGTCGCCATCCTGTCGGCCGGATACCTGGCGGGATCATGCGGCTTCTCGCTGCGGCCATGCCCGCGTGCGTCGATTCCGATCACCCGGTGCGTTCGGGCGATCTCCTTCGCCATTCCGTCGGTGAACCAGCTGGCGTCGCAACAGCTCGTGTAGCCGTGCAGCAGGACGACGGGGATCCCGGCGCCGGCCTCCTGGTAGTGGATGCGCAGGCCGTCGGAGACCGTCACGTCGCCATGCTTGATGTTGTCCGGAGCTTCGATCTCGACTTCCGTCACTGACATCGGCGTCTCCTCCTGTCCTCGGCCGCGGTCGACTATAGGCCGGCGGCCTTGCGCTTGTCAGGCTTGGCCGCGCGAGGCGGAGCCGGCCGCCGGGCGGCGCCGCTGCGGCGCCTTGCGCCGCCGGACCGGGCGCGGCAGTGACTTGGTATCGGAAAGCCCAGGGACCTTGGACCCATGACCGTCGATCCCGCCCGCATCCCCGTCATCGTCGGCGTCGGCCAGGTGAGCGATCGGCCCGCCACCCCGGCCGACGGGCTGGATCCGCTGGGGCTGATGCTGGCTGCGCTTAAGGCCGCGGACAGCGACGCAGGCGGCGGCTGGATCCGCAAGCTCGAGTCGCTGGCGCTGGTCGACCAGATCTCCTTCCGCGAGTTGGGCGATCTCTCGGCGCCGCTCGCCGAGGCGCTCCAGATAACGCCCAAGCTTTGCTACAAGACCGCCTACGCCAGCGGCGACAGCCCCATCCTGCTTCTGAACGAGGCGGCGCAACGCATCGCCGCCGGCGAGATCGGCGCCGCCGCGGTCGTGGGCGGCGAGGCTCTGCGCACCGCCGCCCAGCGCGCCGCGGCCGCTGCCGGCGGCGACGCTTCCGATCACAACATCATGCGCGCAGGTGCCAACCGCGCGCCCCCGTCGCTGCGCCAACGCTACAGCCTGCTCGTCCCCGTCGACGTCTATCCGCTGTACGAGAATGCCGGACGGGCGGCCTATGGCCAGACGCTGTCGGAGGCGCAGGCCGAGAGCGGCGAGATCTGGGCGCGATTCTCGAAGGTCGCGGCGAACAATCCCGGCGCCTGGATCCGCAAGCCCGCGTCGGCGGAAGAGATCACGACTCCGTCGGCGGAAAACCGTCCGATCGCCTTCCCGTACAACAAGCTCATGGTGGCCAACAGCTCGGTCAACCAAGGCGCCGGCTTCATCGTCGCAAGCCTGGCTGCGGCGCGGCAAGCCGGCCTGGACGAGCGGCGGCTGGTGTACGTGGGCGCAGGCGCGGCGGCGCGCGAGCCGAACGATGTTCTCGCCCGGGATCGCTACGATCGATCGCCCTCGATGGCGGTCTCGATCGAGCAGGCGCTGAGGCTGAACGGTGTCGAGGCGGCGGCGCTCGACCACGTCGAGCTCTACAGCTGCTTCCCCTGCGTGCCCAAGATGGCGCGCCGCATTCTGGATTGGCCGGCGGCGAAGCCCGCGACGGTGTTCGGGGGTTTGACCTTCGGCGGCGGCCCGATCGGCAACTACATGAGCCACGCGGTGGTCAGCATGGTGCTGACCCTGCGACAGGAGGGCCGCCTAGGCCTGCTGTTTGCGAACGGCGGCATCTGCACCACGAACCATACGATCCTGCTCGGCCGCGAGCCCTTCGCGCCGGAGGCGGTGCTGCGGTCGTTCGACTTCCAGGCCGAGGCCGACGCCCTGCGCGGTCCCGCCCCCGCGCTGGCCGAGGCCTACGCCGGTCCCGGGGTGATCGAGACCTACACGGTCTTCTACGAGCGCGACGGCCGCCCGCGATTTGCGACCATCGTCGGCCGCGGACCCGAGGGACAGCGCTTTCTCGCCAAGGTCCCAGCCGCTGACGCCGGCGCGATCGCCTTCCTCACGAACGGCGAGATCGAGCCGATCGGGACCGGCGGCGAGGCGACGCCCGGCGACGACGGCGACTTCATCTGGCGTCGCGCCTAGAGGGCCCTCGACGCTCGCAAAGGCGGCCTGCTAGACCGTCGCGCACCTTGTCGAACGCCTGAGGCTCACGATGTCGCTTTCCCTCTACGACGTGTCCGTCCCGGTCTTCCGCCAGCATCTGGCGGCTCTGTCCGGCGTGCTGGCGAAGGCCGAAGCGCACTGCAGCTCGGTCGGCAAGGCCGAGGCGGACCTGATCAGTTTCCGCCTCTACGAGGATATGTTCCCGTTCAGCTTCCAGGTCATGCAGGCGATCTTCCACGGCGCTGGCGCGGTCGGGACGCTGCGCGGCAACCCCTACCCGCGCGCCGAGGGTCTCGAAACCCTTGCAGGGTGCAAGGCTGCGGTCGACGCGGCGGTCGCCTATCTGGACGGGGTCAAGCCCGGCGATCTCGGCATCGATCCGGACGCGGACGTCACGCTGCAGACGCCGC
>DATGIN010000013.1:0-8985 GCA_035295705.1 Caulobacteraceae bacterium
GGCCCAGCGCCGCAAGCTGCTCCCTGGCGACGGGCCAATAGGGGCCTAGGCCGCGCTCGCGCCCCACGCTGGCGTCGACGTCGCCATAGCGCGCGCGCATCGCCCGGTAGCGCGCCTTCAGCCCCCGCGTGGCGGCGCCCAGCTCGCCCATGGTGCGGCTGAAAGCGACGAGCTCGGCGCCCAGCGCTTCGGGCCCGCGAGCGCGGAGCTGGTCGGCGAGCGGCGTCCGCGGCGCCAGATCCTCGACGATCAGGACGCCGGCGGCGAGGTCGGCGGCGAGCAGGCGCGGGGCGGCTTGAAAGCCGATCTCGGCGAGGAACTCGAGCGCCGCGCGCTCGGTCGCCACCTGGCGGGGATCGATCCGGACGCTGAGCGCATCGTCGCGCAGCCATTTGACCACGACAGAGGCGGGAACCTCCCCGTCGCCCTCGATCGCGCAGCGCATCGCTGACCAGGGCGCCAGGCGCTCGGTGGCGCCGATCCCCACCGGGCGGCCGAAGGCGCCGGCGAGGAGCGCCGTCAGCTGTTCGATGCCAGGCTGCGCCAAGGCGAGGGCTCTTCCGGTGCGCGGGGGGGAGGGGAGGGCGCGATCCTTAGCCGTCCGGCGACGCCTGCGCCAGCCTTGCCCGGCCTTGACCTTCGGCGGTTCGGCGGTCATGCCGCTCGGCATGGCCGAAAGCGCGCACGAGGACCCGACCGCCTGGGACGTCGCCACCCGGCTGGTGCACGGCGGAGCGCAACGGTCGAGCTTCGGCGAGACGGCCGAAGCGATCTTCCTGACCCAGGGCTACATCTACGACACCGCCGAGAGCGCCGACGCCCGCTTTGCCGGCAGCGAGCCCGGCTACATCTATTCGCGCTACGCGAACCCCACGGTGCAGATGTTCGAGGACCGCCTGGCGCTGCTGGAAGGGGCCGAGGCTTGCCGGGCCCAGGCCTCGGGCATGGCGGCGGTGCACCTGGCGATGATGGGCCTCGTGCGGGCGGGCGACCACGTGCTGGCCGGGCAGGCGCTGTTCGGCTCCAACCGCTGGCTCCTGAACAACTGGCTGCCGCGGTTCGGGGTCGAGACCAGCATGGTCCCGGCCGCCGATCTCGGCGCCTGGAAGGCGGCCATCCGGCCGAACACCAAGCTCGTGCTCATCGAGAGCCCGGCGAACCCGCTGCTCGAGATCACCGACATCGCCGCCGTGGCGCAGGTGGCCCGCGAGGTGGGCGCAAAGGTCGTGGTCGACAACGTGTTCGCCTCGCCCATCCTGCAGAAGCCGCTGCTTCTCGGCGCCGACATCGTCGTCTATTCGGCGACCAAGCACATAGACGGCCAGGGCCGGGTGTTGGGCGGGGCGGTGCTGGGGAGCAAGGCGCTGCTCGAGGAGGCTTATCGCGACGCGATCCGCCACACCGGCCCGGCGCTTTCGCCGTTCAACGCCTGGGTGCTCCTGAACGGGCTGGTCACCCTCGACCTGCGCGTGCGGCGGCAGAGCGAGACCGCGGCGATCCTCGCCGACCGCCTGGCCGGGCATCCGAAGGTCAAGACCTGCCGCTATCCCGGGCGGAGCGACCACCCTCAGCACGAGATCGCGCGGCGGCAGATGACCGGCGGCGGCAACGACATGCTGGGCGGCGGCACGCTGGTGGCCTTCGACCTGGGCGACCAGGGGCGCGCCTTCAGCTTCCTGAACGCGCTCGAGATCATCGACATTTCGAACAACCTCGGCGACGCGCGCTCGCTGGCGACGCACCCGACGACGACCACGCATCGGGCGATGACCGAGGAGCAGCGGCTCGAGATTGGGCTCACCGCCGGCTGGGTCCGCCTCTCGGTCGGCCTGGAGGCGGCGAACGACCTCTGGCGCGACATCGATCGCGCGCTGGCGGCCGCATGAGCCGCGCGCCCCGTCCTTCCTCCGGCCCGAGCTTTCGCGAATCGCGCCCCGGCCGCGACCGGGCGGTCTACGAGGCGCGTACCGGGGCCATCCTCGTGCGCGTCGAGCCGCGCTTTCTGCCCGACCAGTCCGACGAGCTCGAGCAGCGCTTCGTCTGGGCCTACACGGTCGAGATCGAGAACCACGGGCAGGAGGCCGTGCAGCTGCTGGCGCGCCGCTGGCTGATCACCGACGCCTTGAACCGCACGGAAACCGTCGTGGGCGAGGGGGTGGTGGGCGAGCAGCCGAAGCTCTCGCCGGGCGAGGCCTTCCGCTACACGTCGTTCTGCCCGCTGCCGACCGACTCCGGCGAGATGCGCGGCGCCTACCAGATGATCACCGACGCCGGCGCGACGTTCGAGATCGAGATCCCGCCGTTTTCGCTGCATCTCCCCAGCGCGCGTCGGCGGTTGAACTAGCGCTAGCGCTCGCTGTCGCGGGTGTGCTCGATCAGGCGCCGCGCGAGCTGCGGATCTTGCACCAGATTCTTCACCATCACCTGCTGCATGCGGCAAAACTGGCGCTGGTCCGCCTCGTCGAGGCCCTCCAGCGCACGGCGATTCACCCGGTAGACGGCCCGCAGCGCCTGCTGGTTGGCGGCGCGCCCCGAGGTCGTGATCGTCAGCAGCACCTGCCGCCGGTCCTTTGGCGGGGTTTCGCGAAAGACATAGTCGCTCGAGACCAGCTGATCGACGGTCCGCGTCATCGTCGTGCGGTCGACGGCGCTGAAATCGGCCAGCTCCGACATCCCGAGCGGCCCTAGCCGCGCGACGACGCTCAGCGCCCGGTAGCGCGCCAGGTTGAGCCCAAGCGGCCGGAACGCCTCCTCGAGCGCCGCCTCGCGATGGCGGCTCAGCACCGCGAACAGGTGGAAGGCGTAAGTGACCACGTCATAGGGGAACTCGCCCGTCGGATCGGCGGTGGTGGGCGAGCGCCTGGGCGAAGAGGCCATGGCGTGCGGTTCCTGGGGTCGGCGGTTTACCTCCGCCTTGTCGTCTCAGGAAAGCGCAATCCGCGGCATCGCACAAGATGCAATCACGATGGTTGGTCCAGCCATTACGTGCATATGCACTTTTATCTTGACCGAAGTTGCAAAAATTGCAAAACGGCTCGCTGCACGCCTGAGAGACGCGACATGCTGCCCGACCCACCTGCCGGCGACGGCGAGGCGATCACCTTCCGCGTGGTGCGGACGCCCGCTGGCTGGCGAATCTATGGCGCCGCGTCGCTGGCCATCACCACGATCTACCTGTCGCTCGAGGCGGCGCTGGAGCAGGCGCGTTCGATGGCCGACGTGCTGGCGCGGCACGGGCACGTCGCAAAGGTGGTGGTCGAGCCGGACCCCGCCGGCGGCTAGCGCCGCGAAGCGCTCAGCCGACGGCCTCGGGCGCGATCGCATAGGTGCGCGAGCAGTACTCGCAGGTCACCCTGATCATCCCGTCGCCCTCGACCATGCCGGCGCGCTCGCTGGCGGGAAACGAGCGCAGCAGCCCCTCGACGCGCTCCTTCGAGCAGCGGCAGAAGGCGCTGAGCCGCTTGGGTTCGAAAAGCCGGACCCCCGCCTCGTGGAACAGGCGGTAGAGCAGCCGGTCGGCGGGCAACGCCGGGTCGGTCAACTCCTCCTCGCCCAGCGTCGCCATCAGCGCTTCAGCCGACGTCCAGGCGTCTTCGGTCGGTCCGCGCGCGTCGTCGCCGGCGATGTTCTGCAGGATCAGCCCACCGGCGCGCCAGCGCGGCCGCGCGCCGTCTTGCACCCGGCCCACGGCGAGCCGGACCCGGGTCGGCGTCTGCTCCGACTGGGCGAAATAGTGTTCCGCCGACAGGGCCAGCGTCTCGCCTTCGATCGGCGTGACGCCTTGGTAGCGCTCCATGTCGTCGCCCTGGTCGAGCGTCATGATGAAGAGGCCGCTGCCGAGCAGGGTCTTCGCGCCCGGCTGCGCATAGCCGCCCGACATGGCTTCGACGCGGGCGGCGTCGTAGCGGCAGTAGCCGCGCAGCGCGCCCTCGGTGTCGTAGTCGGCGACGACGTAAGCGACCGGGCCGTCGCCCTGCGCCTGCAGGATCAGCTTGCCGTCGAACTTCAGGCTCGCGCCGACGAGGGCGGCCAGCGCGCAGGCTTCGCCCAGCAAATTGGCGACCGCGTCGGGATAGGCGTGCCGGCTGAGAACCTCGTCGACGACCGAGCCGAGGCGGGCGATGCGGCCCCGCACGGGCCGGCCCTCGATCTGGAACGGGGCGACGAGGTCGTCTTCGATGCGGCGCGCGTCGGTCAGGGGCAAGGTGTGGCTCGCCGGGCGCAGGCATCCGGCGCCGGGACGGTCTAGGGTGCTTGAAGGTCTTCCAGAGCCAACATAGGAGGCGCGGCGCTTTCGCGCCAGCGAGGCGATAAGCATGCAGGCGCCGGACACCGCAACCTCGTTCTGGCGCGGCGAGCGCATCCGCCTGCGCGCCCTCTCGAAAGCCGACGCCCAGCATTGGCTGGCGTTCGGCGAGGACACCGAGGCGATGCGCACCCTCGATCTGGGGATCGGCCTGCCGCGCTCGCCCGGGCAGGCCGAAGCCTGGGCCGAGCGGTTCGCCGACTTCAAGAACACCGACGAGGCGATGATCTTCACCATCGAGACGCACGCTGGCGACTATGTCGGCAGCCTCAACCTCGGCGGCGTGGACAAGCGCAACGGGACGTTCGGCACCGGCACGCGGCTCTCCAGGGAGCATCGCGGAAAAGGCTATGCGCTGGAGGCCAAGCGCATCGTGCTGCGCTATGCATTCCACGAGCTGCGGCTGCAGAAGTACAACCTGCGCTGCCTGGAGACGAACGCCGCCGTCATCCGCCACGCCGCGCTGCTCGGCTGCCGTGAAGAGGGCCGCCTGCGCCGCGAGGTGTTCACCGACGGGCGCTTCTTCGACGTCCTGCTGTTCGGGCTGACCCGCGAGGAGTTCGAGGCGAAGGAAGCCGAGCGCGGCGCTTAGGCGACGGCGCCAAGGCACCAGGCGATGATGGCTTTCTGGGCGTGGATGCGGTTCTCCGCCTGGTCCCAGACGATCGATTGCGGCCCGTCGATCACGCCGGCCGTCATCTCCTCGCCGCGGTGCGCCGGCAGACAGTGCAGGAAGACCGCTTCGGGGGCCGCCAGCGCCATCAGCGCCTCGTCGACCTGGTAGGGGCCGAGCGCCTTCAGCCGCGCGGCCGAGTCCTCGTCGCCCATGGAGATCCAGGTGTCGGTCATGACCGCGTCGGCGTCCTTGACCGCGGCGCGCGGATCTTCGGTGACATCGATGCGCGCGCCGGCGGCGCGGGCGCGGGCGAGCTCGGCGGCATCCGGCGCGTAGGCGGCGGGGCCCGCGATGGTCAGGCGGAAGTCCAGCTTCGCCGCCGCCTGCGTGAAGCTCGCGCACATGTTGTTGCCGTCGCCGATCCAGGCGAGCGTCCGCCCGGCGACCGGCCCGCGATGCTCCTCGAAGGTCAGTAGGTCGGCGACGATCTGGCAGGGGTGACCCTTGTCCGAGAGCCCGTTGATAAGCGGCACGCCGGCGGCGGCCGCAAACCGCTCCTGGGTCTGCTGGGTGTTGGAGCGGATCATCACCAGATCGACCATGCGCGACAGCACCCGCGCGGTGTCCTCGATCGTTTCGCCGCGGCCCAGCTGCATGTCGGCGCTGGTGGCGATGACGGCGTGTCCGCCCAGCTGGCGGATGGCCGCGTCGAAGGAGAACCAGGTCCGGGTCGAGTTCTTCTCGAAGATCATCGCCAGCGTCCGATCCTTCGCCGGCTGGTCGTCGTCAGGAGCCCCTTTGGGGCGGCCGTCCCGGGCCGCTTTCCGCGCCTTCGCATCCTCGAGGATGGCGCGCAGGCTGGCCGGCGCGATGTCCCATAGGTCGATGAAGTGGCGCGGCCGCGCCGCCAGGCGGGCGCTCATGCCGGCGCCTTGGCCTTGGCGCGCACCGCCTCGCAGGCGCGCTCCAGCTTGTCGACCGCCTCGCGCGCCTCGGCCTGGCTGATGATCAGCGGCGGCAGCAGGCGCACGCAGTTGTCGCCGCCGCCGGCGATGAGCAGCTTCTCGTCGCGGGCCAGCACCATGAACTCGCGGTTGTTGGGGATCACCTTCAGCCCGATCAGCAGGCCATGGCCGCGGATCTCGGAGATCACGTCCGGGTAGCGGTCCTTCAGACCCGCGAGCTGCTGGGTGAAATAGCCGGCGATCTCGCGCACGTGCGCCAGCAGCTCCGGCTTCACCAGTTCGTCGAACGCCGCCAGCCCGACCGCCATCGCCATCGGATTGCCGCCGTAGGTCGAGCCGTGCGACCCGACCGTCATGCCGCTCGCCGCCTCCGCCGTCGCCAGACAGGCGCCCACCGGGAAGCCGCCGCCCAGCGCCTTGGCGATGCACATGATGTCCGGCGCGGCGTCATTGGCCCACTCGTAGGCGAACAGCCGCCCGGTGCGGCCGAGCCCGCACTGGATCTCGTCGTAGATCAGCAGCGCGCCGGCGTCGGAGCACATCGCCCGCAACCGGTCGAGCTCGGCCGGATTCAGCGCTCGCGCGCCGCCCTCGCCCTGCACCGGCTCGATGATCACCGCGGCGGTCTTCGGCCCCATCATCGCCTCGAGCGCGTCCAGGTCGCCGAACGGCGCCTGCAGGTAGCCCGGCAGCCTGGGACCGAACCCCTCGAGGTAGCTCGCGTTGCCCGAGGCGTTCACCGCGGCGTAGCTGCGCCCATGGAACGAGCCATCGAAGCCGATGACCTCGATGCGCTCGGCGTCGCCTTTGGCGGCGTGGTGGCGGCGCGCGGCCTTCAGCGCGCACTCGACCGCCTCGGTCCCCGAGTTGGTGAAGAACACCACGTCGGCGAAGGTCTCCGCGCACAGCCGGTCGGCCAGCGCCTCCTGCTCGGGGATGCGATAGATGTTGGAGACCTGCCACAGCTTGGCGGCCTGCCGGCTCAGCGCGTCCACCAGCTTGGGATGCGCGTGACCGAGCGCGTCGACGGCGATGCCGGCCACGCAGTCCAGGTAGACGTCGCCGTCGGTCGACCACAGGCGCACGCCCTCGCCACGGTCGAACGCCAGCGGCGCGCGGCTGTAGACTCCCATGATGTGAGCGTCGGGCGATGGCGCCTGGCCGTCCGCCATGGCGTGCCTCCCTAAAAGCGGAACGTCCCCGCGCCGGCTTGAAGGCGACGGGGACCAGGAAGGCCTGGGCTTTTCGCTGCGCACGCCGGGCCTGTCAACTCGACGCGTCCGCCGCCCCGGCCCCCGGCGTCCACACGCGCGGCCGCGACATAGTGACTCGATTGGCGGTTCTCTGTGGATAGATCGCCCGGCTGCATTGTGCCCGTTAACCTTTTGTTTACCATATTTAGTAGGGATGGTTCGCCGGCGCGGCCATGGGGCGCTAAATATGGTGGTTGCCGGCGTTAAGGTCGCAAGGCTGGAGGGCGCGGGCATGGGCTGGACCGACGATCGGGTCGAACTTCTGAAGAAGCTGTGGCTGGAAGGGCTGTCCGCCAGCCAGATCGCCAAGCAACTGGGCGGGGTGACCCGTAACGCCGTGATCGGCAAGGTTCACCGCCTGGGGTTGTCCGGGCGCGCGACCCCGTCGCAGCCGAGCCGCTCGACCTTCAAGACCCCGCGTCCGCCGCGTCCGATTTCGCACGCGACGCCCCGCCGCCTCGAGCCCCGGCCATCGCCGATGCCGCCGCCGGTCTATTTCGTCGAGGAGCCGGGGTCGGCGACGGTGCTGACGCTTGGCGCCCACATGTGCAAGTGGCCGATCGGCGATCCGGCGACGGACAGCTTCACCTTCTGCGGGCGCCGGTCGGACGGCGATGGGCCGTACTGCGTGCACCACGCGCGCATCGCCTACCAGCCGCAACAGCCGCGCAAGCGCTCGGCGGTTTCCGAGCTGACCCGGTCGCTGCGCCGCTACATCTGAGGTTTCTGAGGGCGAAGGCAGCCAGGCCGGGCAGAATGCCCGGCCTTAAGCCGCCGCCGTATCGAGTGAATAGCCGGCCGAGCGCACCGTGCGGATCGGGTCGGCGTCGCCGCTCCGCTTCAACGCCTTGCGCAGCCGGCCGATGTGGACGTCGACCGTGCGCGCCTCGACGTACACGTCCGAGCCCCAGACCGCGTCGAGCAGCTGCTCGCGGGTGAACACCCGCCCCGGGTGCTGCATCATGTAGTCGAGCAGCCGAAACTCGGTGGGGCCGAGGTGGATCTCCAAGTCGGCCCGCCGCACCCGGTGCGCCACGCGGTCGACGGTGATGTCGCCATGCTGCAGCCGATCGTCCGCCAGCCCCGGGCGAATGCGGCGGAGCACCGCGCGGATGCGCGCGGCGAGCTCGTTCATCGAGAACGGCTTGACGATGTAGTCGTCGGCGCCGGTATCGAGCCCGCGGATGCGGTCGGTCTCTTCGCCGCGCGCGGTCAGCATGATGATCGGCATGTTGCGGGTCTCGGGCCGCGCCCTGAGACGCCGGCAGACCTCGACGCCCGACACCTTCGGCAGCATCCAGTCGAGCACGATCAGATCCGGCGCCGTCTCGTCCACGACCACCAGGGCCTCTTCGCCGTCGGCGGCGACGGTGACCTGGTAGCCCTCCTTGTCGAGGTTGTACTGCAGCAGCGCCGACAGCGCGTCTTCGTCCTCCACCACCAAGACGTGCGGCGTCATGGGTCCTAGCTCTCCTTGTTCGCGGCCGGCGGAACCGCGCTCAGCGTCGCCTGGCCGGCGCGGCGAGGAAGCTCGTCCCACTTCGGCCGTTCGCGGGGCATCTCCTCGCCGGTGACCTCGAAGTGGATGATCTCGGCGATGTTCGTCGCATGGTCGCCGATCCGCTCCAGGTTCTTGGCGATGAACAGCAGATGCGCGCCCGGCGTGATCGTGCGCGGGTCCCCCATCATGTAGGTCAGGAGCTCGCGGAAGAGGCTGTTGTAGTGCTCGTCCACTTCCTCGTCGCGAGCCCAGACGCCTTGCGCCTTCTCGACCTCGCCGCCGGTGTAGGCGTCCAGCACCTCTTTCAGCCGCGCCCCGACCAGCCTGCCCATGCGCTCGATCGG
>DATGIN010000014.1:0-3572 GCA_035295705.1 Caulobacteraceae bacterium
CGGCGTCCACGCTTCGACCGCCGCCCGGTCCACGCCGGCATGGTCCAGGAGACGCTTCATGGCCGCCTGCGGATGCTGGTCTCCGACGGCGTCCCACGCCGGCTCGGCGAGCGTCACATCGAGGCCCGGCAGCACCACCAGCCCGCGCGGCGCCTGCGCGATGGCCGCCAGCAGGGCGGCGGTCGCGGGGCTGGCGCCGGTCGACCCGGCGGCAATCAACGGCGTGGTGGGCGGCTGCTCGGCCCACCGCGCTGCGAGCGCGCGGGTCAGCCGAACGCGGCGTTCCATCACGTCGATCAGGCCAAGCTCGGCGAGCCGCTTCGGCCACGCGTCGAGCGCGATAGAGAGGAACGCCGCGGACACCTGCCAGTGGCGCGCCATGTCCGCGTCCACCCACTCGACGGCCGGCGGCAGCGGCCCGGCCTCGTCCAGCGCCACGCTGTCGAGGAAGCCGCCCAGCGCATCGGCGAGGTCGAGCGCTGCGGCCGCATCCAGCGACCGCTCCAGAAGCGGGGCGTTCGCGTGCACCAGCCGCGCCAGCTCGAAGCGCCGCCGCCACGGCGAGATGGCGGCCGGCAGCTCCAGCGCAATCTCGCCCGGCTCGAACGGCGGCTCGCCCTCCTCGAGGTCGCCCAGCGCGCGGATATCCGGCAGCAACAGCGCCCGCCCCCCGCCCGCGGTCACGAACGCTTCCGCCAGCGCGCGCGCCGCCCGCCGGGAGGGAACCAGCACCACCGCTTCGGCGAGCGCGGCCGGCGGCGGCAGGTCCTGCAGCAGGCCCTCCGCGAGGTCTTTCAGGAAGGGCCGGTGCGGCGGGATCGTGTACCAGCGCGGCCCGGGGCGGCCGAACCGGCTCATGCGCTGAGGCGCGCTTCCACCAGCGCTTTGCCCGCCGGGTCGCTCACGTGCATCCAGAGCCCATCGGGCGCGTGGCCAAAGAGGCGGCCCTCCGCCGCCAGCGCTTTCCAGATCTCCAGCAGGCCGAACGGTCCGTCCGGCCCATCGGCGACGATCTCGGTCCGCGCGATATGGACGCCGACATAGAGGTAGGGCGCGGTCTCGCCCGCCGCCTTGAACCGCACGCGCCCGTCGTCCTCCAGGAAGACGTCGCCGCTGTCATGGAAGCCGAGCGAGGTCGCGGTGGGCGCCAAGAGCAGCATCACGTCCATCGCGTACGGCCGCCAGGCCTGAGCCAGCGCTTCCAGCGCCTTGGCCCCGCCGCCCAGCGCCACGGTGTCGATGTTCGACACCCAGACCGGGCTCTCGCCCAGCAGCGGGATCGCCTTCTTCAGCCCCCCGCCGGTCTCCAGCACCTCGCCGCGCTCGTCCGAGATCGCGACCGACGGATGCGTGCGTCCGGCGAGGTGCGCCTCCAGCTGGTCGGCGAAGGCATGCACGTTCACCACCGCATGCTCGACGCCCGCCGCCGCCAGGCGGTCCAGCGCGTGGTCGATCAGCGGCTTGCCGGCCACCTCGACCAGCGCCTTCGGCCGCGCGTCGGTCAGCGGCCGCAGCCGCGTGCCGAGCCCCGCCGCCAGCACCATCGCCGTCTTCGGCCCGCTCATGCGACGGGCTCGCGGACCACGTGGCGGTCGAACCAGCGGCGCAGCGGGGCGAGCTCGGAGTCGGCCAGGCAGCGGTCCAGGTAGCGCCACATGCGCGGCATGAACGCCGCATACTTGGGCCGCCCATAGCCGGCCACCTGGCGGGCGAAGATGAAGAGGATGCGGGAGACGTTCAGCGCCCCCAGCGCGTGGTAGTCGGTGAGGAACTCGACCGGATCCACGTGCGGCCGCTCGTTGAGGTAGCGGCAGAGCACCTCCTGCTCCAGCTCCGGCGAGACGTCGCGCCGCCCGTCGTGCAGCAGCATCGAGAGGTCCCAGGCCGGGTGCGCGCGGACCGCGTCCTGGAAGTCGAGCATCCCCACGCGCGCTACCCCGCGCCGCTTGGGCAGCCAGATCAGGTTCTCGGCGTGGTAGTCGCGGTGGCAGAACACCTTCGCGCCGGCCACGCCGCGCAGGCGGATCGGCGCCCACAGCGCCTCCCACTCCGCCGCCGCGTCGGCCGGGAACGGCGGCAGGCCGGCGTACTTCGGCCACCATTCCAGGAACATCGCCCCGCCGGTCTTCAAAGCGAGGTCGTCGTAGGTCAGCAGCGGCCACTCCGACGCACCGTCCAGCACCGCCGGCGGCCACTCGGCATGCAGGCGAACCAGCGCGTCGGTCGCCGCCTCGTAGAGCTCCGCCTCCGGCGTCCCGGCCTCGATCAGCCGCGCGTAGAGGTCGTCGCCGAGGTCCTCCAGCACCGCAAGGCCGGCTTTTGCGTCCGCCGCCACGATCTCCGGCGCCGAAAGGCCCTGCTCCTTCAGGTAGCTGGCCACGGCCAGGAACGCCTCGACGCGGCCGGCTGCGAGGCGCGCCAGCGCGTTGTAGCCCAGCCGCGCGCGCTCGGCGTCGCTGGCGTTCGGCGGGCAGGGGGCGGTCTCGGCGTTCGGCGGCTGGTCCATGAAGATCAGGCTCGCGCGCCCGGGCCGCTCCAGCCGCTCGTAGAGGCGCGTCGAGGCGTCGCCGGCCAGGCGCACGCGCTTGGCGTCGGCCAGCCGGTGCTCGGCCAGGAACGCGGCCTTCTCCGCCTCGCGATCAGAACTCAAGCGGCCGTCCTTCCCAGGCTCCGTGCGGGTTCAGGCGCGCGAGCCGGCTCTCGTCGCGTCCGGGCTCGCCCACGATGGTCAGCTCTATATCGAGTCGGTCGCGGGGCAGACTTCGTCCCAGCCGCTCGGGCCACTCGATCACCACCGCGGCGTCGCGCAACGCCTCCTCCAGCCCGATCTCGTCGGCCTCTTCCGGCCGCTCAAGGCGATAGAGGTCGAAGTGGGCCAGTTTGAGTCCCTTGCCCTCGTAGAACTGCACCAGCGTGAAGGTGGGGCTGGGGACCTCCTCCTCCTCCGTCGTGCGCGCGCGGATCAGCGCCCGCGCCAGCGTCGTCTTGCCGGCGCCCAGCACCCCCTTCAGGCAGACCGCCTCGCACGCCTTCAGCGTCCGCGCGATCGCCCGCCCCAGGCGCTCGGTCGCCGCCGCGTCGTCGAGGCGAAAGTCGCCCTCGGCCGCGACGATCATGCGAATGGGCGGTCCGGGTCGCGCACGAGGTCGCGCTCGATGTAGCGCTTCAGCCGCTCGGTCAGCACGCTCGCGTCGCCCTCCAGCCGCTCGGGCGCGATCGCCGGCCCGATGGTGAGCGCGAAGCGGTCGCGCTCCTTGTTCAGCAGCTCGTGGAACAGGGTGATGTCGCGCAGCTCCTTCGAGAAGCGGTCGAACAGGTGGAAGAGGGTGTTGTGCGGACCTTTCAGGTGCGCCGGCACGAGCGGCGCATCGTACTTCCGCGCCAGCGCCAGCGCGCTCGGCGCCCACGGCTCGTCGGCGACCAGCCCGCGCCGCTTTCGGGCCAGGCGCCCGGAGGGGAAGATCACCATCGCCCGCTCCGCCTCCAGCGCCGCGCGGGCCCGCTGCAGGGTCAGCCGCGTCTTCTCGCGGCTGCGCTTCTCCTCGATCCACTCGACCGGGACCATCACGTCG
>DATGIN010000015.1:0-102400 GCA_035295705.1 Caulobacteraceae bacterium
TTCGGCGAACGCCAGGGCCTGTTCGACCGAAAAGGCGCCGTTGGCGTCCACGAAGAGGGCGGCGCCGTCGATAGCGCGCTTGGCGACCTCGGCGCGGTGCGGGTCCTTCGCGGGCTCGGTCCCGATCTTCATCTTGCACCAGCGACACCCGTCCCGGTCGACCCAGCCCGAGAGCTGCTCGCGCAACTGTCGATCCGAATAGCTGGTGAAGCCGCCGCTGCCGTACACCGGAACCCGGTCCCGCCGTCGCCCGAGCAACGACGCGAGCGGCGCCTCGAGCAGACGCGCCTTCAGGTCCCAGAGCGCCAGGTCGACGGCGGAGATGGCGCATGCCGCGAGCCCGGAGCGCCCGAGGTTGCGCACCTCACGCTGCATGGCCCCCCAACAGCCGGCCACATCGAGTGCGTCCCGGCCGCAGATCGCCTTGGCGAGCGGGCCCTCGATGAGAGAGGTCAGGCACGCATCGGCGTAGGTGAAACCGATGCCGAAGTCCCCGCCGCCTTCGACCCTGGCCAGCACCATGGTCGTGGAGTCCCAGGCGAAGGTGCCGTCGGCCTCCGGCGCGTCGGTCGGAATGCGGAAGGCGGACGCGGTCAGCCGGGCAATCGGCGCCTCAGGACGCATGGGCCAGGGGCTACTCCTTGCGGCCGGGGGCGAGCGCGCCAACGACCTGACGGGCCGTGGCCTCGAGGATGCCGACCTCGTCCGGATCGCCCTTCAGGAGCGCGTCGGTGAACTTCTTCGCCTGGTCGAGCGTGATGTGCGGCGGCAACGGCGGCACGTCCGGGTCGGTCTTGAAGGCGAGGACCACCGGCCGGTCGGCGGCCAGCGCCTCGTCCCATGCCGGCCCCACCGCCTCCGGTTGGTCGACATAGATGCCCTTCAGCCCGATCAGCTCGGCGAACCGGTGATAGGGCACGTCGGGGATGTCCTGCGAAGCCTCGAACTTGGGGTCGCCATTCATCACCCGCTGCTCCCAGGTCACCTGGTTCAGGTCGTCGTTGACGTAGACACAGCAGATGAAGCGCGGGTCGCTCCAGCGTCGCCAGTACTTCGAGACCGTGATGAGCTCGGCCATGTTGTTCATCTGCATCGCGCCGTCGCCCACGATGCCGATGACCGGCCGGTCCGGATGCGCGAACTTGGCTGCGATCGCATAGGGCATCGCGGCGCCCATCGAGGCGAGGCCGCCCGACAGGGATCCCATCATCCCGCGCCGCATCTTCAGGTCGCGGGCGTACCAGTTCGCGCAGCTGCCGGAGTCGCTCGTGAGGATCACGTTGTCGGGCAGCCGGGGCGAGAGCTCCCAGGTCACCCGCTGCGGATTGATGGGGTGCGCGGGCTGCATCGCCCGCTCCTCGAGCGTCTCCCACCACTTGCCGATGCCATCGCGGATCGCGTCGCGCCAGCTCTCGTCGGTCTTTGGACGCAGCAACGGAAGGAGCGCCTTGAGGGTCTCCGCCGCGTCGCCGACGAGATTCACCTCCATCGGATAGCGCAGCGAGAGCATATCCGGCGCAAGGTCGATCTGCACGCCGCGGGCCTTGCCCTCCTTGGGTAGGAACTCGGAATAGGGGAAGCCCGAGCCCACCATCAGCAAGGTGTCGCACCGGGTCATCATGTCCCAGCTGGGCTTGGTCCCCAGCATGCCGATGGTTCCGGTGACCCACGGCAAGTCGTCGGGGAGCACGGCCTTGCCGAGCAGGGCCTTGGCGGCGCCGGCCTTCAGCCGGTCGGCGACCGCGATGACCTCTTCGGTCGCCCCAAGCGCGCCGGCGCCAACCAGGATGGCCACCTTACGGCCGCCGTTCAGCACCTCGGCCGCCCGCTTGAGGTCGACCTCGTAGGGCACGGTCATCGGCTTGGCGAAGCCCACGCCCGAGTGCACCGTGCCGTGCTTGCGCGCCGGCTCCTCGTACTTTTCCTCCTGCAGGTCGTTCGGCAGGATGATCGCTGTCACGCGCCGCTCGCCGATGGCGATGCGGACGGCCCGGTCGACCAGGTGGCGCACCTGCGCCGGCGAGGACGCCTGCTGGACGAAGGCGCCGGCGACGTCCTTGTAGAGACTGGCGAGATCGACCTCCTGCTGGTAGTGGCCGCCCATCGCGCCGCGCGCCTGCTGGCCCGCGATCGCCAACACGGGCATGTGGTCAAGCCGAGCGTCGTAGAGGCCGGTCACGAGGTGGGAGGCCCCCGGGCCTGAGGTCGCCAGGCAGACGCCGAGCTCGCCGGTGAACTTCGCGTGCGCCGAGGCCATGAAGGCCGCCATCTCCTCGTGGCGCACCTGCACGAAGTCGATCTTTCCCTTGGCGCGGTTCAGGGCCTCGATCACGCCGTTGATGCCATCGCCGGGGTAGCCGAAGATGCGCCTGACGCCCCAGGCGTGCAGGCGCTCGACCAGGAAATCGCCCACCTTCTGGGCCATGGGTTCGCTCTCCGATCTCGTTGTGGGCGGCTCCTTTCAGGAGCCATTTCGACAACGGGCGGGCCGAGCGTGGCGTTCCAACGCCTGGCGGCTCAAGCCGCGCGCGATGGCCGGCGGCGGACTTCGCCGTTACTGTCGAGGCGATCACACATCAACGCCTGGGGGACCACGCCTGGCATGACCTCGACCGACCTCTTCTCGCTCGCCGGGCGCAGAGCTCTCGTGACCGGCGGCTCACGCGGAATCGGCAAGATGATCGCCGCCGGCTTCATCGCCTTTGGCGCGACGGTCTACATCTCCTCGCGCAAGGCCGCTGCGTGCGATGCGACCGCGGCCGAGCTCGGCCCCGCCTGCATCTCCCTGCCGCAGGACGTCTCCACCGTCGAGGGCTGCAAGGCCTTGGCCGCGGCCTATCGGGCGCGCGAGCCGGGTCTGGACATCCTTGTCAACAACGCCGGCGCCGCCTGGCTGGCCGAGTTCGACGCCTTCCCGGAGAACGGCTGGGACAAGGTGATGAACCTGAACCTCAAGTCGCCGTTTTTCCTCACCCAGGCGCTTCATGCCGAGCTGAAAGCGGCCGCCTCGGCCGAGCGGCCGGCCAAGGTGATCAACATCGCCTCGATCGACGGCATCAAGGTGAACCCGCAGGAGACCTACTCCTACCACGCCAGCAAAGCCGGCTTGATCCACCTGACGCGGCGCATGGCCTCGACCCTTATTGGCGACAACATCGTGGTGTCCGGCGTCGCGCCCGGGCCGTTCGCCTCCGACATGAACATCGCCGCGCGCGACCAGGCCGAGCAGGTCGCCCGCCGCGTGCCGGCCGGCCGGATCGGGCGGGACGACGACATGGCCGGCGTCGCCATCTACCTCGCCTCCCGCTCCGGCGACTACGTGGTTGGAGAGACCATCGCCGTGGACGGCGGGGTCGCCTACTCCGGCATCGGAGCGTCGGTCTAGAAACGGACCGAGTTGAACGCGCGGCGGCGGGTGGATTCGGCGAGTTCGGACCAGATCTCCGCGTCCAGCCGTCGGGCCGCAGGGCCGGGATCGCGCTCGACCGCGGCATGCAGCTCGATCAGCGCGCGGCGCAGGTCGTTGTTCGCGGCCTGGAGGACGGAGATGCGCAGGTCGTTGTCCTCGCCGGCCGCCAGTGTCCTCAGCTCGTCCGCGAAAACCTCCGACGTCGCGTGCGCCACCGCGTCCTTGAAGATGCCGCGGATAGCGCGGTTCTCCTCGACCAGCCGATGGGCGGCGCGGTCGGCTTCCTCAGCGGCCATCATCAGGACGGCGGCGGTGAGGCCGGCGGAGCCGGCCAGATACGGCGACTTCAGATCAGGCGCGAACACCATGCCAAGCCGCGCCGCAACGTCGCCGATGAAGGCCTGGACGGTCGGGGTCATAGCTTGCCCATCAGCTCGAGCGCCGCGCGGTCCTGCGCGTTGAGCATTCGCCAGGCGGAGAAGGCGAGGATCGGGTCGCGGTTCTGGCCGTCGATCCAGGCCTTGGCGCTCGACACCCAGATGCCCTGGCCCTTCACGCAGTTGAACAGCTCCCACCAGTGCAGCGCGGCGGGGTCCGCCCTCAGGCCAGACGCGTTCTCCCAGATCTCGATGGCCCGCTCGCGCGGCAGCAGGCCCCCGCGGCGGTCGTCGCCGCCCCAGCACCAGATGCGGTTCAGGCCCCAGCCCAGATCCTCGAGCGGGTCGCCGAGGTGCGCCATCTCCCAGTCCAGGATCCCGTGGATCTCGCCGTCGCTGTCGTAGAGAAAATTGCCGCTTCGATAGTCGCCGTGAACGACGCTGATCTTCTGCGCCGGCGGCGGCGGGTTGGCGCGCAACCAGCGGATGGCGGCGCGGATGATCGGCTGCGGCTCGACCTCGTCCTTGTCGACCTCCCGCTCCCAGTAGCCCAGCTCCCGTGTCCAGCAGGTCTGCGGGGTCGGGAGCTCCATCACCTTGTCGAGGCCGAGCGCCACGGGGTCGGCCTTCGAGATCTCGCCAAGGATGGTCCACTTCCGAAGCCCGATCGCCTCGGCCTTGTCGGAGTAGGGCGGGCTGAGGAGGCCGGTGGGGCTCGACTCGAAGCCGACCAGTTCTTCGGCGATGAAGAACGGGAAGTCGAGATGGGCCGGATCCTCCTCGAGCCACAGCATCTCCGGCACCGGCACCGCCGAGCCGTAGAAGGCGGCGTAAGCGGCGAACTCGATGTCGCGCTTGGTGTCGATCAGGCTGTCGGGCGGGTCGCGGCGGAGAATGAGCGGCCGCTCCACCCGCTGGCCCTCCGGCGCGGTATAGGCGAGTTTGAGGCGATAGGTCTCCCGCGATGCGCCGCCGACGATGCGGCGCAGGTCGCTCACCGTTACGTCGGTCGCACCCGCAAGCCTGCCTTCGATATACCCGGCGATACGCGCCTCGGTGAGATCGGCCATCAGGCGGCCTCGAAGCGGATCGGCAGCGACTTCAGGCCGTTGACGAACACCGCCTGGCTCATGCGCGGCTCGCCGGCCAGCTCGACCGACTTCAGCTTCGGCAACAGCTCTTCGTACAGGATTCGCATCTCCATCTTGGCCAGGTGTTGGCCAAGGCAAAGGTGCGCGCCGTATCCGAAGGCCAGCTGGCGGTTGGGGCTGCGGTCGGCCCGGAAGCGGAACGGCTCGTCGAACACCGCCTCGTCGCGGTTGCCAGAGGCGTAGCAGAGCATCAGCCAGTCGTCCTTGGCGATCGGCTGCCCGGAGACCTCGGCGTCTTCGGTCGCGGAGCGCATGAAGGTCTTCACTGGCGTCGCCCAGCGGATCGCCTCGTCGATCAAGCCTGGCGTTCGCGCGAGGTCCTGCTTCACCCAGGCGAACTGGTCCGGGTTGTCGCAAAGCGCCCGCATCGCCGCGGCGGTGGTCGACGAGGTCGTGTCGTGGCCGGCGGTGGCGACGATCACGTAGTAACTCATCGCCTCGAACTCCGAGATCGGCCGCTCGTCGATCCTGCTGTTGGCGATCAAAGTGGCGAGGTCGTCGGTCGGATGTGCCCGCCGCTCCGCGCTAAGGCGCGAGAAGTATTGAAAGAAGTCGGCCAGCACCCCCTGCAGCGCGCCCATGTCGAGCTCATTGTCGGACTCGTTCCGCTCGCGGCCCAGGTCGGGATCGCCGGCGCCGAACAGCTCCTGTGTGAGCTTGAGCATCCGCGGCTCGTCGGTCTCGGGCACGCCCAAGATCTCCATGATCACGTGCAGCGGATAGTGCAGCGCGATCTCGCGCACGAAGTCGCACTCGCCGCCGGTCGCCAACATGCGCGCGACCGACGCGCGGGCGATCTCACGGATGCGATCCTCCAGCTTCCTGATGTTCTGCGGCAGGAACCAAGCCTGGGTGAGAACGCGATACTTCGGGTGGTCGGGCGCATCCATTTGCACCAGCGAGCGCACCAGGTGCGGGCTGCCGCCCGTCATCTTTCGGATACGCGCATCGCCCTCGGCGGAGACGATGGTGGTCGACTTGTCGCCAGAGTGGAAGACGTCGTTCCGGCGACTGATCTCCAGGATGTCGGCGTGGCGGGTCACCACCCAGAAGGGGTCGTAGCCGTCCGGCCGCGCGACCGCCAGCGGGCGGTTTGCGCGCAGCCATTTGTAGGCGTCGTGGATGCGGTTATCTGCATAGGCGGAGCCGTCGACCAAGGTCTGGGCGATGTCGCTCGGCACGGTGATTTCGGCGGCGGCCATAACTGATCGGCGGGGCCGCTGAGGAAAGGCTTGCCTTCCTCGACGGCAAGGCCCGCCAGTCCTCCTTGCCTTATATTTTCTGGCTGTTTTGATAGGCGAGGCGCCGCCCAAGAGCAACGAGGCGACGCCGGTGCGGGGAGACGAAGGCGCCGGCATGACCGGGACGGTCGAGAGCGACCTTGCAAGCGGCTTAGACGCAATCGCGCCGAAGATCGCCGCCGGCGCGAGCGGCATCGTCGACCTGCGCCGCATGACGGCCGGCGCGACCCAGGAGGTCTGGCGCTTCGAGCTCGTCGAGGCCGATCGGCGCACGCCGCTCGTCCTTCGTCGGGCGCCGGGCGGCACGCGCGTCTCTGAGACGGCGGTCGGATTGGAGACCGAAGCGGAGCTGATCCTCGCCGCCGGCCGGGTCGGGGCGCCCGTGCCGCCCGTGCGCTACGTGCTGGAGCCCGCCGACGGCCTCGGGCACGGCTTCATTATGGGCTTCGTCGAGGGCGAGACGCTGGGCGGGCGGATCGCGCGCAGCGACGCCTTCGCGGAGGTGCGTCCGAAACTGGCCCGTCAATGCGGAGAAATCCTCGCTCGCATCCACACCATGGACCCCGAAGCGTTTCCGCGTTTGCGCCGCTCGACGCCGCGCGAGCTCGTCGAACAGTACCGCACGACCTATCGCTCGACCGGCTGGCCAAGGCCGGTCTTCGACCTCGCCTTCCGCTGGCTGGACCAGCACTGCCCCCCGGACCCCGCGGCCGTGAAGCTGGTGCACGGCGACTTCAGGAACGGCAACCTGATGGTCGGGCCTGACGACGGCGTGCGCGCCGTGCTCGACTGGGAGATCGCCCACGTGGGCGACCCGATGGAGGATCTTGGCTGGCTGTGCACCGCCTGCTGGCGCTTTGGCGCGCTCGACAAGCCGGTCGGCGGCTTCGGCGAGCGCGAGGACCTCTGGGCCGGCTACGAAGCCGCAGGCGGGGTTCCCGTCGACCGGGACCACGCGTTGTTCTGGGAGGTGTTCGGCTCCATGCGCTGGGGCGTGATGTGCGCTTCGATGATCGCCGCCTTCCGCGGCGCCGATCCGTCGGTCGAGCGCGGCGTCATCGCCAGACGCGCCTCGGAGAACGAGATCGACCTCCTGCGCCTGATCGCGAGCTGACGCCCATGCAGGACCGCCCCACGCCCTCTGAAGTCATCGGATCGGTCGCAGCGTTCCTCAAGACGACGGTCGCGGCGCAGACAACGGGTGCGACGTCGTTCCAGGCCCGCGTCGCCGCCAACGCGCTCGAGATGATGCAGCGCGAGCTCGATCTCGCGCCGGCCGAGGACGCGGCTGAGCACGCGCGCCTCAAAACCCTGCTCGGGATCGACGGCTCGCTGTTCGACCTGAACGCCGAGCTTTGCCGCCGCATCGCGACCGGCGAGATCGACGCCGACTCGCCGGCGCTCGTCGAGCACCTGTGGGCCACGACAATGGCCAAGCTCGCCGTCGACCAGCCCACCTACGCCTCCTACCGCGCCGAACTCGCCAAACGCACGCCGCCTGCGAAGGAAGACTGACATGGACTTCGACATCCCTCAGGACATCGCCGACTACCTCGACGAGCTCGACCGCTTCATCGAGGCGGAGATCAAGCCGCTGGAGCAGCAGGACGACAACATCCGCTTCTTCGACCACCGACGCGAGCACGCCCGGACCGACTGGGACAACCAGGGCCTGCCGCGCAAGGAGTGGGAGGCGCTTCTAGGCGAAGCGCGGCGCCGCGCCGACACCGCCGGCCACCTGCGCTATGCCTGGCCGGTCGAGTGGGGCGGCAAGGGCGGGACCAACCTCGCCATGGCCATCATCCGCGAGCACCTGGCGGCGAAGGGGCTAGGCCTGCACAACGACCTGCAGACCGAGCACTCGATCGTCGGAAACAACCCCTTCATCATCATGTTCAAGGAGTTCGCGACCAACGCGCAGTACGACCTCTATTCGGAACGCCTGCTGAAGGGCGAGATCCGGACCGGCTTTGGGCTGACCGAGCCGAACCACGGGTCGGACGCAACCTGGATGGAGACCCGCGCCGTGCGCGAGACCCGCGACGGCGTCGACGGCTGGCTGATCAACGGCGAGAAGATGTGGACCACCGGCATGCATGCCGCGAACTACTGCATGGTGTTCGCGCGCACGTCCGGCAACGACGGCGACGCAGCCGGGATCACCGTCTTTCTGGTGCCGGCCAAGTCGCCCGGCGTGAAGATCGAAGAGTACCTTTGGACCTTCAACATGCCGACCGACCACCCGCGGGTCAGCTTCACGAACGTGTGGGTGCCTGACGACGCGATATGGGGCGTCGAGGGGCGCGGGCTCGGCTTGGGCCAGAGCTTCGTGCATCAGAACCGCATCCGCCAGGCGGCGTCGTCGCTGGGCGCCGGCGTCTTCTGCATCAACGAGAGCGTCAAGTACGCCCGCCACCGCAAGCCGTTCGGCAAGCCGCTCGCCGACAACCAAGCCATCCAATGGCCGTTGGTCGAGTTGCACACCCAGGCCGAGATGCTGCGCCTCCTTATCCGCAAGACGGCGTGGGAGATCGACCGCATGCCGCACAAGGAGGTCGAGCGGCAGATCTCAGACAAGGTATCGATGTGCAACTACTGGGCGAACCGCCTCTGCTGCGAGGCCGCGGACCGCGCCATGCAGGTGCACGGCGCCATCGGCTATTCGCGCCACAAGCCGTTCGAGCACATCTACCGGCACCACAGGCGCTATCGGATCACCGAAGGCTCGGAGGAGATCCAGATGCGCAAGGTCGCCGCCTTCCTGTTCGGCTACCTCGGGCCCCGGCGCGCGATGTTCAAGCAGATGGAAGAGGCGGTGAATGCTTAGCAAGGCGGACGACTTCCCGATCCACCAGACGCCGGAGCCGATCGCCTACGCCGGCACGGACCGCAACTTCTACGACCGCTATTTCTTCAACGCCTACAATGCGGACGGCTCCTCGTATTTCGCCGCCGCGTTCGGGGTCTACCCGCACCTGAACGTCGCCGATGCGCACGTGGCGATGATCCGCGACGAGGTGGAGTACTGCGTGCACGCCTCGCGCATCCTCAACATGGAGCGCTTCGACCTCGAGGTGGGTCCGATCCGGATCGAGGTGCTGGAGCCGCTTCACCGCCTGAAAGTGTCGCTCGCACCGACCGACGCGTTGGCCTGCGAGGTGGTGTTCGAGAGCCGCGCCTTCCCGATCGAGGAGCCGCGCTTCATCCGCCGAAACGGGCCGCGCACCTTCATGGACTACACGCGCCTTACCCAGAACGGCCGCTACGCGGGCTGGATGGAGATCGACGGCAAGCGAGAAAGCTTCAGATCCGGCGCCATCGGCACCCGCGACCGTTCGTGGGGCATTCGTCCGGTCGGCGCAGCCGATCCCCAGCCGGTGGTCGGCTCGACGAACGCGCCCGGCTTCTTCTGGCAATGGACGCCGATGAACTTCGCCGACCGGAGCGTCTTCTTTCACTTCACCGCCGACGCCTCCGGCGTGCCCTGGAACACCCGCGCGGTGGTGGCGCCAGACGGGGCTGACGCCCGCGGCCTGATCGAAATCGAGAAGGCTGAGATGGCGGTGACGCTGGCGGAGGGCACGCGGCACGCCAAGGCGGCGACACTGGTGATCCCGGCGCCGAACGAACCGGAGCTGCGCATCGACTTCCGGCCCAAGCAGACCTTCCTCATGCGCGGCATCGGCTACACCCACCCGAAGTGGGGGCACGGCCGCCTGCACGGCGAGCTTGCGGTCGAGCGCGAGGACATACCCCTCGCCGGGCTGAACCCGAACGCCGTCGAGAACATGCACATCCAGGCGATCTCCGACCTCGTCCTCAGACAGGACGGACGGCCGGACCAGACCGGGGTCGGCGTCTTCGAACAGCTGGCGTTCGGCCCCTACCCGCCGCTCGGGCTCAGCTAGAAACGCGACCATTCCCTAGCGTCAGCAAGCGGCGTATCATTGCCCGCAAGGCGTTAGGAGGCCCTTCAGATGTTCAGGATCGCCACTATAGCGAGCGTTTCGGCCGTTGCCGTCGCCGGCGCGGCCATGCTTGTCGCCGGCTCCGCGCGCGCCGCGGTGACCGTCTTCGGCTCGGGGTTCGCCGAACAATGCTTCCACATCGCGCGCGATGGCGGCGACATCTATGGCGGCATCGCCGACTGCAAGCGGGCGCTGGCCGAAGACATGCTGTCCGGCCGCGACCTGGCCGGCACCTATGTCAATCGCGCCGTGCTTTACATGGCGGTTGACGAATATGAGGCCGCGCGGCTCGACCTCGAGACCAGCATCAAGATCGACCCGGGTCTCGGCGAAGCCTGGGTCAACCTCGGTGCGCTGAAGGTCGCCCAGCACGAGTACGCGCAGGGCATCGCGGACATCGACAAGGGCTTGGCGCTCGGCCCGCAGGAACCCGAGAAGGCCTACTACAACCGCGCCCTGGCCGAGGAGGGCCAGGACGACGCGCAGGCCGCCTATTTCGACTACGTGAAGGCCTCGGAGCTGAAGCCGAGCTGGGGGCCCCCGCGCACGGAGCTCACCCGCTTCACCGTTCGCCCGGCGACCTAAACCGAAGATACTTGCGTTATGGCGCCCTAGCGGGCCCAGGCGTCGTCGCCCGGTCGTGGGGTGGGAAGGCCTTCGGCTAGGAAGAAGGCGGCCTTGCGAGGCGCGCCCCGACCGGCCTTAGGAACGCGGCAGCGTTTCCGACCGCGCGCGACGGACGCGACCGGCGCCGGAACCGCGCCCGGGTGTTGGCGTCGCCGTGGCTCTCCCCTTGCGCGGGGTAGGGGCTGTGGCGGCGACGGCGGCGGCCGCGCTGCGCGCGCGAACCGCTGCGACCGCATCGAGCGGCGCGGCGTCCGGCGTCTTGCGCGCGACCGGGCCTTTGTTGGTGAACTCGAGCAGGCGGTCCTTCGCCGAATCGTAAGCAGGCCACGACGGGCGACGACCGCCGTTCGGGTCGCCTGTCTGAGCGAAGGCGACCCAGTAAGCGCTGATGGTCTCGGCCGCCTTCTCGTCCATCTCGGCTGTCGGCCAAGTCGAGGCGGAGAGCGTGCGGAATACGTACTGGCGCTCGGACGCGTGCGGCGCGGCCTTGAACAGCGAGGCGGCCGCCTTCGAGAGAACCGAGAAGCGGTAGAGCCACGCCGGCGCGCCGGCGGCGGCGTGCAGCGCGCACAAACGTCTGGCCGGCTCGGCGAAGATGAAATCGCTGATGAACCGGTCCCTGAACGCGGACTCGCTCGGGTACGCGGCGGCGAGCTCCTTGCGCTCGGAGTCCGAAAGGCGCGCGCGGCGCTTCAGCGCGGACTCGAACGCGCGCTCGGGAATCGGGAATTCCAGGGCGTTCGAACCGGCCAGGTAGGGGACTTTCGCCTGCGCCGCGCCGGCGAACGCCGGCTCCACATCCATCGTGAGCAGCTTGCCGTCGATGATCGGCCCCCAACCTTGGCTGACGTCGGGGTCGCCGTCGGCGAGGATGGTCGCGCCTGGAATCGCCCGCAACTCTTCCGGCGTCCTTGCCGCAAGCCCGAGGCCCTCGACAAAGGCCCGCCCAGCCTCCTCGGCTTGGTCGAGCGGCGCGGAGGTGTCACGCCCGGCGCCCGATTGGCTGATCGCCTTGTGGAACAGCCCCTCGGCCAGCGGCGAGATCATCAGCCGATTGACCGCCATGCCGCCGGCGGACTCGCCGAAGACGGTGACATTGGCGGAGTCGCCGCCGAACGCGGCGATATTGCGCTGGACCCACTCGAGCGCGGCGAGCATGTCCATGAGCGCGTAGTTGCCTTTGAGCTCCTCGGGGTGCTCCGCGCCCAGCGCCGGATGGGCGAAGAACCCTAGCCGGCCCAGCCGGTAGTTCACGCCGACGACCACAACGCCCTGGCGGGCGAGCCCCGAGCCGTCATAGAGCGCGGCTGTCGCCGAGCCGTTCACGAAGCCGCCGCCGTGGATCCAGACCATTACCGGCAGCAGCCGCCGGGTCCGCTCCGCCGGCGCCCAGACGTTCAGCGTCAGGCAGTCCTCGCTCATCGGCAGCGGCCCGACGCCGTTGTCGTCGGGCTTGTAGGCCTGCAACGCGATCGGCCCCATGCGGTCCGCGCGCCGCAGGCCCCGCCAGCCGGCGTGCCGCTGTGGAGGGCGCCATCTGAGCGGCCCTATCGGCGGAGCGGCGTACGGGACGCCTTTGAACGCGATGATATCGTCCTCGAGCACGCCCAGCAGGCGACCCTCGCCAACCTCGACCTGCACGCTTGGCCGGCTCCGCCTGGCTGTCAGCATGAAGGCCGTCACGGCCGCCAGTCCCAGCGAGGCTGCCGCTATCGCGCCGGCGCGCTTGGCCATGTTGTTCCGCTCCTCGAGCTAGGCCCCCAGCCCCTCAGGTGGTCCTGCCCTAGAACCTTTTGACCGAGGCTTAAAACTCAAATGCCGGCGTACCATTCGTAGCCGCGGTCCTCCCAGAAGCCGCCTTTCCCGCCCTGGATGCCATCCAGACGGTCGACGGCCTCGATCCCCATCACGAACTTTGCCTGCTTGTAGCCCAACTGCCGCTCGACTCTTAGCCGGATCGGCGCGCCGTGCCCGACCGGGAGCGGCTGGCCGTTCAGGGCGTACGCGAGGATCGTCTGCGGGTGGAACGCGTCGACCAGGTCGATGCTCTCGTAGTAGGGCGAACCGGGTCCGCCGAGGTCGTCCGCGCAGTGGAACACGATGTAGCGTGCGCTCGGCCGAAGCCCAGCGGCCAACAACAGCGGACCAAGCCGCGCGCCGCTCCACTGCCCGATGGCGCTCCATCCTTCGACGCAGTCGTGGCGGGTGATCTGCGTTCGCGCGGCAAGCGCCTTGAGCTGGTCGAGCGACAGCGACAGCGGACGGGCGACGAGCCCCCCCACCGCGAGCCGATATGACGCGAAGTTGTCGGCAAGCAAGGCATGGTAGGCCGCGCCCCCCGGCTGGATCGAGCCGTTGAGCTTGAAGATCCGTGAGATCGCCGAAGCGGGAAACTCGCGCGCGAGCGGCTGGGCGGCCTCGAGCAGACGTTGCGAACGATAGGTCAGGCCTTCGGCTGAGTTCAGAAGATCACGGTACGAAGGCGCGCGGGACAATCGGTCGCAACCGGCCAGCACCAGGCCGCCGAGACCGGCCGATGCGCCAGCGATGAGGCCGCGGCGGGAGACGGCAAGGCGGCTTTTCATGCTTCAGTCCCCCGGCACGACATAGCGGCCCGTGATCATCGAGCGGACCTCGTTGACCACGCCGGCCAGGAAAACCTCGACCACGTGCACCAGGACGAACAGCACGATCAGGTTGGCGCTGACGAAGTGAATCGTGCGCGCCGACTGGCGCCCGCCGAACAGGTCGAGCAGCCAAGGCGCCACCGAGTCCATTCCTGGCGACATGGTCAGGCCGGTCGCCAGCATCAGCGGCAACAAGACGAAGATCACCACCAGGTAGGTGAGCTTCTGCAGCACGTTGTATCGCTTCGCTTCGGCGCCCGTCGGATGCTTCAGCCGGATGTGGTCCCAGACGCTGCGGAGGATGTGCCGCGGCGTGATCTGGTCCCGATCCGGCGCGACGTCTCGGCGGAAGTGCCCGCTCAGAAAGCCGAACGCCAGGTAGATCAACCCGTTGATGACGAAGGCCCACGCCATGAAAAAGTGCCACCGCCGACCCGTCGCCAGGTCGCGGTAGCTGGGGATGGTCAGCCAGCCCGGAAAACCCTGCACGACCGTAGCGCCGTGATACTGCGAGACGCCGAACACGCCGGTCGTGTCGATCGTCAGCCCGCCCAGCGAGGTCGTCCCCGCCAGCTGCCCGTTCGGTCGGGCGTGGGCGCTCATCTGGAAGATCGGCGTATCGGCATCGGCGCCGGCGGCGCCCCAATAGAGGCGGCTGTGCGCATTGAAGATCTGCGCCCCGCTCATGAGCAGCAGGCTGATGAGGAGGACGTTGATCCAGTGCGTGACCCGCACCACCAAGCTGTGGCGATAGATGACCTCGCGGCGGCGGGCCTTCTCTGCCGCTGGGGCCGACTGCGGAGCCGTCTCGCTGGCTGACATCCCGTTCCTCGCCTCCCCTGGCGTGCGGCAATCTAGTCCGCGTTGGCGGTGTTCGTCACCGCTGCAGCAGCTTGGTTACGAAGCCGGTAGGCGCCCGGATTAATCGTCTCGCAAGAAACGACGGCGCAGGCTCCGCGGTGAACGTATCGCTGGGGTGGCGAGACCGATGACGGAGGCGCTCGACTACGCGGTGGCGCAAGCGCCGGCGCGTGAAGCCGACTGGCCACAATCCGAACTGCCGCCCGTTGAGGTCTTGCTCTCCGGGGGTGGCGATGCGCGCGTGCTGCGCGACCCGGCGACGGGCCGCAACCAGTACGGTTGCGCGTTCGCGCCCGAGGACGGGATAGCAGACTTCGCCTCCTCGACGGCCTCGACCATCTCGCCGCTCGGCTATGCGGCGGCCTCGGCATTGCGTGAGCGGCTCGCCGCCAGCGGCGATGGTGCGGCTGCTTACGCGCGCGAGGTCGGCCGGCTGCGGCACCACCTCGTCCGGCTCTGCGGTCTTTCGACCGTGGCCGATCTCGAGGTGATCTTCGCCGCGTCGGGCACCGATCTGCACCTGCTCGGCGCGGCGCTGGTCGGCGGCTCGCCCGAGCGCCCGGTGCTCTGCCTCGGGGTCGAGCCCGAGGAGACGGGAAGCGGCGTGCCTGACGCGCTCGCCGGGCGGCACGTCT
Organism: Caulobacteraceae bacterium; assembly: GCA_035295705.1. Lineage (GTDB taxonomy): Bacteria > Pseudomonadota > Alphaproteobacteria > Caulobacterales > Caulobacteraceae > Poindextera. The sequence continues at coordinate 14,897 of DATGIN010000015.1, forward strand.
CGACGATCACGCCGCTGGGCGAAGCGGTGGACAAGGGCGGCCAGCTCGGAATCTTCGGCGAATACCAGGCGGTCCGGGCGCGCGACCGCGAAGGCCGGATGCGCCCCGGCGCCGACATCGAAGCCGAGCTCGACGCGGCGTTGCTCGCCGCGTCGCGCGCCGGTCGCCGCGCGCTCCTGATCGTCACCGACGTCTCCAAGACCGGCCTCATCTCGCCGAGCGGGGAGTCGGCCCTGGCGCTGATGCGGCGTTTTCCGCGCACGCTGGAGGTCATGGTCGACGCCTGCCAATTCCGGCTCTCGCCCGAGAGTCTCAGGGCGTATTTGCAGCAGGGTTTCATGGTCGCCCTGACCGGCTCGAAGTTCCTCACCGGACCGACCTTTTCCGGCGCGCTTCTGGTCCCCGGCGATGTCGCCGAGCGGCTGCGGAGCCGGCTGTTGCCCAAAGGGCTCGGCGCCTACTCGGCGCGGGGCGACTGGCCGCAAGGTTGGGTCGCTGGCGCAAGCCTGCCCGAGGCCGCGAACCTCGGGCTCGTACTGCGCTGGGAGGCGGCTCTGGCCGAGCTCGCGGCGTTCCGCTCGCTGCCGGCGGCCGAAGTCGAAGGCTTCATGCGGACTTTCGCGCGCGTGGTGCGCCAGCGCCTGGCCGACGATCCAGCGTTCGAGATGCTGCCGACGCGGCGGCTCGATCGCGGTGCGGTGGGCGCCTTCACCAGCTGGGACCGCAGCCCGACCATCTTCCCCTTCTTGCTGCGTCACGCCTCGCGCGGGCGTTATGGCTACCTGAGCGTGGCCGAGACGGCGGCGATCCAGCAGGGCCTGGCGCAGGTCGGGCGCACGCGACTCGGCCAGCCGGTCGCCTGCGGCGAGCGCGATGGCGCGCCGGTGACGGCGCTTCGCTTATGCAACAGCGCCCGCCTGGTGACCGAAGCGCTGAAGCGCGGCGGCGATCCGGCGGTTGTGCTGTCGCGCGCCCTGTCGGCGCTCGACAAGGTCTCGCGGGCGGTCGACGAAATCTGACCCCTTGAGCGGCTCGGCTCAGGCCGCGGCGCGCAGCATCGCCTCGAACGCCGCAAACAATTTGCGCATGGGCGCGGCCTTGTAGGCGAAGAGGTCCGGCGGATCCATCGCGTGTACGATCATGGCGGTGTCCGCCTCGAACAGCAGCAGGCGCCCGTCCGCAAGCTCGGCGCAGTCGATCGCCGCGTAGTCGAGGCGCAGGCTGGCGTTGAGAGCGGCGAACGCGTCGGCGTGGCGCACCGCGAAGTCCTCGTCGAAGTCCGCCATCAACGCCGCCTCTTCGGCGCGCCGCTCGGGACGCTCGGCCATGCCAGCGCTCAGATAGTGCACCATCCAATGCTCGGAGACGGCAAGGTGGCAGACGAACGGCCGGCCGCCGATGAGCGCGATGCGCTGCTTGCGGAAGAGGCCGTCCTTCCCCGCATAGTCGATGAACGGACAGACGTAGAAGGCGGCCTCCGGCTGGTCCGCCAGGTAGCCGAGGACTTCGGCGGCGGCGTCCAGGCGCGCGAGCCCGGCGCCGGCGTGCGACGCTAGAGGACGGACCAGGAGCGGAAATCCGAAAGGCGGGCGGCGCCCGTCGATCCATCCCTGCAGCTCGGCGCGGCCGAGGCGAGCCACGCTCGGCGAATAGACGGCCGGCGAGCCCGCGAGGCCCGCGCTGACCCGATCGCGGCTGAGAGCGCGGATGCGCTGCGGGTCGCCATTCACCAGGGGCCCCGGCCAGCGCGCGAGCTGCGGCGCGAGCGCGTCGAGCAGAGGCGCGTTCGCCTCCGACTCGCCGATAGCGAGGAAGGCGACATCGTGCGGTGGGACCTCGGGCAACCGCCCGTCCGGCGCGACGAAGAGGCTGATCAGGTCGATCGCCGCATCCTCGAGCAGGAAGTCGAGCGGCGTGTTGGCCATTAGGTCGCCCGCGGCGACGATGGCCAGCAAGCGAAGGCTCGCCGGCGCGCGCGCCGGGCGCACATAGGCCCGCTGCATGCCGAGCGACTCGGCCTGCATGGCAAGGCCGGCTTCCAGCTGGCCGCTCATGAGCAGCATGGTCGCGATATCCATGCGCGCGCCCGCATCGTCAGGGTACGTCTGGGCGCGCTCCTTGAGCCGCTCGAACACCGGCTCGAGGGGGCGGCCCTCGAACACCATGCGCGCGAAAGCCGCCGGGCCGATCGTCCGCGCCGGCTGCACGGAGGTTTCGATCACGCCGCCCCCTTGGCAGCGGCCCGACCGAAGGAAACGGCCCCCTCGACCAGGGCGTCGACGTCCCGTTCGTCGCTGCGATGGTTGAAGAGCGCGGCGCGGATTGCCGCCCTGCCGTCAAGGCGCGTCAGCGACGGCGCGACCCGTCCCGCCTCCTGCAGATCGGCCACGATCGTGCGGTTGACGCGATCGGGGTCGCGGGCGCGATAGCGAAAACACACGATGTTGAGTGCGACGGGCGCCAGCAGCTCCAGGTCCGGCTCGGCGGCGATCCGCGCCTCCAGCACCTTCGCGAGCGCGCAGTTGCGCTGCATGGCCGCGCCGATCGCGTCAGCGCCCAACACCTTGAACGTCATCCAGACCTTGAGCGCCCGAAAGCCGCGCGACAGCTCCGGTCCGTCATCGACCGGCCACCAGTCGCCGCCGGCCATGCCGCGCCGCTCCCGCTGCAAGTAGGCGGCGTCGCTCGCGAAGGTGGCGCGCTGCAGAGCGCCGTCTCGGACCAGGATCGCCCCCGCGTCATAGGGAACGTGCGCCCATTTGTGCAGGTCGAACGCGAGCGAGTCCGCTCGCTCCAGTCCGGCGAGGCGGGGCTTGATCTTAGGCGCGAGCACGCCCAGCGCTCCGAACGCGCCATCGACGTGCAGGTGCAGGTGCTCGGTGGCGGCGAGATCGGCCAGCGCCGCGAGGTCATCGATCGCGCCGATGTCGACCGTTCCGGCGTTGCCGACCAGCAGAAACGGCTGCAGGCCTGCGTGGCGGTCGCGAGCGATCGCGGCGTGAAGCGCGCCGATGTCGATGCGGTGCGCGGCATCGACGCTAATACGCCGCAGCGCATCCGAGCCTAGCCCGGCCATCTCGAAAGCCCGCGGGATACAGCCGTGCGCGGCGGTGGAGACGTATCCCACAAGTCGTGCGCCGCCGACGCCCGCGCGGCGCGCCTGCATCCCGAGCGTCGCCTGCCTGGCGACGAGCACCCCCACGAAGTTCGCCATCGAGGTTCCGCTGAGCAGGATGCCGCTCGCCGTCGCCGGAAAGCCCATGATCTCGCGCATCCAGGCGATGACCTGCCGCTCGACCTCGATCGGCATATGGTCGCGGCCGCCGAGGTTGGCGTCGAGCCCGCCGGCCAACATCTCGGCCAGCATCCCGACTGGCGTCCCTGCGCCTTGCACCCACCCCATGAAACCGGGATGAAGGTTGCCGCCCGTGTAAGGCAGGACGTCGCGCTTGAACGTGGCGAAAGCTTCTGTGAGCGAGCCCGGCGACGTCGGCAATCCGGAGCGGAAACGGGCGCGAACGCCGGAGGGGATCGGCCGCCAGACCGGCCGCTCGCGTAGGCGCTCGAGATGGTCGAGCATTTCGTCGAGCATGCGATGGCCGTCTGCGCGCAGGGCGCCCCAGTCATCCGGGTCGAGGTCGCGCCTGCCGGTCACGGTATCGCCAGCGATTCTCCAGGCCAGCGGTAAGAGTCGGGTCGCAGCGTTCCGATCTTCTTAACGCGACGGGCCGATCCCGCCGCGCTCAAGACGGCGCGACGAAGCGCTTGGACGTGAGCCGCCAAGCGGCGACGCAGGCGGCCAGCGTAAACGGCGTGAAGGCGGCGAACAGCCAAAACCCCGCCGCCCGCGCCGCGTCCAGACCGAGCCGTTGCCCAACGCCTACGCCGGTGGCGATGGAGCCTGCGGCCGCCGCTGCGACCGCCGCGCCGATCATCGAGGCGGTCGGCACGGAACCCGAAGCGAGCGGGCGTTCGGCTTCCGGCGTGTTGGCGACGATGCGCGCCGCGGCAAATCCCCACATCATGCCAAAGCCGCCGCCGGAGACGGCGACCAGCAGCGCGATGGCCGGGATCGATCCGTAGGGGACCACGAACATCATCGCTGCCTGCGCGAGCGTGACAATGAAAACGCCGGCGCGGATGAAGTGCCGTTCCCCCCGCCGCCCGGCGACGCCGAGCGCGGTCAAGGTCCAGCCGATGGCCCCGCCGCCCAGCACGTAGCCGGCTACCACCGGCGGCACGCCGTAGATGCGCTGCATGAGCGCGCTGCCGTAGACCTGGAACGCGGCGGTGGCGTTCAGCGCGAAGACCATGAACAGGCCGGCCGCTGCGGCGCTCGTCGGGCGGCCAGCATCGCGCGGCAGAAGCGAAGCGGGCGCGCGGCTGTCGAGCCGCAGGAAGAACGCCAGCACGCCGACCCCGACGACGGCCGTGAACGCCTTAGCCACCGCACCGGGCAAGACGCCGGCGGCGCCGATGGCCGCGACGCTGATCGCGAGCACCAGGATTTGCACGATCGGCAGCGGCCCGTGCGCCTCATCGCCGGCCTGTCCGGCCCCGCGGGGCACCAAGAAGGCCGTGGCGGCGATGAACGCGATGCCCTGCGCGGCGAAGATCCAGAATGCGCCGCGCCAAAAGCCGGCCTGCGCGAACAAGCCGCCGATCAGCGGCCCGAACAGGGTCGCCACCCCCCAAACGCCGGCAAGGCCGCTCAACACCCGTGACCACACGGCCTCGGGGAACAGGCTGCTGGTGGCGACATAGGAGAGGCCGACCACCAAGCCGCCGCCCAGCCCTTGCGCAACCCGGCCGGCGAGAAAGAAGCCGATGTCAGGCGCAGCGGCGCTGCCGGCGCAGCCGATCGCATAGGTCGCGCCGGCGACCGCCATCGCCGCCTTCAGGCCGAGCCGCGAGGCCAGCCGGCCTGCGGTCGCGCCGCCAAGGATGGAGCCCAGCAGGAAGATCGCCACCGCCCACCCGAAGGCGGAGTAGCCCCCAATGTCGCGCGCGGCGCTGGGCATCACAGTCGCCGTCACAAGTTCGTCGGCCGCGGCCAGCCACGTGCCTGCGCAGACGAGCGCGAAGCGCGACGCGCGTCCCTCGACGATCAGGTCGCGCCAGCTGGTCCGCCCAGCTTCTGTCGTCGCCATCCCGCCTACCCGCTGATCTGCGTGGCCTGGCGGCCGCCGGGGGCGAACTTCGGGCCGCAGTCGCCGCCCGCCGGCGCACCACCGGCGACGCGTGCGACGCCGTACGGCGCGGCCGGTCCGTGCGGATCGCCGCGTGGCTGATCGGCAAGCGGCTGGACCTGCGCAAAGCAGCGCGCGAGCCCGGCGGAGCGGACCCGCTCTTGCAGATCGACGACCAGCCCCGGCTTGGTGAGGTCCGCCTGCCACGACGCATCGTTCGGCGGGTAGCGCTCGCGCTCACGCAACTCCACGATCGGCGCGTGGATCTTGCCGGTCGATGCCAGCTCGGCGGTGGTTCCGTAGCTCAGCGTACCGATCCAGGCGGCGCCGCTGCTGACACGCAGCGCCTCGATGCGGGCGGCGAAGTCGGGCCACCCCCGGAAGCCGAGGGCCGGGTCTGCCGGGCCGAGATCGGTGGCGGGGATCGCCAGATGCAGGAATACCAGGCCCGATAGCGACAGGCCGATGCCCGCCGCCCGCTGTCGCAGGCCTCGTTGATAGCCGCTCCTGCCGAACATCTCGGCCCCTACGGCGGCGACCAGCGCGATGGCCGGGTAGAGCGGCGCCGGCCAGTGCGCTTCCACCCGATCGTGCAGGCTGTGCAGCACCAGGTACGCAAGGAACGGAAGGCTGGTCGCGAGCGGCAGCCCAAGCTCGACCGGGAGCCCTGGTCGCCGCCGGCTGAACGCCGCCACCGCGCCGCGGCCGGCGAACCAGGCGATGGACGGCGTGATGAGGATGAGCTGGCCGATCACGAACCAGGCAAGGTTGATTGGCGCGAAGCTCGCGGGGACCGCTCGGCCGAACTGCTTGATGAACGTGACCCAGTGGTGCTGAGCGTTCCAGGCCACGTTCAGCCCGAAAAGCGCTGCGGCGACGAGCGCCGCCACCCACGGCCACGGGGTGAGCAGGGAGCGGCGGCCCTTGGGCGTCGACGCGAGCCACAGCAAGACGCCGGGCGCGAGAAAGAGCGCCGAATACTTCGAAAGCGTCGCAAGGCCAGCGGCGGCGCCGGCGAGGATCCACCACGGCGCCGGCCGCGGCGCGCGATCGGCGCGCGCCAGGGCGTTGAGCGCCAGAACCCAGAACAGCATGTTCGGCGAGTCCGGAACCGCAAGCGCGCTGCCGGCGCCCACCAACAGCGTGGCGTTGAACCAGACGGTTGCGCGGGCCGCCACGGCCTGGTCGGCGCCGAGGCTGGCGGCGAGGTCGAACACGACGAGGCTGGCCAGGCCCGAGGACAGCACCGGCAGGAGCCGGACGCCGAGCGGGCTGTCGCCGGCGATCGCCATGCCGACCCGCACCCACCACCCGATCATCGGCGGATGGTCGTAATAGCCGAACTGCAGGTGCTCCGCCCAAAGCCGGTAATAGGCTTCGTCCTCGCTAAGCGGGATGAAGGCGGCGGCCGTGAGCCGCACCAAGGCGACGGCGAGCACGAAGGCGACGAGCGGTCGCGATGGCCGGGCGATGGGGGTCAAAGCAGCGGCGCCGGCGCCCCGGTCACCCGCCCGCGGCGCGGGCGGGAGTCAGTCGCTTGACCGCGGCGGACAGGCGATGGCGCAGATGCTGCCACTGAGCCGTCCCTTCGGAGGTGACCCAGTTCATCTGCAGCACGCGCCGGGGTCCGACGAACGGCTTATGACCGTGCCACGAGCGATCGGAGCGCCTGAAGGCGACCAGGCTGCCGAAATCGGGCGGCGCCTCGGCGGCGAAATCCTCGAGGTCGCGGCTCCGCAGCAGGCGCAGACGGCCCCCGTCCGGCGCCCATATGTCGTTCAGGTAGAGCAGGATGGTGATGATCTTGCTCTTGGAGTCGGTGTGGATGAAGCCGTCCTTCTCGCCGCACATGCCGCGCAGCGTAAACGTCGTGGCCCGCTCGGCGAGCGCCACGCCGAACTTCGCCTCGACTGCGCGCCGGAACGGCTCGCCGCGCATCTCCTCGATCAGGGCGGCGACCGCGCCCTTCACCGAGAGGTCGGCCAGCGCGAACGAACCCGGCTTCGCGATGAGCGGATAGTCGGCCGAAATCGCTTCGCGCGCGTCGCCGCGAACAAAGCCCTCGAGCACCAGGTAGTCGAACGGCTCGCGGCGAAGGGGCGCAGCCTCCAGCGCCTCGAGATCGAGGAATCCCATGCGCGCTCCCATATCGCACCGGCGAATCCTTTGGCTATAGGCTGGAGCGGGCGGCTCTCTTGGAGGAGCGCGGGTGAGTTCGACGGCCAGTTGCTGGTTCATGACCACGGGCGAAGCGGGCTTCCGCACGCAGGCCCGCAGCCTCGCCCAAGCCCTCAGCGCCGCGCCTCGCGAGCTGGTGGTCGGGCTCAAGGCGCCATGGGATCGGCTGCCGGCGGCTCTAACGCCGCAGCCGCTAGCCCTCCTCGACCCCGCGCGCGAGCGGCCGGCGCCGCCGTGGCCGGAGCTGTTGATCGCCTGCGGCCGAAGGACGGCCGCCATTTCGATGGCCATCCGCAGGGCGAGCGGCGGCCGCACGCTCACGGTGCAGATCCAGGATCCGCTCGCGCCCGCGGACCGCTTCGACCTCGTGGTCGCGATGGCGCACGACGCGATCGTGGGGGCCAACGTGATCAAGGTGGAGACCGCGTTGCACGACGTGACCGCCGAGCGGCTGGCCGAAGCCGCGCGCGCTTGGACCGGACGCGCGCCCGCCGGCGTCGGTCCGCTGGCCGGCGTCATCCTCGGCGATCCCACCGCAGGCCGGCCGGCCGCCGCCGCGACGTTGCTCCAAAGCCTGCGCCGCCTCCGCGCGAGCGGAGCGCGCCTGGTGGTCGTCGCGTCCCGCCGCACGCCAGAGGCGCTGATCGACGCCCTCGCCTCGGCGTTCGCTGGGGACCCGGGCGCCTTTGTCTGGGACCGCACGGGCGACAATCCCTACCTCGCGACGCTCGCCCTTTCAGACCGCATCATCGTCACGAGCGACAGCGTTTCGATGATCTCGGAGGCGCTCGCCACGCCGCACCCGGTCGAGGTGTTCGGGGCGGCGCACAACGCCCGGCATCGCCGGTTCCTGAGCCGCCTGGAGGCCGATGGACAGATCGGGCCGTTCACCGGAGGGCCCGTCCGCGAGCGGCGGGGTGAGCCCCTCTGCGGGCTAGCGGTCGCAGTTCAGGCCGTGCGCGAGCGGCTGGCCGCGCGGACCGGGCGGTCGGCGTAGGCGAGTTGCTCGCGGTCGCGCCACTCCTCGGTCACATAGTTCAGGATCAGCGACTTCCGCACGCCATCGATCTGGCGCTGTTCGAACCCATGCCAGGTATTGTCCGAGGGGACGAACATCAGAGCTTCGTTGCGGCGAAACGGAACGCGCTTCACCCAGCGATCCTCGGCCGCATAGATGTCGCTGCCGAGGTCCTCCTGCCCTTCCTCCGCCAGGTAGTGGAGCAGCGTCAGCCGCTTCACGCCGAGATCGGTGTGCGGGCTGTTCCAGTAGCCGGTGGTGTCGAGAGCGTACTCGATGCGCAGCAGAGTGCCATCGAGGTCCGCGCCGGTCGCGTCGGCGATCGCGGCCACCACCGCATCGTCGTGGAAAGCGCGCGCGACCGCTTCGAACAGGGGAAATCGCTCCATGTTCCGCTGGTCGAAGTAGGTGCGGGTGTCGTTGTGCAGCTCGCGCTTGCCCGACAGGCCGTGGGTGTCTTGCGCTTTGAACGGCATCGCCATCAACGCGTCGACCGCCGGCGCCGGCAAGAGGTGCGTAAGCGTCCAATGTCTGTAGGGCGCATCGTGCGCTTGCATCGCGTCGAGGCTATCGACGATGGCGGCCTTGATCGCGGCGACGCTCTCGATGCGCTCGGCGGGGGCGACGGCGGACAAAAAGGGGCGTCCTTTCTTGGGCGGGCGCGGCAGGCGGACTCAGGTTAGGGCGGGGGCGCGCTAGATGCCACGTTTCGCCGCCCGACGCGAGCATGCGGCTGGGCTCAACGCTTCTTACGGGCTTCGGAGGAAGGGTGTCGGCCGATCGGCGTCCACCGATCCAGGGGGGCTGGGGGGGCTGTTCAGGATCCAGGACCCGCAGAAGCAGCCAATCAGCCGACATCGTCCTTATGGGGAGCCGGTAGGGCGGCGACGCGTCCGGAATGGGGCCATTTCGCGACTTCGCCTCTGTGCCCGCCGCGCAACAGTTTGACCGCATCGCAAGCGTTGCCGCCGATGCCGCCTTCCCCAGGGGCCGGTGATCGGACAACATTACCAGGAATTTAGCTTCGCTGGGCCGGCGCCGCCGGTCTTGTCGGGGGTAGGGGAGCCCCGCGGGAGGCTCCCGCGACTTCGAACGGCGATCCGTTCGGGGACGCGGGCCGCGGGGAGCGACGGAGCCGAACTTAAGGGCGACCCCTCTGTGGTCGCCCTTTTGCGTTGCAGAAGCCCCTCGTTGCGCTATGTCGCTGGGCCGCTCGGGCCGCCGAGCCCAATGGAGGCGCAAGGACGGATGACCGGTGGGGCGCCCGGCCGCCTTCGAAGAGAGCGCGCGTGAACGTCGACCTTCGCGCGCCGCGGCAATACGGCGAAGCGGCGACCGCGACGGAGGTGCTCTCCGTCCGCAGCATCGCGAAGCGTTTTCAGGGTCGCCCGGCGGTCGTCGATGTGTCGCTCGATCTGGCCCCGGGCGAGGTCGTCGGCTTCGTCGGGCCGAACGGCGCCGGCAAGACCACGACGCTGCGCATCCTGGCCGGGCTGCTGCGCGCCGATGCGGGAAGCGGCCACGTCCTTGGCCACGACCTGATGGCCTCCGGCCGTTCGGTAGGGAAGCTGGTGGGCTACATGCCGCAGCGGCTGGCGCTCTACCCCGATCTCAGCGTGCTGGAGAACCTTCGATTTCGCGCGTCGGTGTACGAGCTGCCGAACCCGAAAAGGGCCGCCGAAGAGACGATCGAGGACTTCGAGCTTGCGCCGTACGCGCGGCAGCAGGCCCGGTCGCTGTCAGGAGGGTGGGCGCGGCGGCTGCAGCTGGCCGCGACTCTGATCCACCGGCCCGCGCTGGTGCTGCTGGATGAACCGACGGCCGGCCTCGATGCGGAGTCGCGGCAGGATGTCTGGCGTCGGATCGCCGCCCTCTCCGGCCAGGGCGACAGCCTCATCATCAACACCCACGATCTCGCGGACGCCGAACAGTGCACGCGGGTCGCCCTGTTCCAGCACGGACGGGTGTTGGCGCTGGGCGAGCCGCGGGCGCTGGCAAACGCGGCGCCGTTCGAGGCGGCCTTCGTCGAAGGCGGCGACGCCCATCGGGCCGCACAGCGCTTCGACTCCCTCGACGGCGTTGTCGCCACGTACGTCCAAGGTCAAGGATTGCGCGTTCTGTTCCGCCATGAGACGCGTGAGGGGGTGATCGCCCACGCCGAGGCGGCGGGACTGAAAGCGGCGCTGTCGCCGGTGCGCCTGGAGGACGCCGCCTTCGTGCTGGCCAAGGAAGGCGGCGAGGGACCGCGAGAATGAACTTCAGCCTCAGGCGATGCCTGGCGATAGCCCGGGTCGAGACGCTCGGGCTGTTCGCCGATCGGGGCGCGCTCGCCCTCATCTTCGTGCTGCCGGTGGTGCAGATACTGCTCTACGGCTACGCGATCAGCCTGCAGCCCAGGCACGTGCCAGTGGCGATCGCGGCGAGCGAGCCGCGGCTGGTGCAGCCCATGCTGCCGGCGTTGCGCGGGAACGCGTCGGTGGACCTGATCGGCGGGCTTGGGCCGACAGGCTCGGCGGAACGGGCCGTGCGCCAGGGCCGTGCAATGGTCGGGGTCGAGGTCGGCCGCGACCCCGCCACGCGGGCCGTCTCCGTGCGCTTCGTCGCCGACGCCGGCGACCCCGCCGAGGTGAGGCCCGTGGTCGCCGCGCTCAACGTCGGCGTTTGGCGACGCGCTGCGCAACTCTACGCCGAAGACCAGGCGCCGACCGTTGAGACGCAGTGGCTCTACGACCCGGGCGGGGGAGGCGCCAGCGCCTGGGACGTGTCCCCCGGTCTGATCGGGGCGGTGGTCATGGTCACCATGCTGTTCACCGGCTCCATCACGCTCGTTCGCGAGCGCGAGCGCGGCAGCTGGGAGAGCCTGCTTGCTACCCCGGTGCGCCCGGCCGAGGCCCTGGTCGGCAAGCTCGCGCCCTACCTCGTGATCGGCGTCACCCAGACGCTGGGCCTGCTCGCGATCGTGCACGTGCTGTTCGGCGTGCCCCTGCCCTCCGCGGCCTGGGCGCTCATCGCCGCGACGCCGGTCTACGTCGCGGCCTACCTTGCGCTCGGCTTCGCCGTCTCGACGTTGGCGCAGACACAGTTGCAGGCGGTCCAGGCGTCGGCGTTCGCCTATCTGCCATCGATGCTGCTGTCAGGCTTCATGTTCCCCTTCGACGGCATGCCGGACTGGGCGCGCATGGTCGGCGAGGCCATCCCCCTCACCCACTACATCCGCGCGACCCGCGACATCCTGCTGCGCGGCCTGAGCCCGGCGGCGGTCTGGAGTCACCTCTGGCCGATCGCGCTCTTCACCGCCGTCGCGTTCGGCCTCGCCGTCGTCAGCTATCGGCGGCGGCTGGACTGAGGCTGCGGCCTTGGAACGCTAGGGGATCACGATCGCCGAGGACGCCGGGATGTCGCCGGACGACTGTTTCAAGGCGACCAGGGCGGTCAGCATGTTGAAGATTTCTCGTGTGGTCCGCGAGCCGTCGCCCTCGCTCGGGGCGCAATAGATCTTGCCTTCGTAAGGAACGGCCGTGAAGCAGCCCGGGAAACCGTGTCCTGTCTCGACTTTGAACAGCGACCCCTGCGGCGTGAATTCCGGGACGCCGTTTGGGTAGTCCTGGCTGTAGTCGCTGAGCACCGGGGCTTCGCCAGGATCGTTCACGATCTGGCCGAGATACCGGAAAATCCCATAGGTGGAGCGAAAGATCACCTCGATCTTGTAGGCTTGGTTGTTGAGCACGACGTACTGCGTCGGGGGCGTGGGCTCGCCCGACCCGCAGAAGTTCACGTGCACGACCGGCAGCGCGAAGTCTTTCATCGCAACGGGACTGGCGAGCGCCGGTTCGTAGCAGGTCTGGCGCGCGGCCGGGCCTTTCTTCTCCGGCGCCGCCGCTCCGTTTTGGACGACGACGACTGTCTGCGCCTGGCCGGCGGCCGGCGGCGTGACATTGACTTCAGGCGCGCCTTTTGAGGCCGACCCGCTGCTCGCCGGGGCCACCTCGGTCATCAGACCGTGCTCCATGGCGGCCTGGATAAAGGTCTGGAACTCGTGAAAGCTGGGGTCGCCGGGGCGGTTGTAGTCGAAATGCGGCGGTCCCAGCTGCTTGCCTGTGATCGGGTCGAACGGCGTGACCTTCGCCTTGTCGATCGTAAGGTAGAAGACCAGCTCGCGCGAATAACCCTGGTGCAGAAGCAGGTCTATTTCATCCAGGCTGAGCGGCGTCATCATGCCCAGGTAGAAATCGTGGGTCGCGAACAGGTTGGCGGTGAAATTCGTGCTGATCGTATTGTCGAGGAACTGGCTCGCATTGCCGAACGTGAGCTGGTTCAACGTGTCGCTGTGCTTCAGGCCCGGACCCTCGATAGCCTGCGGAGCGCTTAGACGCAGGTCGGTCGAGCCTGTTCCCTGCACCGCTGACGGCGAAAGGAAGTAGAGCGGCTCGGAGAGGCTGGCGCGGGCGATGTTGATCAGCATCCCGCGGTTCTGCATCGACCCGATTCCCAGGTCGACGATAGTCCCTCGGTTGGCCACAGAGCCGACGGACAGGCAGCCATTGAGCGCCAGCGCCGAAACCAGCACGGCCAGCGTTCGCAATAGAACCCGCATGTGAGTAGTCCCCCCGAACCTCTGCGCCAGCAAAGCACTCCGACGCGCGAGGTCAAGCGCCGTCGCGTCGCACGCTAGTTCAAGCCGGCAGGCTCAGCGGGCGCGTGCCGAACAGCGTTCGCCACTCGGAATGCTCAGCGCCCATGACCGCAACGGCGCGCTGGATACGGTCTGAGAGCAGCGCAAACGTCGGTCGGTCGCGCAGCATAGCGGCCCGAATGGTCCGCAGGCGACGGGCGGCCTCGTCCGACCGCGCGCCCACCGTCTCGAAGTCGGCCTGCACGCGGATCGCGTTCAGCGCCGCGCCGAGCGCCGGGAAGGCGGCGGTGGCCGCGGTGAAGAGATGCCGCCAGTCATAAGCCCAGCGGATCTTTCGTCCCGAGCCGACGTAAAGGGCATACCCCACGAGGAAGGTCGCGCCGACGATCATCGGCGTGATGAACAGCCAGCGACCGGTCGCGTGCAGCCGACGCGCCGCCTCGGACATCCTTAGGCTGTTGCGCTGGTGGTAGCGGATTTGCCCGTTCAGCTCGAAGCGCACCATCACCGCGCGCGTCCGGCGAATGTAGGTCTCGTCGACCACGGTGTTCGGCAGCGGGAGCTCGCGCCCGATCGCGCGCACGTACCAGGCGACCCAGTCGCCGCGCTCCGGCTTGTTGCCGGCGAGCGCCGCTCCGCGCAGCAGGGCCACCAGCCGGGACAACGTGCGCATGCGCCCGGCCTCTGCGACCGCCGCATCCTCCGGAGGCGGTCGGCGCGGGCGAAGCAGCGGCGGCCGGGCGCCCACCAGGGAGAGCGCCCGGAGATAGCGCAGCCACTCGGCCGTCCGCCGATAGTCCAGCCAGCGGCGGTGCCAGCCGCGTTGGGCGCCCTGGCGGATCACGAAGAGGATCGCGGAGAGGAGCGCGATCTCGGTGGCGACGAGCACCGCCTTCACTGTCATTCCCCCCGGCGCGCCCACCACGCGGTGCACCGGATCGAGCTCGGTGACCAGGCCGGTGAGCGCCGTGATCACGACAAGCGCCGAGGTGAGGAAGATGAACACGAACGCCGACCGGTACAGCTCGGCGTAGCGGACGGCGAGCCGGTCCGGGAGCGTGATGGCCGGAAGCAGCACGTCGCACACCGCGGCCGTCAACGGGTCGGCGGGATTGGAGAACCAGCGTCTCCAGGGCCGGGGCTCGAACGCGTGCTCGTCGCTCGGCCGAAAGTCCGTCCATTGCAAAGGGCGGACCGCCAGGACGGCGAGGAGCATCGAATAGAGCGGCCAGCCATGCTCCGGCCCTGGCGGCTCGGTGTAGAAGTCGAGGAGGCGCGCGGTGCTCGTCTGGTCGGAATCCGGTGCGACGAGCGCGCTCACCACCGCGGGCAGGTCCGCGAACGGGTCCGTCCGCTCCGCGTCTTCCAGCCTGACGTTCGCTGGAGGCAACTCCATGGCGCCCGTCCAGAGCAGATGCGCGGCATCCGGCGCCGCCGGGTTGATCAGAAGGATTGGCGCTCCCTCGGCGTAAGCTTGCTCGACGATCTCGGCGGTTCCGCCGATTCCGCCGGCCTCGCCTTCGTCCCAGATCGCGATGATCAGGTCCGCATTCGCCAGCATCGTCAGGCCGCTGGCCTGATAGCCACGCTTTGCCGCGAGGTCGCCTTCGCGGTCTTCGAGCTCGAAGACCGTGCGCGCCTTGGCCAGGAGTCCGTCGAACTCCGCCTTCGAGGCTTTGCTCTCGAAGTCCTGCGCGTAGGAGGCGCGGGGCGCCGGGAGGACGACGTCAAGAGCGGCCCCGGCAGCCAGGCCCGCCTCGGCGACGATGCGATCGGCGCCTTCAGCGAGGGAGGAGACGACCACCAGCTGCGGCCCTTCCGCCGCGAAGGCCCAACTCGCCGCCTGGCTCGTCGCGCGAAGGCTGGCGGCGATCTCCCGCAAGAGCCGGTCGACGGTCGCGCGCACGGCCGGTTGCAGATGCGCCAGGAGCTTCGGCCCGGTTCTATGCCCGGTCACGCCGACCCGAAGACATGCCCGCGGCTTGCAAAGCGAGGTCGCGGCCTCGTCCATCGCCCAGCTCCCCCGTCAGAGCAGCGCGCGGTTGTCCCCGCTCCGCGCGCCCAGGGCAAGGGCTCAAGCTGCGGACGTCAGGCCCAGAGCCGCGAACATTTCGGCGCGGTCCGGCCCGAGCGGCGGCGGGTAGAACCTGGCGTTCGCCGCCCGACCGCGCGCCCACCGGCCGAGCGACTTGACCATCGTCTCCGGCCTGCGCAGCCACGCACGCGGCGCGTCGAGCATGTTGAATTCGCGCAGCGCGGCCCGAAGCAAGGGCAGGTCCGAGCGCACCGCGATCGCGACGCCATCGGTGCGGAAGCTCTGCCCGATCCGCTCCGGCAGGCGCGCGCGACGATGCGGCGTTTCGCGCGCTTCGCGAGCGCGGCGAATGGCGCTGCGGTCCTGCGCGCACATGTCCTCGTAGTAGGGTCGGAGCGCTTCTTCCATGCGCTCGTCATAGAGCCGGGCGCGCACGGCGGGCTCGCCCGTCTCGTCGAGGATCTGGCCGAGGATCTCCGCTTCCACGGCCGCGAAGGAGCACCCGCGCCCATACAGCGGGTTGGTGCGCACAAGGCTGTCGCCGACCGCGAAGAAGCCGAGCACCGACCGCTGGTCCGGGCTGACGAAGCGGCGCCAGTGGTTCTTCAGGTCGCCCATGCCGTAGACGGGGCTGATCGGTTCGCTCGCGACGGAATCGACCCACCCCGCGATCCCCGGCAGCAGCGCACAGATATGGTCGAACACCTCAGGACGCACGACTGCAGCGCGAAGCTCCATCTCCGGTTCGGGCACGGCCAGAGTGATCGAGAAACAGCCATTGTCGCCGGGAAAGCGCCCGTACTTCAGATAGTCGAGGTCGCCGGTCGCGGTGGCGCGGGTGGGCGGCGGGTCGTCGCCGACGCGGCGATAGTGGCGGGTGAAGTAGAGGATCCCGCAGTCCTCGCTTTCCTCCGCCACGCGTACGCCCGCGGCGCGCAACTGCTCGGCCGCCTCGGAGAGCCGCCCCTGGGCGTCGACGACCAGGTCGGCGCGCCAGTCCTTGGTCTTCCCGCCGTGTTCGGCCGCGGCCCCGACGATCTTGAGCGCGCCGTCCTCGGTTTCGATGAGCAACCGGCGGACAAAGGCGTCCGCGACGATCGTCACCCGCGGCAGGGTCTCGACGTACCGGCGCACGATGAGCTCGAAGGTCGTCCGGCGGCTGGTCAGGATCACCATCTGCTCGTCGCCAGGCTCCGGTCGATAGTCGGCCCTCAGCGCCTGCGGCGTCATCTCGGTGAAGCCGATCTCGCGGCAACCGGCCTCGCGCAGCTGGTCGAGCAGCAGCGGGTGCCGGGCGCGGATGACCTCGCGCAGGCGCGCAAGGAATCCGTGGCTGTGCCTGAGCTGGCCCACGCCGCGGCGCTTCCAGTCGAAGAAGGCGGCCTCGGCGCCGCCCGCTGGGGGCGGTGGATCGCGCTCGAGCAAGACGAGCTCGCGCGGGCCCGGCGCGAGCGCCAGCGCCGCGAACAGGCCGGCCATGCCGGCGCCCAACACCAGCACCCGTTCAGTCATGACCTGAGTTTGACGCCTAGCCCGAGTGCGACTGCAGCCAGTTGATGGCGTCCTGCTTGCCCTGCGCGGCCGAGCGGCTCATCCAGGTGCGGGCCAGGTTGTCGTCTTCGGTCACACCCTGGCCGTTGGCGTAGAGCCAGCCCAGGCTGTACTCTGCGTTCTCTTCGCCCTGGTTTGCGGCCAGCGTGTACCAGTGGAACGCCGTCGCGTAGTCCACCGTCGTGCCACGGCCGTAATAGTACATCTCGCCGAGGTTGTTCTCGGCATCCTTGTCGCCCTGGTTGGCGGACTTTGTGTACCAGTTGAGCGCCTGGGCGTAGTCCTGAGCAACGCCGTTGCCGCCGTTGTCGTAGATCCAGCCGAGGTTGTACTCCGCCATCGCGTCGCCCTGCTCGGCGGCCTTCAGGTACCACGTCACCGCCGTGGCGTAGTCCTTCTGCTGGAACGCGGCGTCGCCCTTGGAGTTGGCTTCGGCGATCGTGACCGGCGGCTTCATGCCGCGCGCGACGCTGACGATGACGGCGATGACGAAGAGCACCGCGACCACAGAGCCGCCGATGATCAACCACATCCGGTTGCTGTTCGCCGGCGCCGCCACGGCCGGCCCGGTCGCGTTCGAGGCGGGGGCAGGTTTGGCGGCGAGCGTGCTCGCCGCCGTCGCCGCGGCTTGCGGACGGCCGATCTGGGCGGCGGCGGCGCGGTCCTTGCGGGCCATGTCGTGGAGGCCCTTGCGCTCGTAGGTGGCGGCGCGGTTGTTCAGCGCCGCCGCGAGGTCAGGTTTCAGCTGCAGGGCGACGGTGTAGTCGCGGATCGCTTTGTCGTAGTCGCCCTTCGACTGGAAGGCGTTGCCGCGGTTGCAGTAGGCGGCGGCGAAGTCGGGTTTGAGCGCGATCGCGCGGTCGAAATCCAGGATCGCCTGTTCGCCCTGGCCCTTGGCCAGCAGCGCGTTGCCGCGGTTGTTGAGCGCGTTGGCGTGGTCGGGCCGGGCGGCGATCACCTGGTTGTACTGCTCGATCGCCTGGTCGTACTCGCCCGCCCGCGCGTGCGCATTCGCCTGTTCGTAGACCGGTTCGAGGTCCGGCGTCGGCTGAGGGGCCGTGTGATGCTCGACTCCATCCGCCGCGACCGAAGGCTCCTCGGTCGTCTGCATCGCGGTGAGCGCCTTGATCTGGGCCATCACCTGGTCCAGCGAGCTCTCCCAGTCGTTGAACAGGTCGATCCACTGGCGGGTGGCGAGCTCGTAGAGCAAGGCCTCGTTCGGCGCGACGTCCTCCACCCTGAGCGGCACGACGAACAGCTTGTTCGCGCCGGCGAGCGCGATCTCCTTCTTCACCTCGTCCGAGTTGTTGGAATTGGCCGAGAAGACGAACAGCATGACCTTCGCAGCGCGGATGGCGCGCACGATGGCTTCCTGGAAGTTCTCGCCCGGGTGGACGTCGCGATTGGACATCCAGCACTGGACCCCGCGCGACTCGACCGCCTGGCAGATGGTCTCGGCGACCTTGCGGTCCTTCGATGCGTGGCTGAGGAAGACGGCGGCGGTCATGGGGGGCTTCCGCGCTAGGCGCTCGCGTCGGTCAAGCCGCCCACGTCGTTTGCGCCGGCACGGCGCTGCCGCCCAGCGGGTCCGCGCCATACTGGTTGTCGCCGACGGTGCCGCGGGTCGCGTACCAGATGATCAACGGAATGATGCCGACGATGGTGAGAACCAGCAGGTACCACCAGCCGCTCCTGTTCGTGTCGTGCAGGCGGCGGATCGCCACCGCGAGGCCTGGCAGGAAGAGTCCGAGATCGACGAGGTAGCTCAGGCCGACCACCGGCCCGTACATCGACGACGTCGGCCCGCCGACGATGATCTCCAAAAGCGCGAAGACGCAGCCGATCAGGAAGGTGAAAAGCGCCCACCACCAGAACTCGGACCGCGCCGAGCGGCCGTTGAAGTCGACGTAGCGTCTGAAGTTGCTGGTGATAGCCTGGGTGAAATTCACGGATCGCCTCCCCGTTCTGTGGTCCGCCCCGCCGGTTGGCGGCGGACGCTCCGCGCCTGCGCTCATCGCAGCCGAAGAGAGCTCCTTCCCCTGGTCATAGGAAAATCGACCCCCCGAGCGGGGTCAACGGCTTTTTGACCCTGCGGCTGCGGCCTAACGCAGCGAGGCATTGAGTTCCGCGAGCTTTGCCGCGCCGGGAGTCAGCTCCGCGTCCGTCAACGCGTTCAGCGGCGTCGCCACGGTCTCGAGGTGGTCGTGCAGGTCCTTTGGCGTCGGGTCGACGAACAAAAGGCCGGTGACGATCTCGCCCAGCGCCTGCCGCTCCTGCAGGAAGCCCAGTGCGGCGGCGCGGTCGGAAGGGTCGTATTGCTCGTCGAGCTTGCGCAACGCGAGCACCGAGCCGTCGTGTTGGGTCACCATCTCGAGCGTTCCGGGCGCGTGGTCGATCTCGATCGGCGTGCGCGGCCGGATGAAGTCCAGCCGGTTCACCGCATCATTGTGCTCGCGCACGTAGTCGAAGCTCTTGGTCGAGCCGTCGTGATTGTTGAACTGCACGCACGGGCTGATGCAGTCGATGAAGGCGGCGCCGTTGTGGCTGAGCGCCGCCTTGATCAGCGGCGTGAGCTGGCGCTTGTCGCCGGAGAAACTGCGCGCGACGAACGTCGCGCCGAGCTGCAGCGCGAGCGAGACGAGGTCGACCGCCGAATCGTGGTTGACCACCCCGCGCTTGGATTTCGACCCGTAGTCCGAGGTGGCGGAGAACTGGCCCTTGGTCAGCCCGTACACGCCGTTGTTCTCGACGATGTAGACCATGTTCACGCCGCGGCGGATGCAGTGCGCGAACTGGCCGAGCCCGATCGAAGCGGAATCGCCGTCGCCTGAAACACCGAGGTAAATCAGGTCCTTGTTCGCCAGGTTCGCGCCGGTCATCACCGACGGCATCCGTCCGTGCACGGTGTTGAAGCCGTGGCTGTTGCCGAGGAAGTAGTCGGGCGTCTTCGACGAGCACCCGATGCCGGAGAGCTTCGCGATCCGGTGCGGCGGCAGCTCGAGCTCGAAACAGGCCTGGATCACCGAGGCGCTGATCGAGTCGTGCCCGCAGCCGGCGCAGAGCGTCGAGACCGAGCCTTCGTAATCACGCCGGGTATAGCCGAGGCTGTTCGTCTGCAGGTGCGGGTGATGCAGGCGGGGTTTGAGGATGTAGGTCATTCGGCGGCCTCGACGATCGGACGGACGGCCATGCGGGCGCCGATCTCGCCGGAGATGAAACGGGCGGTGATCGGGGTGCCGTCGTAATGGTTCACGGGCACGAGCTTGGCGGGATCGACGCCGATCTCGTTCATGATCAGTGTGCGCAACTGTGCGTCGCGGTTCTGCTCGACCACGAACACGCGCTCGTGCTCGGCGATGAAGTCGGCCACGGCGTCGGCGAAGGGGAAGCCGCGCACCCGAAGCGCGTTCAAGTAGCGCGACTGTCCCTCGAGCATCTCCAGCGCCTCGTGCAGCGCCGGCGTGGTCGAGCCGAAGTAGATGACGCCGCTCTTCGTCACTCGCCGCGCGTCGTGGCGCTCCGGCGCCGGCACCAGGGTCTTGGCGGTCTCGAACTTACGGAGCAGTCGCTCCATGTTGTCGACGTATACGGCGCCTTCTTCCGAGTAGCGGGCGTACGGGTTGCGCGAGGTTCCGCGCGTGAAGTAGCCGCCGCGCGTCGGATGCGTGCCCGGGTAGGTGCGATACGGGATGCCGTCGCCGTCGACGTCGAGGTAGCGACCGAAGTCCCTGCCGGACTCGAGATCGTCGAACGCCATCACCTTGCCGCGGTCGAGGCGACGGGCGTCGTCCCACGCGAAGGGCTTGGTCAGCCATTCGTTCATGCCGATGTCGAGGTCGAGCATGACGAAAATCGTGGTCTGCAGCCGGTCGGCGAGGTCGAACGCGAGGGCGCCGAACTCGAAGCACTCCCCTGGATCGGCCGGGAACAGCATCGGATGCTTGGTGTCGCCGTGCGCGGCATACGCGGCGGCGAGGATGTCGGCCTGTTGCGTGCGCGTCGGCATGCCCGTGGAAGGCCCGCCGCGCTGGACGTCGAAAATCACCGCCGGCACCTCGGCGAAGTAGCTCAGGCCGACGAACTCCGTCATCAGGGATACCCCGGGTCCCGACGTGCACGTGAACGCCCGGGCGCCATTCCAGGCCGCCCCGACCACGATGCCGATGGAGGCGATCTCGTCCTCCGCCTGGATGATGGCGTAGCGCGCCTTGCCGGTCTCGGGCTCGATGCGGAGCTCCTCGCAGTAGCTTGTGAAGGCTTCGGCGAGCGACGTCGACGGCGTGATCGGATACCAGGCGCAGACGGTCGCGCCGCCATAAACGGCGCCCAGGGCCGCGGCGTTGTTGCCCTCGACGTAGATGCGGTCGCCGACAGCGTCGGCCTTGCGCACCCGAAGCCCGATGCCTTTGAGGTTCTGGGTCACGTAATCGCGGCCCATGTGCAGGGCGTCGAGATTCGGCTTGATCAGCCGGTCCTTGCCCGCGAACTGCTCGGCGACCAGCTGCTCGATCACCGCCATGTCGATGTCGAGCAGGGCCGAGAGCGCGCCCACGTAGATGATGTTCTTGAACAGCTGCCGTTGGCGGGCGTCGGTGTAGGCGGCGTTGCACATCGCCGTCAGCGGCACGCCGACGATCTCGATGTCGGCGCGGAACTTCTCCGGCGGCAAAGGCTTGGTCGAGTCGTAGAACAGGTAGCCGCCCGGCTCGAGCTCGGCGACGTCCTTGTCCCAGGTCTGTGGGTTCATCGCCACCATCAGGTCGACGCCGCCGCGCCGCCCCAGATGGCCCGCCTCCGAGATCCTGACCTCGAACCAGGTCGGCAGGCCCTGGATGTTCGAGGGGAAGATGTTGCGCGCCGCCACCGGCACGCCCATGCGCAGGATCGACTTGGCGAACAGGCCGTTGGCGGACGCCGAGCCGGAGCCGTTCACGTTGGCGAACTTGACGACGAAGTCGTTGACGCGGGCGAGAGCGCTCATCCTGGCGCTCACTCCGCCGCGATCGCCGGCGCCGGCTGCGGCGCGCCCTCGGCGTAGGTCATGTCGAGCAGGAACTTCTGCATGTCCCACGCGCCGGTGGGGCAGCGCTCGGCGCACAGGCCGCAGTGCAGGCAGACGTCCTCGTCCTTGACCATCACACGGCCGGTCTTCAGCGGGCCCGACACGTAGAGATCCTGGGTGAGGTTCTCGGCCGGCGCGTTCAGCCGCCCGCGAAGATCCGCCTCATCGCCATTCTCGGTGAAGGTGATGCAGTCCATCGGGCAGATGTCGACGCAAGCGTCGCATTCGATGCACAGCGGATCAGCGAACACGGTCTGCACGTCGCAATTCAGGCAGCGCTGCGCCTCGCGGTAACCCAGCGCCTGGTCGAAGCCGAGCTCGACCTCGAGCTTCACGTTGCCCAGCGCCTCGGCCTTGTCGCGCAACGGGACGCGATAGCGGGCGTCGTTGGCGATGTCGTTGTCGTAGCTCCACTCGTGGATGCCCATCTTCTGGCTGACGAGCGTGACGCCGGGCGGCAGCCGCTCGCTCACGTCCTCGCCGCGGCAGAGCTTGTCGATGGAGATGGCCGCGTCGTGGCCGTGCGCCACGGCCCAGATGATGTTCTTGGGCCCGAACGCCGAGTCACCGCCGAAGAAGACGTTCGGCAGGCTCGTGCCCATGGTGACCGGGTCGACCTTGGGCATCTCCCACTCGTCGAACTCGAGCCCGATGTCGCGCTCGATCCAGGGGAAGGCGTTCTCCTGGCCGACCGCCACCAGCACGTCGTCGCACTCGAAGTGCTCGTCGGGATCGCCGGTCGGAACAAGACGCCGGCGGCCCTTCTCGTCGTATTCGGCCGCCACGCGCTCGAAGAGGACGCCGGTCAGGCGGCCGTTCTCGTGCGTGAACGCCTTGGGATTCAGGTAGTTGAGGATCGGGATGTCCTCGTGCATCGCGTCCTCCTTCTCCCAGGGGGACGCCTTCATCTCCTCGAATCCCGAGCGGACAATCACCTTCACGTCGGCGCCGCCCAGGCGTCGCGACGTGCGGCAGCAGTCCATGGCTGTGTTGCCGCCGCCGAGCACGATCACGCGCTTGCCGATCCGATCGATGTGGCCGAACGACACCGACGAGAGCCAATCGATCCCGATGTGAATGTGCGCCTTGGCCTCTTCGCGGCCGGGAATGTCGAGGTCGCGGCCGCGGGGCGCGCCCGAGCCGACGAAGATGGCGTCGTAGCCCTTCCCGAGCAGATCCTTCAGGCTCGTGATCGGCTCGCCCAGGCGAAGCTCGATGTTGCCAAGGCCGGTGATGTAGCCGACCTCCTCGTCGATGACGGATTCCGGCAAGCGAAAGCGGGGAATCTGGCTGCGGATCATGCCGCCGGAGGTGGCGTCGCCGTCGAACAGGATGCACTCGTAACCGAGCGGCGCGAGATCGCGGGCGACCGTGAGCGAAGCCGGCCCGGCGCCCACCATCGCGATGCGCTTGCCGTTTCTATGCGTCGAGCGCTTCGGCAGGCGAGCGCTGATGTCGCCCTTGTTGTCGGCGGCGACGCGCTTCAGGCGGCAGATGGCGACGGGCTCGTCCTCGACCCGGCCGCGCCGGCACGCCGGCTCGCAGGGCCGGTCGCAGGTGCGGCCGAGGATCCCCGGGAAAACATTGGATTTCCAGTTGATCATGAAGGCGTCGGCGTAGCGGCCTTCCGCGATCAGCCTGATGTATTCCGGCACCGGCGTGTGCGCCGGGCACGCCCACTGACAATCGACGACCTTGTGGAAGTAGTCCGGCCCCTCGGTAATCGTACGCTGCAAAACCGTTTCCTCTGGCGACGCCTTTACCGTCGGCGCGGGTCCAGCCCGGTGTCCGTCAGGCAAGGGGACGGCCGGACCGCCAGCCCCGATGCGGCGCGTCCATCGACCATGGTAACGCCCACGTGAAGCGATGGCCAATAGCAATCTGACTGTTGATAAGTGGTGTGAGCGACGGCGCCGCTGCGGCGCCCGCACGGTCAAGTCTTCGTGAGAGTCGGTCCCTTTTGAGGCGAACGGCGTTGTTCGTTTCGCAAAGACGGGCCAAGGTCTATTGGCTAATAGTCCGTTAAGCTCGTGTGGTAGCGAGGTCGAAGCGATGGATCATCCGATGGATCTTGAGCCGGTCCCCACGGCAAAGCCGCTGTTCTCGGCTTTCCACCCGTCGCTCGCCGACGCCTACGACAACGGAGAGCTCGAGCGTTCCGACCTGTACGGCGAGATCGCCGAGCGTCGCGCCCAGCTGGAGTGCGCCGAGACCCTTCGCCGCGTGCGGGCACTCTAAGCCGCACCCCTTCGTCTTTCATAGCGATCTCGCGTATCAGCGGCGAAACATCCGCCGCCTTGAGTCGCGCTTGGCCATCGAGCCTGTCTCCCTCCTCCTGCACCACGATGACCCGCCGGCGTTCGCGCGCGCGCTCGGCGCCTCTTTAGAACGCTTCGGCTTCGCGGTGGTCGAGAACCATGCAATCGGGGCCGGCGTCATCGAGACGGCGCTCGCCGCCGCCAAGGCGTTCTTTGCGCTGCCCGAAGCTGTCAAGCGCCGGTATGTGGTCGCCGGCGCGGCCAGCCAGCGCGGCTACACGCCGTTCGGGGTCGAGGCGGCGAAGGGCGCGGCTCACGCGGACTTAAAGGAATTCTGGCACGTGGGACGCGAGCCGGATCCGGCCGGGCGCCGCCTCCGCAACGTCTGGCCGCGTGAGGTTCCCAGCTTCCGCGCCGCGGGCGGCGCCCTTTACGCCGCGTTCGATGCGCTCGGCGCAACGCTGCTTTCCGCCGTCGCGCGGCATCTCGGCCTGCCGCCCGGCCACTTCGACGCCGCGACCGCCGGCGGCGACTCGATCCTTCGGCTGCTGCACTATCCGCCGATCGCAGCCGACGGGCCGGCCGCCCGGGCCGGCGCGCACGAGGACATCAACGCGATCACGCTTCTCTTGGGCGCCGAAGAGGCAGGTCTGGAGCTGCTCGACCGCGATGGGCGCTGGTTGGCGGTCAATCCGCCGCCCGGCGCGGTCGTGGTCAACATCGGCGACATGCTGCAACGGCTGACCAATCACGTCCTGCCGTCGACCACGCACCGGGTTGCCAATCCGACGCGCGCGCGTCGCAACGTGGCGCGCTACTCGATGCCGTTCTTCGTGCACTTCACCCCCGACTTCCAGATCGAGACGCTGCCTATGTGCGTCTCGGCTGCAGCGCCCGACCGCTACCCCGAGCCGATCACCGCCGGCGCCTACCTTGCCGAGCGGCTGAAGGAGATCCGGCTGGCCTGAAGCGCTTGACCTTCCCCCTCGTCAGTCGCCGAGTGTGGGCGAGACCTTCCGCGGAGCCCTAGCCATGCAGCTCGACGATCTGATGTTTCGACCCGGCCTGATGAAGGGCCAGCGCATCCTGGTGACCGGCGGCGGAACCGGGCTCGGCAAGGAGATGGCCGAGGCGTTCCTCATCCTGGGCGCCGACGTTTACATCTGGGGCCGTCGCGGCGGCGTGCTCGAGGACACCGCCAAGGCGCTGATGGACGCCCACGGCGGCAAGGTCGTTCCCCAGGCCTGCGACATCCGCGTGCCTGAGGCGATCACCGAAACGATCGATCACATCTGGTCCGACGGCGGCGCCCTGACCGGCCTTGTGAACAACGCCGCCGGCAACTTCATCAGCCGCACCGAGGATCTGTCGACGCGGGGCTTCGACGCCATCGCCAACATCGTCTTCCGCGGCTCCTTCTTCGTGACCCTTGACTGCGGCAAGCGCTGGATCGCCGAGGGAAAGCCCGGCTCGGTGGTGTCCATCCTCACCACCTGGATCTGGCATGGCGGGCCGTTCACCGTGCCGTCGGCCATGTCGAAGGCCGGGCTGAATGTGATGACCCAGTCGCTGGCGGTCGAGTGGGGCCCGAAGAACATCCGCCTGAACGCGATCGCGCCGGGACCCTTCCCGACCGAGGGCGCCTGGGCGCGGCTGAACCCCGGCGGCAGCCGTGGCGAGTCGGCCCCGACCAACCCGATGGGCCGGGTCGGCCGCATGCCCGAGCTCTGCAATCTCGCGGTGCTCTTGATGGGGCCTGGCGCCGACTACGTGAACGGCCAGACCATCGCGATCGACGGCGGCGCGTACCTGGCGGGCGGCGGCGGCTTTTCGGCGTTGCGCAACTGGACCGACGAGCAGTGGGAAGCCGCACGCAGCCAGATCCGCGGGGCGAACGAGAAGGATCGCTCGATGCGGACGGTCTGATGGCGATTCGCTGGGCCGGGGTGTAGGAAGCGCCGCCACCTGGCCGCGTGAGTCCGCCAACAAAGGCCCCATGAGCGAGCAGCCTCGACTTAGTCTCTACATCCCCCAGCCTGCCCGACGCCCGGGCGATCCTCCGGACTTTTCGAACCTGCGACCGCCCGAGGCCGGCGAAGCGCGCAGGCCCCCGATCGACGTCGACCCCGACGACATCCGCGACCTGGCGTACGGGCTGATCCGCGTCTTGGACAACACCGGCGCCGCCGTCGGCCCGTGGGACCCAAAGCTGCCGCCCGAACAGCTGGTCGCCGGCCTGAAGACCATGATGACGACGCGGACGTTCGACGACCGCATGTACCGCGCACAGCGGCAGGGAAAGATCACCTTCTATATGAAGTCGGCCGGCGAGGAGGCGATCGCCGCCGCCCAGGCGCTGGCGCTGCGGCCCGATGACATGGGCTTTCCGACCTATCGCCAGCAGGGGATCCTGATCGGGCGCGGCTATCCGCTGCAGGACATGGCGCACCAGGTCTATTCCGACGTCGCCGATCCGATGCGCGGGCGCCAGCTGCCCTGCCTCTACTCCTCGAAGGCGTACGGGTTCTTCACCATCTCCGGCAACCTCGGCACCCAGTTCAGCCAGGCGGTCGGCTGGGCCATGGCCTCGGCCTACAAGGGCGACGACCGGATCGCCGTCGCCTGGATCGGCGATGGCGCGACGGCAGAGGCCGACTTCCACGAGGCGTTGACCTTCGCCTCGGTCTACCGGGCCCCGGTCGTGCTCAACATCGTCAACAACCAGTGGGCCATTTCGTCCTTCCAGGGCTTCGCGGGGGCCGAAGGGACGACGTTCGCCGCCCGCGCCATCGGCTACGGCCTGCCGGCGCTGCGCGTGGACGGGAACGACCTTTTGGCCGTATACGCGGCGACCGCCTGGGCGGCCGAGCGCGCCCGCGCCAATCTGGGCGCGACGGTGATAGAGCTCTTTACCTACCGCGCGGAGAGCCACTCCACGAGCGACGACCCGACCCGCTATCGTCCGGCCGACGAGGCCGAGGCGTGGCCGCTGGGCGACCCGATCCTCAGACTGAAGCAACACCTGATCGCGTTGGGGGCCTGGTCGGAAGACCAGCACGCGGCGCTCGCCGCCGAGATCGACCAGGCCGTGCGCGCCGCCCAGCGTGGGGCCGAGACGAAGGGCCCGTTCGCCAAGGTGGGCCGGGCCGAGAAAGCCGACGCGATGTTCTCCGACGTCTACGCCAAGACGCCCTGGCACATCGCCGAGCAGGCGAAGCGCGTCGGGAGCTGACGCAACGCATGGCTGAAATGACCATGATCCAGGCGCTGAACGCCGCGATGGACGTGATGCTGGGCCGCGATCCCGACGTGCTCGTATTCGGCGAGGACGTCGGTTATTTCGGCGGCGTCTTCCGCGCCACCGAGGGCCTGCAGAAGAAGCACGGGCTGACCCGCTGTTTCGACACTCCCATCGGCGAGGGCGGCATCGTCGCCATCGCCATCGGCATGGGCGCCTATGGGCTTCGTCCCGTCGTCGAGATTCAGTTCGCCGACTACATTTACCCGGCCTACGACCAGCTGGTGTCCGAAGCTGCAAGGCTGCGCTACCGCTCGGCGGGGGACTTCACCTGCCCGATCACCATCCGCAGCCCCTACGGCGGCGGCATCTTCGGCGGCCAGACCCACAGCCAGAGCCCCGAAGCCATCTTCACCCACGTGACCGGGCTCTCGACGGTGATCCCCTCGAACCCGTACGACGCCAAGGGCCTCCTGATCGCGGCGATCGAGAGCGACGATCCGGTGATCTTCCTCGAGCCGAAGCGGCTCTACAACGGGCCGTTCGACGGACACTACGACCGGCCGGTGAAGTCGTGGGCCGGACACCCCGCCGCCGAGGTGCCGGACGGCCACTACGTGGTGCCGCTGGGCGCCGCCGCGGTCGCGCGCGAGGGCTCGGCGGCCACCATCCTGACCTACGGCTCGATGGTGCACGTAGCGCGGGCGGCGGTCGATGAATCCGGCATCGACGCCGAGATCATCGACCTCAGAACCCTCATCCCCATCGATATCGCCGCCATCGAGACCTCGGTGAAGAAGACCGGGCGCTGTGTGATCCTGCACGAGGCGACGAAGACCTCCGGCTTTGGCGCCGAGCTTTCGGCGCTGGTGCAGGAGCGCTGCTTCTACCACCTCGAGGCGCCGATCGAGCGGGTGGCGGGATGGGACACGCCTTACCCGCACGCCTTCGAGTGGGACTATTTCCCCGGCCCCGACCGCGTGGTCGCGGGCCTTCGGCGGGTGATGGAGGCTTAAGAGGGAGCCGATGGGGCGCTACGTCTTCCGCCTGCCGGACGTCGGCGAAGGGATCGCCGAGGCCGAGATCGTCGAGTGGCACGTCGCCCTCGGCGACCGGATCGAGGAAGACGCCCCGCTGGTCGACGTCATGACCGACAAGGCGACGGTCGAGCTGACCTCGCCGGTGAGCGGCGTCGTGGTCGAGCGCGCTGGCGAGGAGGGTTCCGAGCTGGCCGTCGGTGAGACGCTGGCTGTGCTCGAAACCGACGCCGACGTCGAAGCCCCGACCGACGAGGCGGCGCCGCCGCCGGCGCCGCCTGCGGCAAGGCCACCGCCCCCAGAGACGAGACCTGCTCCCCAACCCGCGGCCGCAACGGCAAGGCCCCTTGCCTCCCCGGCGACGCGGCGGCGGGCGAAGGACGCCGGCATCGACCTGGCGAGCGTTGAGGGATCGGGGCCGCAAGGACGGGTGCTGGACCGCGACCTGGCGCGGGCGGCGACCCAGCCGGCCCAACCGCTGCTGGCGCGTCGCGAAGGCGTGACCGACGTGAAGGTGATCGGGCTTCGTCGGCGGATCGCCGAGCGGATGAGCGACGCCTGGTCGCGCATCCCGCACATCACCTACGTCGACGAGGTCGATGTCACCGAGCTTGAGTCCCTGCGCGCGCACCTGAACGCAACGCGGCCCGAGGCGCGGCTCAGCCTGCCGCCGTTCCTGATCACCGCCATGGTCCGGGTGCTGCCGGACTTCCCGCAAATCAACGCCACCTTCGACGACACGGCTGGCGTCGTGCATCGGCATGCGCCGGTGCACATGGGCGTTGCGGTGCAGACCGACGATGGGCTCATGGTTCCGGTGGTCCGCCACGCCGAGGCGCGCGACCTCTGGGACCTCGCAGCCGAGATCGGGCGCCTTGCGGCCGCCGCACGCGACGGAAAGGCGGCGCGCGATGAGCTTTCCGGGTCGACCATCACCTTGACCAGCTTGGGCGTCACCGGCGGGGTGGCGACGACACCGATCATCAACGCGCCGGAGGTGGCCATCGTCGGCCCGAACAAGATCGAGTCTCGCGCGGTGGTCCGCGACGGGCAGATCGTCGTGCGCAAGATGATGAACATCTCATCGTCGTTCGATCACCGCGTGGTCGACGGCGCCGACGCCGCCGCCTTCATCCAGGCGGTGAAGATCAGGCTGGAGCACCCGGCGCTGCTCTTCATGCCCTGAGCCCAAACCCTTGCTGTCGAACGGCGTGGAGAGGGTGTAGGCAAGGCCGAGGAGGAGGGAACGCCATGGCCTACAACGAGATCACCTACGCCGTTGAAGACGGCGTCGCCGTCGTCACGCTCAACCGGCCGGACAAGCTGAACGCCTGGACCCCGACCATGGAGGGCGAGGTGCGCGCGGCGATGCGCGCCGCCGCCGATGACGAGGCCGTGAAGGTCATCGTGCTGACCGGCGCCGGACGCGGCTTCTGCGCCGGCGCCGACATGGACACGCTGAACGCGATCCAGGCCGGGGGGCAGGCGCGCGCCGCGAGCGGGCCGTTCGACCCGGACGCCAATCCCAACTTCACGAAGACCTATTCCTATTTCCCGG
Source organism: Caulobacteraceae bacterium (assembly GCA_035295705.1). Lineage (GTDB taxonomy): Bacteria > Pseudomonadota > Alphaproteobacteria > Caulobacterales > Caulobacteraceae > Poindextera. The sequence continues at coordinate 44,654 of DATGIN010000015.1, forward strand.
CGGTGCCGAAGCCGATCATCGCGGCCGTGAACGGCGCCTGCGCAGGCCTTGGGCTCGTCATCGCGCTTTATGCGGACATGCGGTTCGCATCCGAGAACGCCGTCTTCCTGACGGCGTTTGCGCGGCGCGGCCTGATCGCCGAGCACGGCATCAGCTGGCTATTGCCCAGGCTGGTCGGCATGGCCAACGCCGCCGACCTGCTCTTCTCGTCGCGGCGGGTGACCGCCGGCGAGGCGAAGGAGCTCGGCCTGGTCAACAAGGTATTCTCCGAGGACGCCTTCATGGCCGGCGTCATGGGCTACGCGGCGATGCTGGCGAAGGAGGTTTCGCCCCGTTCCCTACGCGAAATGAAGAGGGAAATCTGGAACGCCCAGTTCCAGGGTCTGGGCGAAGCGATCGACGCCGCCAATGGCGACATGGCCAAGAGCTTCACCAGCGAGGACTTCAAGGAGGGCGTCGCCCACTTTATGGAGAAACGCGCGCCGGCCTTCACCGGCCGGTAGCAGAAAGGGACCGCCCGCCATGAACGCCCCCGTCATCGACCGCGACCTCTGGACCGCAAGCGGCGAGGCGCTGCTCGACGACGCGATCGCCCTTCGTCGCGCGATCCACGCCGAGCCGGAGCTCGGGCTCGACTGCCCGAAGACGACGGCGAAGATCAAGCGCGCGCTCGACGGGCTGCCGCTCGAGCTGCGCGAGGGACCGTCGACCACCGGGCTCGTGGCCGTCCTGCGTGGGCCGCAGAACGGCCGCACGATCCTCTTGCGCGGCGACATGGACGCCCTGCCCCTGCAGGAGGACACCGGGCTCGACTTCGCCTCGCAGACGCACGGCGCCATGCACGCCTGCGGCCACGACACCCATGTCGCCATGCTGGCGGGCGCCGCCCGCGTGCTCTGCGGCCAGCGCGAACGGCTGAACGGCACGGTCGTCTTCATGTTCCAGCCCGGCGAGGAGGGCTGGCACGGCGCGAAGTACATGCTGGAGGACGGCCTCCTCGACAATCCGCGGCCCGATGCGGCGTTCGCGCTGCACATCTCGCCGAACATGCCGGCCGGCGTGTTCGCCGGTCGCGCCGGACCGCTGCTCGCCTCCGCCGACGAGTTCGAGATCCGGATCACCGGCAAGGGCGGCCATGGCGCCATGCCGCACGAGACGCTCGACCCCGTGCCGATCGCGGCCGAGACGGTCCTGGCGATGCAGACCCTGGTCAGCCGCAAGACGCCGCCGAACGAGTCGGCCGTCGTCACCGTCGGCAAGATCGAGAGCGGAACAACCGACAACGTCATCCCCGAGACCGCGACGCTTCTGGGCACCATCCGGACGCTGGACGAGCGCGTCCGCACCCTGTTGCACGAGGGCGTGGAGCGGGTGGCGACGCACGTCGCGCTGGCCCACGGCGCGCGCGCCGAGACCGAGATCACGCCGGGCTTTCCGGTCACCGTCTGCGACGGCCGCATCGTCGACCTCGCCGAGCGCACCGCGATCGCCCTCTTCGGCGAGCACGGCTGGCGCACCATGCCCTCGCCGGTGATGGGGGCCGAGGACTTCGCCTACGTCCTGCAGCAGATGCCGGGCGCGATGGCGTTTCTCGGCGCGGTGCCCGAGGGCGGCGACTACCACTCGTGCTGCGGCCTCCACTCGAACCGGATGGTCCTGGACGAGCGCGTCATGGCCCGCGGCGTTGCGATGCATTGCGCCATGGCCGAAGCCTTCCTGAACGGCGAGGCGGTGGTCTGAGCCACGTCGACCGCCGGCGCCTGCTCCACACCGCGAGCGCTCTGAGTGGTCTGAGCGCGGTCGGGCTGGGCGGCTGCGTCGAACAGGCGGCGACCGCTTCCGCGCCAATCGTCCCGCCGTTCGCGCCGGCTCCATCGCTCGCCGCGGTCAGGGCGAGCGAGGACCGCATCATCGACGTCACGGTCTGCCTCAGGCCATTCCGCGCCGAAGGTCCGCGGCTGGACGTCGAGCCGCTGGGCGGCAAGACCGTCGTGCACAACTACGGCCATGGCGGCAGCGGCTGGTCGCTGTCGTGGGGTTCGAGCACGATCGCGATCGAGCGGGCGATGGCGGCCTCCCCGTCTGCGGTCGCCGTCATCGGTTGCGGGGCGCTCGGCCTCACGTCGGCGATCCTCGCCCAGCGCGCTGGCGCGCGCGTGACGATCTACGCCAAGGATCTCCTGCCCCAGACACGCTCGGCGCGCGCCATCGGCAGCTGGACTCCCGACTCCCGCATCGCGCTCGAGAGCAAGGCGGCCGCCAACTTCCCGGCTCTGTGGGAGCGGATGGCGCGCACGTCGTTCAAGACCTACCGCACCTATCTCGGCTTGCCGGGCGCGCCGGTTGAGTTCAGCGACCGCTACATCATCCACGCGCATCCCGACCCCGACGGCGCCCCGAAGACCCTCCAGCCCGAGCTAGACTTCATGAGCCTGAGCGAGCGGTTGAGCGACTTCGGCGCGCCGTCGGTGGTGTTGCCGGCGGGCGCGACCCCCTTTCCGGGGCCGGTGCGGCGGTTCACCTCGTTGCAGTTCAACATCGCTGACTATGGCCACATGCTGATGGACGACTTCCTCCTGGCCGGCGGACGCGTCCAGCGGCGGGAGTTCCACGATCCCTCGGAGCTAGCGGCGCTGGCCGAGCCGGTGGTCATCAACTGCACCGGCTATGGCGCCCGCGCGCTCTGGAAGGACGCATCGATCGTGCCCGTGCGCGGGCAGGTGACGTGGCTGATCCCGCAGCCCGAAGTAACCTACGGGGTGCTCTACGACGGCGTGAACATGCTCGCCCGCCGCGACGGCATCGTCCTGCAACTCACCGACGGCAGCGACATGTTGGGCTACGACGACGACAACGAGACGCCGGATGCGGCCGAAGCGCGGACGGTGGTCGACCGGATCGCGAGGCTCTATCCGCGCGCCTAGTCGCCTCCACCCGCGGCCGCCTCGTGCAGGACGGCCGAGCTGCGCGGACGGCGCTCGGCCATGGGAATGGGCGCTTCGCCGATCACCTGCTCCGCCTCCAGCCGATCGAGGTCGGCCGCCGTTACGCCGAGGATGCGGCCCAGCACCTCGCGCGTCGACTGGCCAAGCGTCGGCGCGGGATTGCGGATCGGATAGGGCTCGCCGTCTTCGCGGAACGCCGGCGAGGGCTGCATGGTGAAGTCGAGGTGGACGCGGGGCACGTCCTGCCAGTAGCCGCGCGCCGTCAGCTGCGGCTCGTACAGCATCAGCTCGTGGAAGCCGCGCGCGACGCCGGCGGCGACGCCGCTCGCCTGCAGCGCCTCCATCGCTTCGTCCGCAGACTGCGTTTTCGTCCACGCCGCGATCGCCGCCTCGATGACGTCCTCGGCGGCGCGGCGGCCCGCGACGGTCGCTAGAGCGGCGTCGGACGCAAGATCGCTCCGCCCGGTCACCTCGCAGAGCGCGGCCCACGCCCGGTCGTCGGTCACGGCGATCACGATCCAGGCGTCGTCTCCGTCGCACGGGAAGACGCCATGCGGGACGAAAACCGGATGCCGGTTGCCCAAGCGAGGACCCACCTTCCCGGTGACGGACTGCTCGATGATCCAGGGGGCGACCAGAGGGAACAGGCACTCGATCTGGCTCAGGTCGACGAACTGTCCCTTGCCCGTGCGCTTGCGGTGCAGGAGTGCGGTCAGCATCGCCGCGCAGGCGTTCAGGCCGCCGATCGGGTCGCCGTAGGCTACGTGGTTCATGGTCGGCGGCGCGCCCTCGAATCCGGTCACGCCGGGCAGGCCCGAGCCGTGCTCCAGCGTCGAGCCATAGCCGCGTAGCTCCGCCCAGTCGGTGTTGGCGCCGTACGGCGGCATCGAGACCATCACCAGGTCCGCCCGCTCGCGCACGAGTCCGGCGTAGTCGAGGCCGAAACGCGGCAGGACGTCCTGAGCGTAGTTCTCGATCACCGCGTCGGCCGTGCGCACCAGCTGCTTCAGGAGGTCGGCCCCCTCGGGCCGTGTCAGGTCGAGGGTGATGCCGGTCTTGTTGCGGTTCACGAACTGGAAATAGAGCGCCTTCTCGTGCAACTGGTCGGCGAGCGCGGCCTCTGTGTAGTCGCCGCCGCGCCACCAGTCCGGATAGACACGGCTCTCGACCTTGATCACCTCGGCGCCCAGGTCTGCGAGCTGGCGGGTGGCGAGCGGCCCGGCCCAGCCCATCGTGAGGTCGACGATCCGCACCCCCGCGAGCGGCAGGCCGCCATCCTTGCCGATGCGCTGGCGACGCGGCGCCGGCCGCCAAGTCTTCGTATGCGCGCCGGCCAACGGCGCCGCGCCGTCGTGCGCAGGCGGCGTGGCGTTGAGATGCTGCGGCGCGACCGGCGCCTCGAACGTCGCCTCGCCGATCCTCACGCGGCCGAAGGCGCCGTGCGCGCGGTGCGCTGGCGAGGCCAGGAGGTCGGCCATCGACGGGATCGCCACCAGCGGCACCCTTCGGCGAAGGCCCTCCAGCGACCACTCCCGCGCCGTGCGCTGCATCAGGGCCGGAGCGATCTGTGCATCCACGGCGTCGGCGAGCATGAAGCGCTGAGGCGCGGTCGCGAACTCGGGGTTCGCGTGCGTCGCCTTGAGGCCCAGCATGTCGCAGAAGCCGCGCCACTGGTCGTTCGAGAAGGCGGTGACGCCGAGCCAGCCGTCCTTGGTCGGATAAATTCCGCACGGGAAGACCGGGAAAAAGCGGTTCAGGCCCCATCGCTGCTCGACCGCGGCCATCGCGACCGTGACGGCGGCCTGGAACTCCGGCTCGCAGGCGTTCGCCTCCTGCAGGCTCACTTCGAATTTCCTCCCCCCTGGAGAGTCGGCGATCAGCGAGGCGACCACGGCGGAGAACGCTGAGAGCGCGCCCGGCAGGTAGGCCTGGCTCTGCGGCTGCACGATCGGGGCCTTCCCGTACTCGCCCACCTGCCGCACGCACCCGGCGAGGGCGCGCACGACGGCGTCCGCGCCGGCGTAGTCGCGGTAAGGTCCGCTTTCGCCGAACCAGCTCAGCGAGACGATGTGCAGATGCGGGAATGCGGCGCGCAGCGCGGCGTGCCCGCTCGGCCCCGCGTTCCAGCCCGCTCCGTGGCGGCCGTCGATGAGGACATCGGCGGCGCCCGCGATCTCGCCCAAGCGCTCGGCGTCGTCGGGGTCGGCGATGATGCTGGCCTTGTTCGTGTTCAGCCAGGCGAAGAGGGCGCTTTCCTTTGCGCCCCCGCCGACATCGGCGAACGGTGGCCAAAGCCTCCGATCGGGATCGCCGCCCGGCGGCTCGACCTTGACCACCTCGGCGCCGAAGTCGGCGAACAGCTTGCCGCAATAGGCGGCGGCGTGCCCGCGCCCGAACTCCGCAACCCTAATTCCGCTGAAGGGCCTGGCCCCTCGATCGCTTTCACCCATGCCGTCGATTGTTGCGGAGAACGCCGCAAAACGGCAAGCCTCCCGGCATGCTCGACACCCTCGTTGGTCCGCTGCTGAGAGACACGCTTGGCCTTCAGGCCGCGTCGGTCCGGCCGCTTGCCGGCGGCGAGGTCGGCCGCGTCTTCCGCGCCGACGCCGGCGGCGCGTCGTACGCAGTGAAGTTCGTCAATGCCCAGACCGAGCCGGCTTTCGCTGACGAGTCGGTCGGCGACCGCGTTTACGGCTCGCGCTGGAGCAACCTTCGGCCGGCGCATGCCCTCATCGAAGCGAGCGGGCTCCCCCTTCCCGCTCTGCACGCGGCCGGAACGCTGCCCGACCAGGGCGTTCACTACGCGATCCTCGACTTTCTGGACGGCGACGCCGACGACGGTTCGCCGGCCTGGTCGGCCTGTGTCGGCGAGGCGCTAGGCCGTTTGCACGCGATCACGCGTGCGTACCAGGGATGGGTCGCGATGAACCGTCCCTACCCAGAGCCGTGGTCCAGCGCGTTCGGATCGAGCTTCCGGCAATGGTCCGAGCGGTCCGCGCCCTATCTGCCGCCATCGGTGCGCGAGGATCTGCGTCGCTGCTGCGAGCGCCGGCTCGCGGCGCTGGCCGAGCCGGACGCGTTCGTGCTCTCGCACACCGACGGCTTCCAGGGGGTGCTCAGGCACGACGGCGCGTGGTCGCTGCTCGGCGTCATCGACATCGAAGACCATCAGTTCACTGACCAGCGCTTCGTGCTTGCCGGCTTTGAGCTGGCGCAGGCCTTCTGGGGCCGCGGCCTCGATCCGGCCTTCTGGGACGCCTACGCCGCGCACCAGCCGGTGGACCCGGAGTATCGCGAGCTCAGGCCGCTGTTCTGGGCCCACTACCTGCTGGTCTGGACGTGGGTATTCCGCGACCGGCCGGACCTGCGCGATCCGACCGTCGAACGACTGGGCCGCGTCGTCGCCCCCGGTTAAGATCATGTCCGCGGGTTCTCGTCCCACGCCGGCGCGTCCGTTGGCAGAGCGACCCAGGCGTGCTTGTCCTTCGTCCACACCGACTGCTCGGGCGGCGCGAAGCCGGGGTCGGCGAAACAGCCGAGCGCGACGCCGATCCGATCCGGCATGCGGGCGGGCGCCCAGAAGACGTTCGACCCGCACTCCGGGCAGAAGTGGAAGGTGACCGGAAACCCGGAAGCCGACTCGCGCGTGAACGTCCGGGTCGCCCCGCTGGCGTGGACGCGCTCGCGGCGATAGAAAACTGCGACGCTGAAGGCGCTGCCGGTGCGGCGCTGGCAGTCGAGGCAGTGGCACATCGAACTGCGCGTCGGTTCGCCGTCGCACGCGACTTCCAGCGCGCCGCAGTGGCACAGGGCGGTGCGGATCACGGCCGCACCGGATCTGCGTCGAGGCGGACGATGTGGCCGGCAAGCTCGTCAGCGGGCGGCGGGAAACGCTCCAGCACGAGCGGGTCGTGGCCGGGAATGACCAGGTCGTCGGCCGAAGCCAGGCGCTTCAGCGTGCGGTGACCCTCGAGCATCGCGGCCACGTCGTGCACGATCGGGAACGGGCGCGCCTCGTCGATGTTGGCGTAGAGGTGGGCGGCGTCCGAGGCGAGCACGAGCCAGCCGCGTCGGGTCCAGACCCGCACCGCCTGCATCCCCATCGTGTGCCCGCCGATCAGGTGCAGAGAAAGACCGGGCGCCAGCTCCGCATCTCCGGCGTGGAAGGCGACGCGTCCATCGAACACCTTCCTGACCATCTCGGCGACGTCGTCGGCGACATAGGCCTGGCGGAGCGCCGCATGCGTCATGCAGCGGCCGGTGGCGTAGGCCATCTCGGCGTCCTGCACGTGATAGCGCGCCGCCGGGAAGAGCGCGTGGTTGCCGGCATGGTCGTAGTGCAGGTGCGTGATGATCACGTCGGCGATGCTCGCGGGCGCGACGCCGAGGGCGCTGAGGCCGGCCTCCACAGGGTTCATGAGCGCGCGCCCCCGCTGCGCGGCCATCGCCGCATCGAAGCCGGTATCAATGAGAAAGGTCCCGCCCTCGCCGCGTACGAGCCAGACGAAGAAGTCGATCGGCGACGGTCCGTCGTGCGCGTCGCCGCCAATGAAGTTCTGCTTGGACGTCCGCGCGGCGTGGCGCGCGTAGCGGATGGCGTAGACCTCGTTCGGCGCCGGCATCGCCGCCTCCGTGAGTTGTCGAGCGGTGGCGGCGTTGTCGGCTGTCCGGCTAAGGTGCTCAAGGGCTGCTGCGCTCGGGTGGGAGGATGAAGGCAATGACTGACGAAGAGCGGTTCGAGGCGGGGATGGCGGTCCGTCGCGCGGTGCTGGGCGCCGACTACGTCGACCGCTCGATGGCGCAATCGGGCGCCTTCATGGCTCCGTTCCAGCGCCTGGCGACTGAGTGGTGTTGGGGCGAGATATGGACGCGGGACGGGCTCGACCGGCGGGCGCGGAGCTTGATGAACCTCGCCATGCTGACCGCGCTCGGCAAGCCGAACGAGCTGAAGCTGCATGTCAAAGGGGCGTTGAACAACGGCCTGAGCGTTGAGGAGATCGGCGAAGCGCTGCTGCATGCGACCGTCTACTGCGGCATTCCCGCCGGGCTGGAAGCCTTCCGCGCCGCGAGTGAAGCGCTGAAGGAGGCGGGGGTGATCCCGGCATGACCGCCATCGGCTTCATCGGCCTTGGGCGCATGGGCGCGCCGATGGCGGCGTGCCTCGCGGGGGCCGGCCACGAACTGGCGGTGCTGGACAAGGCCGAGGGCGCCCAGACGAGGTTCCTCGGCGAGCACCCCGCCGCCCGCGCGGTTCAGCGCCCGCGCGACCTCGCGCAAGAGAGCCAGGTGGTCATCACCATGCTGCCGGCCAGCGCCGATGTTGCGGACGTGCTCTACGGCACCGCCGGCGTGCTGGCGGGCTTGAAACCCGGTAGTCTGGTAATCGAGATGAGCTCCGGCGCGCCGGCCCGCACGCAGGCGTTCGCGGCGGACGTGGAGCGGATCGGCGGCGCCCTGATCGACGCGCCGGTCTCGGGCGGCGTCGCCCGCGCCGCGAGCGGCGAACTCTCGATCATGGTCGGCGGCGCGGCGGCGGCGGTCGAGCGGGCGCGGCCGATCCTGCTCGCCATGGGCACGTCGATCCTGGCGACCGGCGCGGTGGGGACGGCGCACGCGATGAAGGCGCTGAACAACCTCGTTTCCGCAGCCGGCTTCATGATCAGCGTCGAGGCGCTCCTGATTGGCAAGCGATTCGGGCTGGACCCCGCGGTGATGGTCGACGTCCTGAACGCCTCGACGGGCGTCAACAATTCCACGCAGAAAAAGCTGAAACCGTTCGTGCTCTCGCGCACCTTCGACTCTGGCTTCGCGCTCGACCTGATGGTCAAGGATCTGACGATCGCGCTCGGCATCGCGCGCGACGAGGGCGTCGCCGCGCCGCTGGCCGCGCAGGTGCGCGAACTTTGGGCCGCGGCGCTGGCGGCTGGCGCCGGGGGCGACCACACGCACGCGGCCAGGTTCAGCGAGCGCCTGGCCGGGATCGAGCTGTGAGGCCGGAGCGCCGGCCAGCGGACCTAAAGCGGCGTCTTCTTCAGGTAGGTGCGCGTATGCCCCGGCGGCCAGTCGGCGATCTCGCCGACGACTGCGTAGCCGTGCTGTTCGTATAGTCGCCGCGCGTCGGCGTTGTGGGTGTCCAGCGCCGAGCCGATGCACCCCTTCTGGACCGCGTAGGCTTCTGCGGCGGCCAGCAAGCGGCCGCCGTGGCCTTTGCCGCGCTCGGCCTCGGTCACCCACAAGTAGCTGACGGTGAGCCAGCCGCCCCAGATGAATCCGAGCAGCCCGCCCAGCACCTCGCCGTTCTCGGCCCGAAGGACGTAGTTGGCGGGGAAGTACGTCGGCAGGCCGAACGCAGCGATGTTGTGGTTGTCGAGCCCGTTCACGATGAACTGCCGCACGCCCTCGTCGACGAACGGCTCGAAATCGATGCGCGGGTCGCTCAAGGCCGCCCCTCCCGCCGACGAGTCATGGCGCCGAACGAGGCCGCGGCCAACCCCATTGACATAGTGTTATAGTTATGTATAACACCAACTCGGATTGGACGAGGCATATGGATCCAGAGTGGAGCGATACCCAGCCGATCTACCGCCAGCTCCGCGACATGGTGGTGGCGATGATCCTGGACGGCCTCCTGAAGGACGGCGAGGCGCTTCCGTCCGTGCGCAACGTCGCCGCGGAGTACCGGGTCAATCCGCTGACGGTGCTGAAGGCCTATCAGGCTCTCGTCGATGACGGCCTGGTCGAGAAGCGGCGGGGGCTTGGGATGTTCACCATGAAAGGCGCCCGCGAGCGGCTGATGGCCGGCGAACGGCAGAAGTTCATCGACGTCGACTGGCCGCAGATCCTGGCCAGCATTCAGCGCCTGGGCCTGAAGCCCGAGGACCTGCTGCGCGCCGCCGAGCAGACGAAGGAGCGCTAGAGACATGCCCTGCATCGAAGCCAAAGGCCTCCGCAAGGCGTACGGGCCAACCGTCGCGCTGGACCGCGTCGACCTGACGGTCGAGACGGGCCGCATCCTCGGCCTCATCGGCCCGAACGGGGCCGGAAAGACGACGGCGCTGAACGCCATCCTCGGCCTCATCCCCTACGAGGGGAGCCTGAAGGTGCTCGGCCTCGATCCCTGGCGCCAACGGGACGCCCTGATGCGCGAGGTCTGCTTTATCGCCGACGTCGCGGTCCTGCCGCGCTGGGTCAAGGTCAGTCAGGCGATCGACTACGTCGCCGGCGTGCACCCGCGATTCGATCGCGCCAAGGCCGAAGCCTTCCTCGCCAAGACCCAGATCCGGCGCGCGAGCCGCGTGCGGGAGCTCTCGAAGGGCATGGTGACCCAGCTGCATCTGGCGCTGGTGATGGCGATCGACGCCAAGCTTCTTGTGCTCGACGAGCCGACGCTCGGCCTCGACATCCTCTATCGCAAGTCGTTCTACGACACGCTGCTGAACGACTACTTCGACCACACCCGCACCATCGTGGTGACGACGCACCAGGTCGAGGAGGTCCAGCACATCCTGACCGACCTGATGTTCATAAGCCGCGGGCGGATCGTGCTCGACACCAGCATGGAGGCGTTCGAGGAGCGCTACGCCGAGGTCATGGTCCTGCCCGACCAGGCCGACGCCGCCCGGGCGCTGAAGCCGATCCAGGAGCGGCAGGTGTTCGGCCGCTCGATCTTCCTCTTCGACTCGGCCGATCGCGCCAAGCTGGCCGCTTTCGGCGAAGTGCGCACCCCCAACATCGCCGACCTCTTCGTCGCCATCATCGGCGACGACCAGCCCGAAGCGCAAAGAGCCGCAGCATGAGCACGACAACCCCCGACCAAGCCCTCGAGCCGGCGGCCGCGGCGACCGCGCCGCCCCTGCGGACGCGCACCTTCTACTGGTCCCTGCGCCGCGAGCTTTGGGAGAACCGTTCCATCTATCTCGCGCCGCTGATCACCTCAGGCGTCGTCCTGCTCGGCCTCCTGATCGGCGTGGTCAACGTGCCGCGCCACGTCGTTGTCGAGGGAACGATGGCCATCGACAGCAGCCAGCGAGCGATGGCGGTGCAGATCCCGTTCGATGCCGCGGCCGCGGTCATTCTCGTCGCCGCGATGGTGACCGGCTTTTTCTATTGCCTGGGCGCGCTCTACGGCGAACGTCGCGACCGCACGATCCTGTTCTGGAAGTCGCTGCCGGTATCCGACCTTACGACGGTCGCCGCCAAGGCGACGGTGCCGATGGTCGTGCTTCCGATCGCAACCTATCTCGTCATCATCGCAACGCATCTGGTCCTCTTGGCCGCCAGCGTGCCGATCATGGCGGCCAACGGCTTCCCAGCCTTCCTGTTCTGGCAGGAGCTTCCGCTGCTTCGCACCTGGGGCGTGCTCGCGCTGGTGCTGGCCTGTCTGTCGCTCTGGTATGCGCCGATCTGGGGTTGGGCGTTCGTGATCTCCGGCTGGGCCAAACGTGTGACGTTCCTTTGGGCGGTCGGGCCGCCGCTCGGTCTCGTGGTGTTCGAGGCGCTCGCGTTCCACACCCACCACGTGAACGACATCCTGCACGACCGGATCGCCGGCGGCCTCGACCACCTGTTCGCGACCAAGCTCGACGTCCGCGGACGCGTGACCGCCAACCTCGACCAGCTCGATGTCGGACGCTTCTTTTCGACGCCGGGCCTCTGGATAGGCCTGATCGTGGCCGCCGCCTTTTTCGCCATCGTTGTCTGGCAGCGCCGCTATCGCGCGCCGTTCTGACCCAACCACGTCCAAGGGAACGCCGACAAACCTCCGCATCCCACCGGACGCAGCCCAAGCGACGGCATGACTCCAATGACCCTCGTCTCCCCCCAGATCAAGACCCTGGCCGGCGCCGCGCTCTACGCGCTTGCGGCCACGACGGGCGGATTTGCGGCCACGCTGACCGCCGTGAACACCATCCTGACCCGCGAGCCCTCGGCTGTGGTCAGGGCGGCCGAGGACGTCTGGTTCAACGTCGAAGCGAGCGCCGTGGTCTACGTGCAGGATCTCGAGAACCGGCTGCTGCCGTAGGCTGCCGCGGCTCTATAAGGCGCGCATGCCGCGCCCCCTCATCCTCCACCCTGCGTCGCGCTCAGGCGCCGACATCGCCATCGAGGCCGACGCCTGTCGCCCACACGCGGATCGGCTCGACCTCACCTACGTCGTGAGCGGCCAGGTCAGCGCCCTGTTCGCGCCCGCATCCGACGCCCAGCTGCGCACCGACGGCCTCTGGAAGCGCACCTGCTTCGAGGCCTTCCTGCAGCCGGCGCCGGGCGAAGCCTACATCGAGTTCAACCTTGCGCCGTCCGGCCACTGGGCGACTTACCGTTTCGACCGCTACCGCCAGGGCATGCGCGACGCCGCCGACGTGACGCCTGGGCCAATTGCGGTGCTGACCGGGCCTGACCGCCTCGAACTCACCGTATCGGTCGAGCTGCCCGCGAGCGAGGCGGCCGCCCGGCTGTGGCGACTGGGGCTGACCGCGGTGATCGAGGAGCTGGGCGGCCGCGTGTCGTACTGGGCCCTCGCCCACCCCTCGCCGCAGCCGGACTTCCACAACGCCGCGTCGTTCGTGGCGGCATTGTCGCAAGGGGTTAGCTGAGCGCGACCGCGCTCGGTAGAAGCAGCCTCTTCGACGACGTGAGTCGGGGGACGGGAAGCGGATGGTCAACTTCGGCATCGATCGCCTCATCGAAGAGCCGCGCCTGCGCGAACCCCTCAAGGGCCGACGCGTAGCGCTGCTGGCGCACCCGGCCTCTGTCACCGCCGACCTCACGCACGCGCTGGACGCCTTGGCCGCCTGTCCCGAGATCCGCCTTTCCGCCGCGTTCGGGCCGCAGCACGGGCTGCGTGGCGACAAGCAGGACAACATGGTCGAGACGGCGGACTTCCAGGATCCGCTTCACCACATTCCGGTCTTCAGCCTTTACGGCGAGGTGCGCGCCCCTACCGAGGCGATGATGCAGACGTTCGACGTCATCCTGGTCGACCTGCAGGATCTGGGCTGCCGCATCTACACCTTCATCACCACGCTCCGGTACGTGCTGGAGGCGGCCGCCCGGCACGGCAAGGCGGTCTGGGTGCTCGATCGTCCCAATCCGGTGGGCCGGCCGATCGAGGGCCTCAGCCTGCGGCCCGGGCAGGAGAGCTTCGTCGGCGCGGGCCCGCTTCCGATGCGCCACGGGCTGACGCTCGCCGAGCTGGGCGGCTGGTTCGTGAAGACGCTGGGGCTCGATGTCGACTACCGGCCGATCCCGATGGCGGAGTGGCGGCCCGAGGCCGCACCCGGCTTCGGCTGGTCGCTTGGCGAGCGACCGTGGATCAACCCCAGCCCCAACGCGCCGAACCTCTTCATGGCCCGCGCCTACGCTGGAACGGTGATGCTGGAAGGGGCGACTCTCTCCGAAGGGCGCGGCACCACCCGGCCGCTCGAGATGTTCGGCGCTCCGGACATGGACGCGCGCGCGGTCATCGCGAAGATGCAGGCGCTGGCGCCCGAGTGGATCGAGGGATGCGCGCTCCGCGACTGCTGGTTCGAGCCCACCTTCCACAAGCACGTCGGCCAGCTGTGCAACGGCGTGCAGATCGTCACCGAAGGCCCAGCCTACGACCATGCGACGTTCCGGCCCTGGCGGCTGATGGCGTTGGCGTTCAAGGCCGTCCGCGCGCTCGCGCCCGACTATCCGCTTTGGCGCGACTTTGCCTACGAGTACGTCACCGATCGCCTGGCCATCGACGTGATCAACGGCGGTCCTGCGCTGCGCGAATGGGTGGATGACGCATCGGCGTCGCCGGGCGACCTCGACGCCATGGCGCGCGCGGACGAGCAGTCATGGGCCGAGGAGCGGCGTCCGTTCTTGCTCTACTGAGTTTCGGCCGACGCCGCTTAGTGGACGCCGCCGTTGCGCTCCCACGCGCCGCCGCGCTTGACCCAGACCTCCCGAAGGTGCGGTTGGTCGGTCTGAATCTCCATAAGCTCCGCGTTCGGATAGTTGCGGTCCACGCTCGCGAACACGGCGCTCCGGGCCAGGCCGAAGTCCACAGACGCCTGGAAGTCGGGATAGGCGAACTCCATCTGCCGTTGGCCCGGCCTCTCGGTGAACAGAGTGCAGGTCATCCTCATTTCGCGGCCTCGCAAACGTAGCCCCGCCGGCGCCCCCTACCTGACGCCGTCAGGGTGAAACGCATTTCGGCCAAGCTTGGTTCCAGGACGCGCGACCTGAGGCGCAACCTTCGGCGCCCGACTAGAGATCCTGGCGGTAGACGATGAAGCCGGAGTTCTGCGCCACCTGGTTATACAGGCGCCGCGCGGTCGCGTTGGTTTCCTGCGTCTGCCAGTAGACCCGGCTCGAGCCGGCGGCGCGGGCGCGCGCGTACACCGCTTCGATGAGCCCGCGGCCGACGCCCTGGCCGCGCACGTCGGCGGCGGTGAAGAGATCCTGGAGGTAACAGATGGGGCCCGGCATCACCGTGTTCCGGTGGTAGAGGAAGTGCACGAAACCGACCAGGCGTCGGTCCTCCGCCTCGGCCACCAGCGCGTGCATCGGCTCGTAGGCGTCGAAGAAGCGCCCCCAGGTCATGCGCGTCATCGTCTCGGAGACGGCGGTCGGGCCGGAGCGCTCGTAGAAGGCGTTGTAGCCGTCCCAGAGGGGCCGCCAGCCGTCGTAGTCGTCGGCCCGCGCGTCGCGAACGGTGAAAGCCGTGCTCACAGCGCGGCCAAGGCCTGCTCGATGTCGCCCGCGATGACATCGGGGTCCTCGAAGCCGACGCCGAAGCGGATCAGGCCGGGCGGCAAGGCGATCTCGCGCATCTGCGACTCGGTCATGGTCCCCGCCCACATGGCCGCCGGGTGCACCGCCAGCGACGAGAAGGAGCCGAAGCTGGCCGAGCGGTGCGCCACGCGTAGGTTCGCGAGCACCGTCTGCGCGGCGGCAAGACCGCCGTCGACCTCGAAGCTCATCAGTCCGCCGAAGCCGGGCGACATCTGGGCGGCGGCGAGCGCATGCTGCGGGTGCGACCGCAAGCCCGGGTAGTGCACGGCGGCGATCTTCGGGTGACGCTCGAGCCGCTCGGCCAGAACCTGTGCGGTTCTGTTGTGCCGCTCGACGCGCATTGCGAGCGTGCGAACGCCGCGGAGCGCCAGCCACGCTGCGAACGGGTCCAGTGTCCCGCCCAGGAGGTGCGCGGTCTGCCAGATCGTCTCGATCAAGGCCTCTGACCCGGCCAAGACGCCGCCGACCAGATCGGCGTGGCCGCCCAGCGACTTGGTCGCGCTGTGCATCACCAGATCGACGCCCAGCGACAGCGGCCGCTGGTTGATCGGCGTCGCGATCGTGTTGTCGATGAGGACGACGGCCTGGCTGACCGCCTTCGTCTGGGCGGCGAGCCGGGCGATGTCGCTAACGCCCAACAAGGGGTTTGAGGGGCTCTCGAGGACGACAAGGCGCGTCTGCGGCTTGAGCGCCCGAGCGAAGGCGTCGAGGTCGCCCTGAGCGAAGAAGGCGACCTCGATCCCGAACCGCGGGGCGATGTTGCGCAGGAAGCCATTCACGCCGGCGTAAAGAGCCGTCTGGCCGACCACGTGGCCGCCCTGGCCCGTCAGGCTCATGATCGCGGCGGTCGTCGCCGCCATGCCCGAGGCAAAGCCCAGCGCGGCCTCGGCGCCCTCGAGCCCGGCGACCGCCTCCTCGAACTGCCGCACGGTCGGATTGCCGTAGCGCGTGTAGAAGCCGGCATGCCTGGGCTGGGTCGCCATGGCGAAGAACTCGTCGGCGTCGGGCGACCAGAAGGTCGAGCTCTGGTAGATCGGCGGCGCAATCGGCCTGGCCGTGCTCTCAGCGCCCCCGAAGTGGGCGGCGAGCGTGTAGGGATCGAAGTCGTTCACGGGAACCAAGCGCCTCCGTCTGACGAGCCTTCCCTGGCGCTAGCACCCTGGCGCGAGCGTGGGAACGACGGTTAGATGCGGGACGCGACAAGCGGGACAATCAAAAGGACGCGACCCTTGGACGCCAAGGTCGAGAAGCCGGCGCGCGGTCTAAAAGGCGCGAAGATCCCGCTCGCCGACTATCTGGCGCGCCCCGAGCCGGCGTTCGGCTGGCGGGTCGCCGGCGCTTTCGACGGGCCGGGATATTCGTGCGCTGTCCTGCGCCTCACCTCGCAGACCTGGCTAACCGCGGACCGGGTGGATCGCCCGGTTTGGGAGCACTGGCTGACCGTCATCGTCCCGGACGAGATCGAGCACGACGCCGCGTTTCTATACATCACCGGCGGCGAGCATGCAGACGCGCCGCCGACCGAGGCGCCTGCCGGTTTCGGCCGCCTCGCGGTCGAGACCTGCTCGATCGTGGCGCAGCTGAACGACGTGCCGAACCAGCCGCTCACCTTTGCCGAGCGGCCCGGCGAGCCGCTGGTCGAGGACGCGATCATCGCCCATCAGCAGGTGAAGTTCGCCCGCTCGCGCGACCCGGAAGAGCTGGTCCGCCTGCCGATGGTGAAGAGCGCCGCGGCCGCCATGACGGCGGTGCAGGAGTTCATGGCGTCGGATGGCGGCGGGCGCCGCGCCGTCCGGCGCTTCGTCGTCGCCGGCGGCTCCAAGCGCGGCTGGACCACCTGGCTGATCGGCGCGCTCGATCCGCGCGTCGCGGCCATCATCCCGATCGTGATCAACGTGCTCGATCCCGACGCGGTGACCCGCCACCACTGGCGCGCGATGGGCTACTTCTCGCCGGCGATCAAGGACTACGTCGAAGCGGGCATTACCCCGGGGATGATCGGCCATCCGGCCGTCAGGGCCATCCGCCGCATCGAAGATCCGCTGTCCTACCAAGGACTGCCCTCGATGCGGATGCCGAAGCTTGTCATCAACGCGGTCGGCGACGAGTTCTTCCCGCCGGACGTTACGCGTTATTCCTATGCCAAGCTGCCCGGCGTGAAGCGCCTGCGCATGCTGCCCAACAGCCGCCACTCGACGGCGGGGACCGACATCATCAAGTCGATCAGCGCCTTCTACGACGCCGTGCTGAACGGCCGTCGGATGCCGGACTACTCCTGGCGGGTCCGCAAGGACGGCGCGATCGTGGTGCGGACTGACGAGCCGCCGCTCGAGGTCAACCTCTGGCGGGGGACCAACCCCGTCGCCCGCGACTTCCGCGTCGACTCGGTCGGCGAAAGCGCCTTTACGGCCACCAGGCTCGAGCGGCAGGCTGACGGAACCTGGGTGGGCAAGGTGGAGGCGCCGCCGAGCGGCTTCACGGCCTACTTCGTCGAGCTGGTGCTGCGCGGCGGCGGGCGATACGCCCACAAGTTCACCACCGAGGTGCAGGTGATCCCGTACATCCTGCCCTACCGCTGGGAAGACGCCAAACCCATCACCGCGCCGGAGGCCGCATGAGGAAGACCGCCCAGCCGAGCGGGACCGTGCATCGGATGCTGGTCGAGAGCGAGGTGCTGAAGGGCAACCTTTTCGGCGACCCGAACGTCCGGATCGTCGACGTCTACGTGCCTGCCGGGAGCGACGGCGCAGGCTTGCCGCTGCTCGTCGACCTCGTCGGCTTCACGGCGGGCGGGCCGGCGCACACCAACTGGAACGGCTTCCGCGAGAACGTGCCCGAGCGGCTCGACCGGCTGATCGGCGAAGGCGAGACCCCGCCGGTGGTCGTGGCCTTTCCCGATTGCTTCACGCGCGTGGGCGGCAACCAGTACATCAACTCCGCCGCCACCGGCCGCTGGGCCGATTTCCTGACCACCGAAATGCTGGCCGCGGTCGAGGGCCGCTTCGGCTGCGGCGGCGCCGGCCGTCGCGGCGTGTTCGGCAAGAGCTCCGGCGGCTACGGCGCCATCGTCCACGCCTTCGACCACGCCGACGTCTGGGCGGCGGCCGCCTGCCATTCCGGCGACATGGCCTTCGAGCTCTGCTACCTGCCCGACATGCCCGATACGCTGCGCGCGCTCGCTCGCGGCGACGGCGGCATCGAGGCGTGGTGGACCAAGCTCGAGAGCGCCAAGAAGGGACCGGAGCAGGCGTTCAAGGCGCTGAACATCCTCGCCATGGCCGCCCATTACGACCCCGACCCCAGTCAGTTCCTGGGCCTGCGCCTGCCCGTCACGGACGATACCTGCGAGGTCATCGAGGCGCGCTGGGCGAACTGGCTCAAGCACGACCCGGTGGTGAAGGTCGAGACGCAAGCCCAGGCGCTCAAGGGCCTGAAAGCGCTCTACATAGACTGCGGGACGAATGACCAGTTCAACCTGGTCTACGGCGCGCGGCGCCTGCATCGGCGGCTTGATGAATTGGGCGTCGCGCACCGCTACGAGGAATTCGACGACAACCACACCGGCGTCGACTACCGCATGGACGTGAGCCTGCCCTACCTCGCGACCGCGCTCAGCAACTAGAGCAGCCGCTCGTAGAAGCCGCCGAAGGTTCGGGCGCGGTCGACGAGGTGGATCTCGAGGATCCAATGGCGCGCGCGCCCGAGATGGTCGGTCCCGCGCATCGGCGTCTCGTTCACCGGCGCGATCGCCGTCTGCGGGCGCGGGATCGGCCAGGTGTGGTGAGCGAATTCGCCGATCAGGTGGCCGGCGATAGCGCCGCCGAACACCCAGCCGGCCTCCTCGGCCGCCTTTTGCGCGAACGCATAGAGCCCGGCGCCGGTGACGTCGGGCGTGGCGCGGTAGTGCGCTTGCACGGCAGCGAACACGCGCGGCAGGTCAGCGACCAGGCGCTTCTTCTCCGGGTCGTCGCCGAGCGCGATGGTGCGGCCGATATCGGCCTCCCAGGCTTCGAATACCGGGCCCAGATCGACATAGACGGTGTCGTCCGGTGCGATGGCGCGGTTCTCCGGCGTGTCGAAGAAGGTGGTCAGCGTGTTGGGGCCGGCGCGGATGACGCGCTTGTGCCAGTGCCGCTCGACCCCAAAGCGCTCGGCGGCGAGCTCGAAAATGGCGTCGGAGACGTCCTGCTCGGTCCTCCCGGGCGCGACAAGACCCTCCGCCTCGATGGCCGCGAACAGCGCCTCGGCCCTTGTCTCGGCCGCTTCAAGGGCCGCGCGCCGCGCCGCGTCGCTCTCGACTGCTGTCATCCTTCGGCCCGCCTCGCCATAAACCTCGTTCAGCGGTCATAGCGCAGGAGGCGAGCAGATGCTCGGGCTTGCAGACCTGAAGGCGCGGCTGGGCGCCAAGCCCAGCGCCACCGTCGGCGAGCCGTTCGGGCCGGGCGTGTTCGTCTATAAGATCGGTGGCAGGATGTTCGCGATCGCCGCCGGCGAGGAGGGCGACCCGCGCCTGACGCTGAAGTGCGACCCGGTGCTGTCCGAGATCATGCGCGCTGAGCACGCGGCGATCACGCCCGGCTACCACACCGACAAGCGCCATTGGATCAGCATCCGTCAGGATGCCGCGCTGGCGGACACCGAGATCGAGCGGCTGGTCGACCACGCCTACGATCTGGTGCGCGCCAAGCTGACCCGCGCCGCCCGCGCGGCGCTTGAGCGAGCCGAAGCCGGCTAGTCGTCGGTCTCGTCGTCGGCGAGGGCGGGGTCCGGCGGCGGCGGCGTCCGCACGCCCAGGACTTCGGCGCCGGGAAAAGCCTGCAGCACCGTCTTCACGAACGGATCGGCGGCCACCGCCTCCAGCGCAGCGCGCTCTTCGCGCTTCTGCTTCTCCCAGGCGGTCTCTGCGCCGCCGCCGCCCTCTGCGGCGACCAACCAGGGCTCGCCCGTCCATTCCTTCAGCCGCGCGACGAGCCGCCCGGCGAGCGTCGACGGCGCACCGGGCGCCGGCTCGAAGGTGATGGCGCCCGGGCGGAAGCTGACCGGGCGCATGTAGCGCTCGACATCGTACTTGAGCGCGATGTCGCGCCTGGACTCGATGAGCGCCAGGACGTCCTCGAACGATTGCGGCTGGGCAAGCGCGGTTGGGGCGGTCGATGGCTGCGGTGCGATCGCGCGCGCAGCGGCGGGACCGCCGCCGGAAGCATAGCCGCCGTTGGTCGGGGCGGGCGACGCCGCGCCCGCTTGCGGAAGCGGCGCCCCTTCGCGGAGCGCCTTCAACGCCTCCTCGGGTCCGGGCAGATCGGCGGCATAGCACAGGCGGATGAGGGCCATTTCGGCCGCCGCCTTCGGATCGGGCGCGCGCCGGGCCTCGTCCTGCGCCTTCATCAGCAGCTGCCAGACGCGGCTGAGCGACCCCGCCGAGGCTTGTGCGCCGATAGCGGTCAGCTGCGCAGCCTGCTCCTTCGGAAGGCCGAGGACGTCGGGTCCAAGCGCCTTGGCGAGCGCGGCGCCGTGCGCGTGCTCCAGGAGATCGAGCAACACCACGACCGGGTCGGCGCCCAGCCGGTAGAGGTCGTCGAAGGCGGAGAGCGCTTCAGCGGCGCGTCCCCGCATGGCGTGCTCGAAGAGGGCGATGGTCTGCGCGCGATCGGCAAGGCCCAGCATGTCGCGGACGGCGGCGGCGCTCACGGGCTCGCCGTCGTCGGCTTGCACGATCGCCTGGTCGAGCAGCGACTGGGCGTCGCGAACCGAGCCTTCGGCCGCGCGGGCGATCAGCGCCAGGCCTTCGGGCTCGATCTTCGCGCCTTCCTTGCCGGCGATGTCGGCGAGGTTGGCGGCGATCACATCGGCGTCGACGCGACGAAGGTCGAACCGCTGGCAGCGCGAAAGGATGGTGACCGGGACCTTGCGGATCTCTGTGGTGGCGAAGATGAACTTGGCGTGCGGCGGCGGCTCTTCCAGCGTCTTTAAGAGGGCGTTGAACGCCTGGGTCGAGAGCATGTGCACTTCGTCGATGATGTAGACCTTGTAGCGGGCCTGCACCGGCGCATAGCGGACCCCGTCGATCAGCTCGCGCATCTCGTCCACCTTCGAGCGGCTGGCGGCGTCGAGCTCCAGCACATCGATGTGGCGGCCCTCGATGATGGCGCGGCAGTGCACGCCTTCCTGGGCGAGGTCGAGCGAGGGCTCGTGGATGTCGCCGCGCTCGTAGTTCAGCGCCCGGGCGAGGAGCCGGGCGGTGGTCGTCTTGCCGACGCCGCGCACGCCGGTGAGCATGAAGGCGTGTGCGATGCGGCCGGCCGCGAACGCGTTCTTCAGCGTCCTGACCATGCCCTCCTGGCCGATAAGGTCATCGAAGGTGCGCGGCCGGTACTTGCGCGCCAGCACCTGATAGCCTTCGGCCTCGGCGGCCGGCGCGGCGCCGAACATATCGGTGGTCAAGGGGTCCGGAGGAGGCGTCTCGACCGGTTCGGGATTTGGATGGTCGTCCATTCAGCGTCCGGCGAGGCGAAGGTGGAGACTGGACGGCGACCCGGAGCGAAACTCGTTACGGCTGCTTCCTTCCGGACCTGACCGGGTTGGCGAGGACTCCGCCCGCCGCCAGCCTCCGCAGGCAATATCGCGGCGGGCCGCCGCCGGCGCAAGGGCGCACGCCGTCCGCCCTAGCCTCGCGCGCGCGCGGCAGCTTTGCTAAGCAGGCCGCCGCATGCCCCTCGACAGCTTCCAGAACACCTTCGCCGGCAATCCGCTCGACCGGGCGAGCTACAAGCGCACCGACGCCGACTGGCTGAAGGAGCGGGTCGCGGACCCTGACTCGCTCGCGGTCGCGCTATGGAACGGCAAGCCCCTGGTCGAGGACGCGCCGGGCGAGCGCGGCGCCTTGCGCATCGCTTACATTCCCATGGGCCTCGCCCGCGAGGCGGCCGGCTCGGACGAGCGGATGCTGTTCCTCGGTCTGTGGAAGGAGACCGCCGTCTTCGCCATCGATCTCGAGAGCGCCATCGACCCGGCCGAGGGCCCGCTGAGCGGCCTCGGCCGCTTCGAGGACCTGCGCGCGAGCGCGCTTCGGCTGCCGGCCGGCGATGCGGCCATCTGCGCCACCGCCAAGGGCGTTTTCGAATGGCGACGTCGGCATGGCTTCTGCCCCGCTTGCGGCCAGCCTAGCATCGCCGTCGAGGGCGGCTGGAAGCGGGTCTGCGAAAGTTGCCGCACCGAGCATTTCCCGCGCACCGACCCGGTGGTGATCATGCTGCCGACCATCGGCGAGAAGTGCCTGCTCGGCCGACAGGCGGTCTGGCCGCAGGGCATGTACTCGGCGCTGGCCGGGTTCCTGGAGCCGGGCGAGACGATCGAGGAGGCGTGCGCGCGCGAGGTGAACGAGGAAGCGGGCCTGACGGCGGTCAAGGTCCACTACCATTCGACGCAGCCGTGGCCGTATCCGTCATCGCTGATGATCGGCTTGATCTGCGAAGTCGAGGACGACAACGCCGAGCCCGACCAGACCGAGCTCGAGGAAGTGCGCTGGTTCACCCGCGACGAGGCGAAGTCGCTGATCAAGGGCGAGTTGAACGATGCCCGCGCGCCCGGCGGCATGGCGATCGCCTTTCAGCTGATCAAGGCCTGGGCGGAAGCGGGCTAGCCCAAGTGTCGACGTTGAGCGAAGTCCGCGGCCTCACGCGCCATCAGTGGAGCGCGGTCGCCGCCAGCTTCCTCGGCTGGACCCTGGACGCCTTCGACTTCTTCCTGATGGTCTTCATGTTCAAGGCCATCGCAGCCGAGTTTCACGCCGATATCGCGCGCGTGGTGGTGGCGAGCACGCTGACGCTGGCGGCGCGCCCGTTCGGGGCGCTGGTGTTCGGCATGGCCGCCGACACGTTCGGGCGCCGGCCGGTCCTGATGACCAACGTCGTGCTCTACTCGGCCATCGAGCTCGCCTCGGCGTTCGCGCCGACGCTGGCGGCGCTGCTCCTCCTGAGGGCGCTGTTCGGATTCGCCATGGGCGGGGTCTGGGGCGTCGGCGCGTCGCTGGCGCTCGAATCGATTCCCCCGAAGACGCGCGGGTTGATCTCCGGCCTCCTGCAGGAAGGGTATGCCGCCGGCTACCTGATCGCTTCGGCGGTCTTCTTCTTCTTGTTCGATCGCATCGGCTGGCGCGGCATGTTCATCGTCGGCGCGGCGCCGGCGCTGCTCGCGGTCTTCATCCAGCTTTCGGTCAAGGAGTCGCCGGCGTTCGAGGCGAGGCGGGGCGAGCCGCGCGCGCGCAGCGCCCCTATGCTGCTCGTGCTGGGCGTGGTCGCGCTCGCGGTGGCGCTCGGTCCGGCGACCGTGGGGCCAGCGCTGAAGATCCAGGCCCTCACATGGATCTATATGATCGACGTCCCGCTCGCGCTCGCGGGGTTGTGGTTCTTCCGCAGGCACTGGCGGATGGCGCTCTACGTCATCGTCCTGATGAGCGCGTTCAACCTGTTCAGCCACGGGACGCAGGATCTGTACCCGACCTTCCTGCAGAAGGGCCTGGGCTTCGGGACCGGCGTCACAGGGGCCCTCGCCATCGTCGCCAATGTCGGCGCGATCGGGGGCGGGCTCTTGTTCGGGGGAATCTCGCAGAGCTTCGGGCGTCGCCGCGGGATCGTGGTGGCGGCGCTTGCGTCGCTGATCATCATTCCGCTGTGGGCGTTCTCGCACACCGCCGCGCTGCTCGCCCTCGGGGCCTTCCTCATGCAGTTCATGGTGCAGGGCGCCTGGGGCGTCATCCCGGTGCATCTGAACGAGCTCTCGCCGCACGATGCGCGTGGCGCGTTCCCCGGCTATGCCTACCAGATCGGCAACCTGATCGCGTCTGGCAACGCTGTGTGGCAGGCGCAGCTCGCCGAGGGCCGCCACAATGACTACGGGTTTGCGCTTGCGGTCGTCGCCGCCGCGAGCGCCGTTGCGATCGTCGCCTGGACCGTCTTCGGCCCGGAACGACGCGAGGCGGATCTCGGCGCGGCCTAAGCCGCAGCCGGCGCCGGCCAGCGCGAGCCCGCCGCCCAAACCAGCCGGTCGGCGGCATTGCCGAAGACGCTCAGGCGTCCCGCGTCGCCGAACTTCAGCTCCAGCCCGCCCCCGAAGAGCCCGGTGATGCGCTGGACCCGGATCTCGCTCCACGGCGCCAGGAACGGGCGGCTGAACGGGCCAAGCGGGCGCCAGATGCGCACCCGCAGGCCGCTGTCGCAGACGGCGAGGCTCAAGACCCCGCGGAACGAGACGCCGACGCCCATGAAGCCGGAAACCCCGCCGATGGTTTCGAGGGCCGGCTCGTCGCGGTCGGGGAATGCAGCGGCAAGAGCGAACCAGCCGGCGGTAAGCGCGATCACGCTCGTCACGCCCAGCCAGATCGTGGTGAACGCCACGAGGAAAAGCCCGATCACGAAGACGACCACCATCGGCTTGGTCCTCCGTTGCGTTGGCAGCATGCCGCCGCCAGCGACGGGCGCCTAGCGCGCGGCCCGCTCTCGGTAGGGATCGGCCGCGTAGACGCCCAGGATCTCGAACTTCTCGGAGAAGAACCCCAGCTCCTCGAAGGCGTTGGCCAGGCTCTTGTCCTCCGGCCGCCCGTCGACCTCGGCGTAAAAGAAAGTGGCGGTGAAGGCCCCGTTCTCCATGTAACTCTCGAGCTTGGTCATGTTGACGCCGTTGGTGGCGAAGCCGCCCAGCGCCTTGTAGAGCGCGGCCGGCAGGTTCCGCACCCGGAAGACGAAGCTGGTGACGCTGGGCGTCCCGGCCGGCGGGCGCGGCGCGTCGCGATCGGCAGTCATGACCAGGAAGCGGGTGGTGTTGTGCCGCTCGTCCTCGACGTCCCGCATGAGGATATCGAGGCCATAGATCTCAGCGGCGAGCGCCGGGGCGATGGCGGCGCGGGTGGCGTCCGGATGCTCGGCCAGCGCCTTTGCCGCGCCCGCGGTGTCGCCGGTCGGCTCGGTGGCGACGCCCAGCTTGCGCAGCGCTTTGCGGCATTGGCCAAGCGCGATCGGCATCGAGGCGACCGTCTTGACGTCTTCGACCCTCACGCCTTTGTTGGCCATCAGGTGAAAGCGGATCGGCTTGAAGCGCTCTCCGATGATGAAAAGGCCCGAGCTCGGCAACAGGTGGTGCACGTCGCTGACGCGCCCGGCGGTCGAGTTCTCGACCGGGATCATCCCGAGCTCGGCCGCGCCGTTGCGGATGGCCTCGAACGCGTCCTCGAACGCCGCGCAGGCCATCGGCTCATAGTCCGGGAAGTAGTCGCGCGCGGCCTCGTGGCTGTTGGCGCCCGGCTCGCCCTGGAAGGCGATCTTCGGTTTGCCGCTCATGCCGCGGCCTCTCCAGCATGGCGGCGAGCGAAGGCGAGCTCGTCCGGCGTGTTGACCTCGATCGGCATGGACTCCGCGATCGCCGCCCAGATCGACAGGCCCAGCTCCAGCGCCCTGAGCTGCTCCAGCTTCTCGCGGCGCTCGAGCGGCGACGGCGGGGCGGCGGCGAAGCGGTCGAGCGCCGCCCGTCGGTAGGCGTAGACGCCGATGTGACGCCAGACGGGTCCGTCGCCATACAGCGTCGAGCGGGTGAAGTAGAGGCAGCGCGCCCGCCTGCCGTCGGGCTCGAGCGCAACCACGGCCTTCGGGCAATTGGGATCGCTGCGCTCGGCCGGCGAGCCTTCCGGCGCGATCAGGGTTGCGATGTCGCAAGCGCCCTCGTCGGCGAGCAGGCCTGCGCACGCCCCCAACAACGCCGGGTCGAGAAACGGGATGTCGCCTTGCAGGTTCACAACCACGTCGTGCCGCCCATCGGGATCGAGCTCCGCGAGCGCTGCGAGGATGCGGTCGGAGCCAGACGGCAGGTCGGGGTCGGTCAGGACGGCGTGGCCGCCGGCCCGCTCGACCGCAGCGGCGATTTCCGAATCGCCCGCCGCGACCGCCACCGGCCCAACCTTCGCAGCTTCCGCCTGGCGCAGAACGCGCACGATCATCGGCGTCCCGGCGATGTCGGCGAGCGGTTTGCCCGGCAGTCTCGAGGCCGCCAAGCGGGCGGGAATGAGCACGATCGGGCGCATGATGTCCTTGGGCGCAGACGCGCGGCAAAGCCGGGAAAGGCGCGCGCCATTGGTCGGTTGCGTGCGCGCCGGTAGCGTGTCAGAGACGCGAACGCAAGACGGGGGCGGGGGCGTCCCGAGATTGACCGAAAGACGCTAGCGCGAGGGCTTCAGGCGGCGGCATGGCAGACGAGTTGGGCTTCAACAAGATCGCCGGCGCGGTGCTGGCGACCGGACTGGCCGTGTTCGGCTTAGGCGAGCTCTCCAACATCATCTTCGAGACCCATCCGGCGGCGAAGCCGGGGTACGCCGTCAACATCTCCGCCGAACTGGCGGCGGCCGGCGGGCCCGCCGAAGCGCCTGACGTGCCGCCGGATTGGGGCACGGTGCTGCCCAAGGCGGATGTGAATGCCGGGCAGACAGTCTCCCAGAAGTGCCTGTCCTGCCATAATTTCCAGCAGGGCGGTCCGAACCAGACCGGCCCGAACCTGTGGGGCGTCGTCGGACGCAAGATCGCGACCGAGCCGGGTTATTCCTATGACCAGCCCATGCAGGACTTCGCCAAGCAGCACCCGATCTGGACCTTCGACCTGCTCTACACCTACCTGAAGTCGCCGGGCACGGTGGTGCCGGGCACCAAGATGACCTTCGTCGGCCTGCCGTCACCGCAGGACCGCATCAACATCATCGCCTATCTGCACTCGCTGGGCTCGACCTTGCCGGTGCCCCCGCCGCATCCCGCCGCCGCCGCGGCATCGAGCGCGCCGGCAGCCAGCGGCGCGCCGGCGAGCGGGGCGGCCGCGTCCAGCGCCGCGACCACCGGGCAGGCCCACCCGCTGAGCGGCGCAGCCGCGCCGCCTAGCCAGCAGGCGAACACGCCGGGCTCGGCGCCCAAGCCCTGACCTAGCCGAAGCGCGCCTTCAGCACAGCGTAGCAGGCGCGAACGGCCTGCGCCTCGGCGCCGACCGGGCGGCCGGGGCCGCCGCGGGCGATCCAGGCGAAGATGTCGAAGTGAGCCCATGGGCCTTGCGGGGCGAAACGCCTGAGGAAGAGGGCCGCGGTGACCGAGCCGG
The DNA here is from genome assembly GCA_035295705.1 of Caulobacteraceae bacterium. GTDB lineage: Bacteria > Pseudomonadota > Alphaproteobacteria > Caulobacterales > Caulobacteraceae > Poindextera. The sequence goes on from DATGIN010000015.1 coordinate 71,482, forward strand.
CCTGCGCCCAGGCGTCGGGGTCGTTCTTCAGGTCGGCGATGTCGCTGTCGAGCGCCGGCTCATAGCCGCTCCACAGCGGCATGCGCCACAAGGGATCGCCCTCGGCGTCCGCCTCGCGGGCGAGGTCCGCCGCCAGCGCCTCGTCGTCGGTGTAGAACGGCGCGACCTCCGGACCGAGCGCCACTCGCGCCGCCCCGGTCAAGGTGGCGAAATCGAGCGTCAGCGCCGGATCGAGCTCGGCGGCGCGCGCCAGCGCGTCGGCCAGGATAAGCCGCCCCTCGGCGTCGGTGTTGCCCACCTCGATCGTGAGCCCCTTGCGCGAGGCGAGCACGTCGCCCGGGCGCATGGCGTCGCCGGAGACCGCGTTCTCGACCACGGGCAGCAGCACGGCCAAACGCACCGGCAGCTTCTGGGCCATGACCATGCGGCCGAGCGCCAGCGCATGCGCGGCGCCGCCCATGTCCTTCTTCATCAGCCGCATGCCGGCGGCGGTCTTCAGGTCGAGGCCGCCGGTGTCGAACACCACGCCCTTGCCAACCAAGGCCACCAGGGGATGGCGGCTGCGCCCCCAGGCCAGCTCGATCATGCGCGGCGCGCGGGCAGGATGGGCGGCGCGTCCGACGGCGTGCACGGCGGGATAGCCGGCGTCCTTGAGCGCGTCGCCCGAGACCACGCCGACCTCGGCCCCGAAGGCGGCGGCCACTTCACGTGCGGCCAGCTCCATGTCGAGCGGACCCATGTCGTTCGCCGGCGTGTTGACGAGGTCGCGCGCGAGCGCCAGGGCGGCGGAGACGTGGCGCACCTCTGCAAGTTGGGTCTTCGCCGGGGCGACCAGGCGCGCCACAGCGTCCTTCGGCTTGCGGTAGCGATCGTAGCGATAGCCGCCCATCGCCCAGGCGAGCGCGATGCGATCGAACGGCACGCCGGAGGGGAGCGCCGCGAGACGATAGTCGCCGGCGGGCAGGCGAGCGGGGGCGGCGCGGAAGGCGTCGGGGCGCGGCCGCTGGCCCAGCCCGATCGCCGCCACGACCGCGCCCGCGTCGTCGTGGGCCGCCAGCGTCTGTCCGGCTTTCGCCTTGAAGCCGTTCAGGCCAGCGGCGCGCGCCAGAGCCGGCTGGGAGGCGAGAAAGGCGTCGAGGTCAGCCTCGGCGACGGCGTGCAGCGCGCGGGTTTCGCCGGCGGGCTTGTCCAGGATCAGGTCGCTCATCGGGGTCCGGCCATATCGCCCGGTAACGTTTCGTCAAGCTTAACGCTTCGTTGACGGGCGCGGCCGATGCTCGGCGCGATTCCTCGCGAAAGGAGCCTTCGTTCGGCCATGTCCCGCCAAGCCGCCCTCGTCGCCGCCACCGCGCTCGCCTCGCTTCTTCTGCTCGCGCCGGAACTCGGGCTCGCCGCGACGACTCCGACCGCCGCACCGGCGGCGCCGGGGGTCGGCCAGACCGCGACGGGGGCCGGCGCGACCGCCAAGGCGACTCCCCCGGCCGCCCCGCGCAAGGCGACCCCACAGGAGCGCGCCGACGCCGAGCGATTGCCGCCGCTCGCGCAGGCTGCGTTCTGGGGCCGCGAGGCGCAGATCGATCCAAGCGACGCCGAAGCGGGCGTCAAGCTCGCCGCGGCGCTTCGGGCGCTTGGACAGTACGACGCAGCGGTGCAGTCAGCCGGCAAGGTGCTGGTGCTCTATCCGAACAACCTGGAGGCCCTGATGGAGTCGGCGCGCGCCTATGTGGCGGCCGGCCAGGGCTTCTACGCCATTGATCCGCTGCAGCGCGCACAGGCGCTCGCCCCCAAGGACTGGCGGCCGCTGTCGCTGTTGGGTGTCGCCTACGCCGAGGTGAAGCGCACCGACGATGCGCAGGCCGCGTGGAAGAGCGCGCTCTCACTGTCGCCGGACAACCCGTCAGTGCTGTCGAACATGGCGATGGAACTGGCCGCCGCCGGCGACGCCGCCGGGGCCGAGGCTTTGCTCCAGCGGGCCGTCGCCCAGCCCGGCGCGAGCCTGACGACCCGTCAGGATCTGACCCTCGTCCTCGGGCTCGAAGGGAAGTTCGCCGAGGCCGAGACCTGGCTGCGGCGCGACCTGCCGCCGGACCAGGCCGATGCCGATCTTGCCTATCTGCGCGCGGCCTACGCGCCCCGCACGGCCGCCGCCCAAACGGGCCCCTCGCCGCGAACGTGGGAGTCGATCAAGAGCGGCGGCTGATCCGCCGCTTCGCAGCCCTGACCTAGAGGAGACCCGGGGCTGGATCAGCCCTTGTGTTGCGACATCACGTCCTGGACCCGGATGATCGAGGGGCCCAGCACGACGATGAACAGCACCGGCAGGAAGAACACGATCATTGGGACGGTGAGCTTGGCCGGGAGCGCGGCCGCTTTCTTCTCGGCGGCGGCGAGGCGAAGATCTCGGTTCTCCTTCGCCATGACCCTAAGCGCCGTGCCGAGCGGCGTTCCGTAGCGCTCGGCCTGGGTCATGGCCGTGGCGACGGACTTGATGCCCGGATGGTTGGTCCGCTTCGACAGGCCGTCATAGGCCTGCCGGCGGTCGGGCAGGTAAGAGAGCTCGGCGACCAAGAGCGAGAGCTCCTCGGCGAGCTCGATGGACGCCGCGCCCATCTCCTGGCTCACCTTCTGCAGCGCTGCCTCGATCGACATGCCCGATTCGACGCAGATGAGCAGAAGGTCGAGCGCGTCGGGGAAGGCGGCCATGATCGAGGTCCGCCGCTTGGCCGCGACGTTCGAGATGTAGACGTTCGGCGCGTAGTAGCCGATCGTCAGCCCGCCGATGCAGATGCAGATCTTGGTCATCCCCGGCAGGTTGAAGGGGTTGAGCGTGTAGAGGTAGAGGGCCAGCGCCGCGGCGAACACGAAGGGCGTGACCAGGCGGAAGAAGTAGTAGGTCGTGATCGGACGCGGACCGCGGTAGCCAGCCTGGGCGAGCTTGTCGGCGACGGTCGGGTCCTCGAGCAGGCGGCTGAGCTGCAGCCGGTCCACGATGGTCTTGAACATGCCCTCGTCGGTCTGGCGCAGGCTGGTCGCCTGGTTCTTCTTGGCCAATGCTTCGCGTGAGCGGCGTTTCAGCTCCTCGCGCCGGTTGGCGACCGAGTTCAGCCGCGTCTCCAGCGTCGAGCGCACCATCAAAGGCGATGCCAAGGTCACGATGGTGGCGAACGTCAGCACCGCAACGAACGCCAGCAGCAGGTTCGAGGGGTCGGTGAGGAGCCTGGAAAGCTGGATGAAGTCCATGCCGGCGCCCTCGCCCTAGTACTTGAAGTTGATCATGCGGCGCATGACGAAGATGCCGATCGCCTCGATGACGGCCCCGGCGATCAGCATCAGGTTGCCGCGCGGATCGTGCAGCATGACCAGCATGTACGAGGGCGTGGTCGCAATCACGAGCAGCATGACCGCCACCGGCAGCGAGCCGATGATGAACGCCGAGGTGGTGGCTTCCGACGACAGCGCCTTGATCTTCTCGCGCATGAGCTTGCGGGCGCGGAGCACCGCGGAGAGGTTGCCCAGCGCTTCGGAGAGGTTGCCGCCGGCCTTCGACTGGATGGCCAAGACGATCGAGAAGAAGCGCAACTCGGCCGTCGGCATCGACTCGTACATCCGCTCCAGGCCCTGATCGACCGTCATCCCCATCGAGATGTTCTCGACCAGGCGGTTGAACTCCGGGCCGAGCGGCGCGGGGCTCTCACGCCCGATCACGCGCAGGCAGTCGTGGACCGGCAAGCCCGATTTGATGCCCCGCACGATGATGTCGATCGCGTCGGAGAAGTGCTCGGTGAACTTCTTCGTCCGCCGCTGGGCAAAGAAGCCGATCGCCCAGCGCGGCACGCCGAGGGCGCCGGCCAGGCCCAGCAGCAGCGCCGCCCAGCTAGGCGCGCGCAGCACGAAGGCGACGATGACGATCGCCACGCCCAGCACGCTCGATGCGATCCAGAATTGGGTGACCGTGGCGTTGAGGCCCGCCTGCTTCAGACGGGCGTTGAGCGACACCGACGCCTTGCGCTGAATGCGCTCCTGTTCCTTCAGCGTCTGCAGCAGCTGCTTGCGGCGGCTGCCGGCGTCCTGCTGCGCCTGCCTGGCGCGCGCCGCCCCCTTGTCCGCTCTCCCGCCGCCGGCGATCTGCTTGGCGCGGCGGGCGACGCGCACGTCGCCGGAGCCGGCGCCGGCAAGCACGAAGCCAAGCCCGCCCAGCGTGACGAAGCCGAGCACCGCGACCAGGATGAGCAACGGGCTCATGGCTACTCCGCAGCGTCCAGCGCTTCGGCCAGTTCGCGCTCGAGCCCGTAGTAGCGCGCGCGGTCCCAGAAGCGGGGCCTCGCGATGCCGGTCGAGCGGTGGCGGCCGGCGACATTGCCGTGATCATCCTCGCCGGTGATCTCGTAGACGAACAGATCCTGGGTGATGATGACCTCGCCCTCGAGACCGACGACTTCGGTGACGTGGGTGATGCGGCGCGAGCCGTCGCGCAGGCGGGCCGCCTGGATGATGACGTCGACCGAGCCGACGATCATCTCGCGGATGGTCTTTGAGGGCAGGCCGTAGCCGCCCATAGTGATCATCGACTCGACGCGGCTCAAGCACTCGCGCGGGCTGTTGGCGTGCAGCGTGCCCATCGAGCCGTCGTGGCCGGTGTTCATCGCCTGCAGCAGGTCGAACGCTTCCGGACCACGCACCTCGCCGACGATGATCCGCTCCGGCCGCATGCGCAGGCAGTTGCGCACGAGATCGCGCATCGTGACCTGGCCGGAGCCCTCCAGGTTTGGCGGCCGCGTCTCGAGGCGCACGACATGCGGCTGTTGCAGCTGCAGTTCGGCCGCGTCCTCGCAGGTGATCACCCGCTCGGTCGGGTCGATAAAGGCCGTCAGCGTGTTCAGAAGCGTCGTCTTGCCCGAGCCGGTGCCGCCGGAGATGATCACGTTGCAACGCGACGCCCCGATCACGCCCAGCACCCGCGCCCCTTCCGGGCTGATCGAGCCGAACTCGACCAGGTTGCGCATGGTGAGCTTGTCTTTCTTGAACTTCCGGATGGTCAGCGTCGGGCCGTCCAGCGCGAGCGGCTGGGCGATAACGTTCACCCGGCTGCCGTCCGGAAGGCGCGCGTCGCAGATCGGCGAGCTCTCGTCGACGCGACGGCCCACCTGGCTGACGATCCGCTGACAGATGTTCATCAGCTGCGCGTTGTCGCGGAAGCGCACGTTGGTCAGCTGGACCTTGCCGCCGACCTCGATGAACACCCGCCCGGCGCCATTGACCATGATGTCGGCGATATCGTCGCGCCCAAGCAGGGGCTCGAGCGGTCCATAGCCGAGGACGTCGTTGATGATGTCCTGGACCAGGTGCTCCTGCTCGGCGACCGACATGGAGACGTTCTTGATCGCCACCAGCTCGGCGACGATGTCGCGGATCTCCTCGCCGGCCGATTTCAAGTCCAGCTGGGCGAGCTGCGCCAGATCGATGGTGTTGATCAGTGCGTTGAAGATCGTCGTCTTGGTCGCGTGGTAGTAGTCGCTCTGCTCGCGGACGATGTCGGTCGTCGCCTGCCCCGCCCCGCTCTGCGCCGCGCGCAGCTGTTCGAACGCCGAGGTCAGCTTCGGACCGCCGGCGGCGGCGGCGGCTTGGCCGGCGTGCGCGCTCGCCAGCCGATCGGCCGCAGAAGGCTGGCCGCTGTTGGCGGGCGCGGCCTTGGCGGGCGACAGCGCCTGCCTGGTCGCCGCCGGCTCCACGCGCTGCGGGCGCGTGGCGATCGGCGCCCCGCCCTTCGCGGGCGGCGGCGGGTTCGCCGGCTTCGTCGGCTCTGCGTCCCCTGGCCGTTTGCCGAACACCTGCCTCGCCTATTTCAGCTTGAACAAGCCAGACAGCGTCGACTTCTTGGGCGCGGGGGGCGGATCACGGCGCGTGACCATCAGCGCCAGGCGCTGGAACGCCTCCGCCGCCTTCGACTTCGGACCCACTTCCTCGATCATCTGCCCGTTGTTCGCGGCCTGCCCGAACAGCTTGGCATCGAAGGGAACCACCACCTGGGTATCGAGCCCGAGCGCCTCGCCGAAATCCTTGACCGGGATTTCCGGGCGCCCTGGCGATCCAACCAGGTTGAGCACCAGAAGCGGCGGTGAGTCGTTGGGGCGCGCCTGGCGCACCAGGTCCACGATGTTCTTGGCGTTGCGGAGCGAGGCGAGGTCGGGCGAGGCGGTGATCACGACGTCGTCGGCGCTCAGCAAGGTGCGCCGCATCCAACCGGACCACAGGTGGGGCAAGTCGAGCACCACATAAGGCGCGGTCGCGCGGATCTTGCTCGTGACCTCCTCGAACGCGTCGGCCCCGATGTCGTAGTCGGTGTCCAGCGTCGCGGGCGCTGCGAACAGGCTGAGCCGCTCTCCGCAGCGCGCCATCATCCGGTCCAACAGCACCGGATCGAGCCGGTCGGGCTGGCTGAGCGCGTCGGCCACGCCTTGCAGCGGGTCCTGGTTGAAGTCGAGCCCGGCCGTGCCGAACGGCAGGTCGAGGTCGACGATGACGGTGTTGGTCCGCATCGTCTCGCTCAGGAGATAGGCGAGGTTGTGCGCGACGGTGGACGAGCCCACCCCGCCGCGCGCGCCCACGAAGGCGATCTGCCGCCCGACGAAGGGCGCGGCCGGATCGGCGTAGAGGGTTGTGATCGCGCCGATCAGCTGCAGCGGCTGCAGCGGCGGCACCAGGTACTCGCTCACGCCGCGCCGCATCAGCTCGCGGTAGAGAGTGATGTCGTTGTGCGCCCCGATCACGACGACCTTGGCGCCGGCGTCGCAGACCTGCGCCAGGCGGTCGAGCTGCTCGAGCAGCACGCTCGCCTGCGCCTCGCTCTCGACGATGATCAGCGGCGGCGTCGGCTGGTTCTGGTATTGCGCGACCGCAGCGGCCAGCCCGCCCGGCTTGATCTCGGTCGAAGCGCGCGCCATCCGACGATCCGCGGCGCACTTCTCGGCCACCTCCGCGGTGTCGTTGCGCTCCCAAAAGATGTGGATGCCGATGTGCGGGACGCTTACCTCGCCCAGCATCGCCTCGGCTCCGGCGATCATGTCGCCGACCGGATTGGGCGCAGGTCCAGGCCTTGGATCGTGCGCGTCGTCGAACCCCGTCAGCGGCTCCTGCGGCGTCAGGAACGGGTCGTCGTCGTCGAGCGACTTCAGCCCTTCCGACGCCGGCTGCCAGCGCTCGCTTGGGGTGGCGAATTCGTCTTCGGCCTCGAACTCAGGTGTCAGCCGGTCAGGATCGGTTTGAGGAATTGCCACGACCTTGCCCTATTGAATCGCGCCAGAGATGCCGCCGTCGGCCTGCGGATCCTTCGGCGTCGAGCTGACGACGCCCTGGCGATATTTGCCGAGTATCGTTTCGCGGCGCTGAACGTCGCCGGAATCCATTGGCCGCGGCGCCAAGAGATCCCCGGGATTGGCGATCATGGAGGCGATGTTCGCCGTGACCGCGCAGCCGAAGTTCGGATTGACCTTGTTGTCGCCGGTCTGGGTGAAGTCGTGCCAGTCGCGGCCGCAGTCTGGGCCTTCGGCGTGGTAGCCGACGAAGCCAACGCCGATCGGCGCGCCCTCGGGCGCGTCATAAGTCGTAAGCTCGATCTGCTCGGCGTGGACGCCGAGGTTCTCGAGCGCGTTCTGCACGGCGGCCGTCGCGTGGTACATCGACTCGTGCCCCGCAGCCGGCGAACGCACGACGATGCCGCCGTCGCCCCCGGCGCTGCGCCAGCGCTCGACCAGTTGCGAGAGCGCCTGCGCCTGCGCATCGGAGACCCCGTCCGGATGTGGCGCGAGCAGGATCTCGTCCATGCCCTTCGTCACCTTGATCGAGTACTGCTCGGTCGGGGTGATCGCCTGCAGCGGATCCTTCTTGGCGATGTGCAGCGGGTCGCTCATCGCCGTGCAACCGCAGACCAGCGCGGCCGCGCCGACGATGATCAGTTTACGGATCATAGCGGTTCCTTCAGTCGATGACATAGCCGACCGGGCCCTGGTATGGCTTGTCTGTCGCGGAGGGTGGGGCCTTGTAGACCTTGTTCATCCGCCCGATCAGGGTGGTCTCGGCGTCGGTGGCGATCTGGTAGCCGTCTGCGGGCGTCTGCAGGTTGGCTGGGCTGGTCGGATTCACCAGATAGGCAGTGACGATGACGACGAGTTCGGTTTCGCCTGACTGATAGTCGCGCGAGCGGAACAGAGCCCCCAGCACCGGCAGGTTCATCAGGCCCGGCAGCGAGTCGAGGTCCTGCTTGGTTTCCTCGTTCAGCAGCCCGGCGATCATCATCGAGCCGCCGGACGGCAGCTCGACCATGGTCTCGGCACGCCTGACCGTAAGGCCGGGAATGACCAGGGAGGCTGCGTTGGCGCCGTTCGAGATGGTGAACTCGCCCTGGTTGGTGAGCTCGGAAACCTCGGTGGAGATCTTGAGCGAGACGCGTCCGCCCGACAGCACCACCGGCGTGAAGCCGAGGCCGACGCCGAAGGTCTTGAAGTCGATGGTGATCTGGCCGGACGAGCTGACTCCGGTGGGCACCGGGAACTCGCCGCCCGCGAGGAAGCGGGCGGCTTCGCCGGACACGGCCGTCAGGTTGGGTTCGGCCAGCGTGCGGACGAGGCCCACGCTCTCGAAGGCGTCGATCGTGGCGTTGGCCTTGTTCAGCCCGTTGGAGCCGATGACGTTCTGCTGCGTCGCCGTGTTCCAGTTGGCGATCCCGGTCGAGCCGTTCTTGACGATGACCGGGCAGAGCGTGCCGGCGGCGAACCCAGGGCCGCAGGGCTCTTGCATCTCCGGCTGGGTGGTCGTGTCGACCTGATAGCCCAGGCCCTTCAGACCGCCCAGGATCGCGCCGTTGACCCCGAACGTCGCGGCTTCGCCGAGCAGGAACTGCGGGCTGCCGGCCTGGCCGATCAGGGCGTTCAGGTTGAAGCCCAGCTGTTTGACCACGGTGCGCTGCATCTCGACCATGCGCACTTTGAGCAGCACCTGCTCGGAGCCGCCGACCGAGAGCATGTCGACCACCTGGCCGGGCGGGGTCACGAACTGCTGGGCGATCTGCACCGCCTGGTCGCCCGCCTTCAGGTTGGGCACGTCGCCGGAGAGCACCAGGCTGGTGTTGACCGACTCCACGTGCACGTGGGCGTCTGGGATGAGGCGATGGATCGTCTGCGCGACCGCCCCGAAGTCCTGGTCCACGCGGACGTTGAGCGCCAGGATTCGGCGTCCGCCGGCGTCGAAGAAGGCCGCATCGGTCGCTCCGGGCGCCAGGCCGACCACATAGATGCGCCGCGGCGAGCGCAGCACCACGTCAGCCACCTTCGGGTCGGTGACCAGGACGTCGCGCGCGTCCACCGGCAGGTCGACGATCGCCGACTTGCCCTTCGGGATCGAGATCGTCTGGGCGTTTGCCGTGGCGAGGTCGACCCGCATCGGGTCGGCGGCCTGCGCGCGCGCCGCGCCTGCGCTTGCGCCGAGGGCGAGCGCGCCGACGAGGGCGAAGACAAGGCGGATCGGTCTCATTGCAAGGTCACCGTCTCGGGGTTTTGACCGGTTCGAAGGACGCGGACCTGGCCCGTGCTCTGACCGCCCGGCGGCGGTCCCGACGGCTGGTTGGCGTCCGAGTAGGACCGCAGGGCGAGAATGAGATCCGCCTGCTGGGTCCTGGCCGTCGACAAGGCCTGCACCAGGACCTGTGCGTCGTTCGTCGCGACCTCGAGCGTCGCGGTCGCGCCCACCTGGCTCTGCTGGCCGTTCTTCGGCTGCTGGCTGTTCTGGTCGACCGCCAGGACGCGGATGTTGCGCAGGACGACCGTGGCAGCGGCGTTCGGATGGCCCTGCAACAGGTCGACCCGGTCGCCGGGCAGAACGAACCCGCCCGCAGCGTCGACGGCGGTCACCGGGATCGCCATCGCGCGATAGCCGGGATGCAGGACAACGGCCATGTAGCCGCCTTCGCCGCCACGCACGAGCTTGGTGTTGGTGATCGGCTCGTTGGCCAGAATCTCTTGGCGCACGATCGAACCGCTGAGCTGGTCGACCGGATTGGGCGCCCCGCTGACGGCGGTCGCGGCCGCGTGAACCGTTTGTGCGGCCTGCTCTGCAATGGCCCCGGCGCCGCTCGGGACGACCCGTGCGCCCTGTCCGTCCGTGATGAAGGCAGGGTTGATGGCCGTCGCCGGCCAGTCCTGCCAGGTGACGTCGTTGGCCGAGAGGCGTGTGCCGACCGCCATGTCGTGCTTGGCGACCAGAACCCGCGCCATCGGTTGCGAGGCAGGGGCCGCGGCCACCACCACCGGCGGCGCCGGCTTGTGCCGCGTCATCATGCCGAAGATCAGGGTGATGCCCAGCGCGCCGACCGCAGCGATCGCTAGAACTATGAAGATTCGGGCTCGACCCATCGCTGGCGCTCTTTCGATGTGTGCGTCGAGCTTGCTGGGCGCATGGTTAATGACGCGCTAAGCGGGTGCGACGATTGCTCAAAAACTCAACGGGAGGCCCCGGAGGAGCGCGCTGCCCGGAAAGGCGATGAGTGCGCCCACCGCGATCGCGACGCCATAGGGCACGGCTTCGCCTGACGTCGTGAGCTTGGCGACCCATGGCGGAGCACCGGCCAGATAGGGCTTCAGCCAGGTCGCCCGCACGTTCAGCAACAGAATGGCGAGCGCGCCGCCCGCGAGCGCGCTCGCGATCAGGAACGAAACCACGGAGGGCCAGCCGAGCCAAAGCGACACCGCTGCGAACAGCTTGGCGTCGCCGCCGCCGATCCAGCCGGCGGCGAAGAGGCCGACAGCGACCAAGAGCGCGCCGAACCCGATCGCCATACCGACGCCAATCTCGCCCAGGGGTCGGCCGAGAATCAGCGCCGCCGCGGGATAGGCCGCCGCCAGCGCCAGGTTCAGCCGGTTCGGAATCGTGTAGCTCGCCGCGTCGGTCAGCGCGGCGCTGATCACCAGCGCGGGGAAGACGGCGAGGGCGGCGAACTGAATGAGCGTCACGGTCAGGCCCCGACGGAAGCTTTGCGCCACGATCGGAGCGACAGGTGAACGAAGGGTTGCGCCCCCTCGGTCAGTCGAGCGCAGCCCGCCCGAGCCGTCTGGTGCGACAGGACGCCACGCCCGCGCGATGCGCCGCCACGTCGTGAGGTTAGCCCGCGCGCGGCTCTCGGCGGCGGCCGGCGCCAATCCAGGGTCGGCCGGCGGCCATCGCAGCGGCGAGCCCGATTCGCAAAGGCGCGGTCGGCGGCAGCCGGCCGGGCCAAAAGGAAAGGGCCGCGGCGCTTGCGCCGCGGCCCTCGCGAAACTCGAGATCGTCGAACGCGAATTAGACGTTCGAAGCGACCGTGTTGAACTTCGTGCTGAGGTTCGTGCCGACCGTGGTCACCGCACCGATGATCACGACGGCGATCAGAGCGACGATGAGGCCATACTCGATGGCCGTGGCGCCCGACTCGTTCTTTGCGAAACGCGAAACGAACTTGGACATTGCTTGATCTCCTGATTCAGCAAGCGTTGGATGGAGGATCAAGCCATCCGGCCTGCTCGCCCCTGATACACGAGCGAATTTGCACCCCCTCGCTTAATACGCAGTAAACAGAAGAGTATTGCCGAGAATATTTGTTGGTTTACGGACGTTTATTATGATTATCTCTTAACCAGGTTGTTTGCGTCGATGTCGCGCCGAAGTCCCGCACTCTTTATGGACTCGTGCGCGCGGCGCGCGCCCCCGCGCGACCGGCGCCGGCGGCTTTCAGACTTTGTTGACCATTCCGCCGTCAGTCTCGGCCGCGCGAGAAGCCTTCAACGTGGAGGGCGCCCATGCGCCGCGCGGTCCCAATATTGGCGATGGCCCTCGCCTTCAGCCTGGTCGCAGAGGCCGTGCTGGCGGCGGTTTCCGGTGGCCTGACGCTGGAAGTCAGCCGCAGCCGGCGCCTGGTGCTGCCGGGCGTCGCTTCCACTGTGTCGATCGCTGATCCGGCGATCGTCGATGTGGCCATTCTCGATTCTCACAGCATCGTCGTGGTTGGAAAGGCGTTCGGGGTCACCGACATCGTGATCACCGACCACTCCGGCCGGCTCTTGATGAACAGCCGGGTGTCCGTCGTGCCGATGGATACCCAGCGCCTCACCGTCATCCGTGGCCCGGCGGCGGCCGACTACGTTTGCGTAAGCCGCTGCTCGCCGGCGGTGAGCGGGGCGACATCCTCCGCCACGACCCAGACGCCGGGTCAGCCCGCGTCCGAGACCGAGACCCCGGCCGTAACGACGCCGCAGGTGAACGCGGCGCCGGCGGCGCCCCGTTCGCCGCCATAGGCCGCTGAAGCCTCCTGCGCCGGCCCGAGTCGCTTAAACGTCGATTAGGGACGTTGGATTAGGGTCGCGTCCATGCGAGGCCTCTCAAGCGTTGGGCGCGTCCTTTGCCGCAGCGTGCGGCGCTTTGCGCTCGCGCGGCGCGGCGCCGCCGCCGTCGAGTTCGCGTTGGTCGCGATCCCGTTCCTGATGCTGACCTTCGGCATCATCGAGATCGGTCTCATCTACTTCGTTTCGATCTCGCTCGAGAACGCGACCTATGCGGCGGCGCGTCAAATCCGCACCGGCCAGCTGCAGTCGGGCGGCGGCTCGACCGCCACGGCGTTCACGACGCTGGTCTGCAACAACATGAGCTGGATGGGCGCGTCCTGTACGTCCAATCTTTCGGTCAGCGTCCAGACGTTCTCGAGCTTCCAGTCCGTTTCCGGCTCGAACCCGGTCCAGAACGGTCAGGTCAACAAGAACAATCTCCCCTTCCAGATGGGCGGACCCGGCGACATCGTGCTGGTGCAGACCTTCTATCAATGGACGGTCATCGCGCCGGCGCTAGACCACATCGGAACGCCTTTGACCGGCGGCAAGACGCTGCTGCAGGCGACCGCCGTATTCCGCAACGAGCCCTACGCCTGATGCGCGACACGCGGAAATCGCCGATCGCGCGCGTTGCGAAGGACAAACGAGGCGTCTCGGCGATCGAGTTCGCCTTCATCGCGCCCGTTCTGATCCTGGCCTATTTCGGGTTGGCGGAGCTCTGCGGAGCGATGCTGGCGGAGCGCAAGGCGAGCCATGCCGCCTCGGCGATCGGAGACCTGGTGGCGCAAGCAACCAGCATCCACGACAGCGACATTTCGAACATCTTCGCCATCGGAGGGCTGATCCTCGCGCCGGACCCGAGCACGACGCTCGGCATGCGCGTCACCTGCGTTCAGGCCGATTCGACGGGGGCGACCACGGTAGGCTGGAGCGATGCGAGCGGCACGCTGACCGCCAACACCAAAGGCAGCCCCATCACCATTCCGGCGAACATGATTGGGCCCAGCCAGAGCATCATCCGCTCCGACGTGACCTACATCTACAACGTGCCCGTCGCGTATCTGCTGCCCAGCGCGTTCACCTACAACGAAACCTTCTATCTCCGTCCGCGCCTGGTCGACCCGATCCCGCGCATCAGCCCCTGAGGGGACGCGGGCTCCGGAAAGATCGGCGGCCGAGCAACCACCTGGCGTCCAGGGCTAGCGCCGAAAGCGGCGCGATCGCCGTGGATGAAGATTGCAAAAGCCGTCCAACGACGGTTGCACGTTACCGCTGCATCGTACTGTATAGGTTGTTGGCGGACTTTGCTCAGCCTGGTCTGTTCAAGACCGGATCGAAATAACGCGACATGCGGCCGAAACGCGCCACTGCAACGGTTGCTGCTGGATGACCCGGCCGCCCCACATCCTGATCGCGTGCATGCCGAAGTCGGGCTCGACCTTCCTGTCGAGCGTCATCGCCGAGCTGCCGGGCTTCAGGCGCGCGCACCTGACCCCGGCTTACGGACGCAGAGAACAGGAGCTTGACCGCGCCTGCCTGCGCCAGGCCGACCCGCACGGCTACGTCGCCCAGCATCACGTCCGCTACAGCGCCTGGACGGCCCGCATGAGCCATGAGCACGGCCTGGCGCCCGTCGTCCTGGTGCGGAACCTGCCCGACGCCGTCGTCAGCCTGCGTGACCATCTGCGGCGCGAGTCGGTCGCCTCGCCGATCTTCCACGCCGAGGCGCATCACGCCAGCCTCGACGACGCAACCCTCGAGGCCATGATCGTGCGCCTGGCGTTGCCCTGGTACGTGAATTTCTACATGGGCTGGCGGCAGGCGCCGAACGCCCTCTTCGTGACTTACGCCGATCTCGTCGCCGCACCGGTGCAGACGGTTCGGCGCGTGCTCGACTTCGCGGGCGCGAGCACGTCCGAGGCGGAGGTCGAGGCCGCCGTGCGCAAAGTTGGGCGCAACCAGGACACCAGAATGAACGTCGGGGTCACCGGCCGCGGCGCAACCCTGCCAGCGCCGGTCATGAACGCGCTCCTGGAGCTGCTGGACTTTTATCCGGAGGCCGCTGAGGACCCCTACATCCGCGGAACTCGGGACCAAGCCGCTGGACTCATCGCCGGCGCCGTCGAAGGATCGACCGCAGTCGTCTCGCCGCACCATACGGCCGCCGCCTGGCGCCCAGGAGCGGGCCTGGAGCGCTTTCTGATCCGCTGCGCGCTCCCCGTCGTCATCGCCATCGCTGCGCTGCTGTATTGGATCTGGCCAAATGACGTCGTTCCGGACGGAACGCACTTTGGCCAGGTGGACGATGTCGCTTTGCTGCTCCTGGGCGGCTTGGTCGCGGGCCGCCTTACGCTGTATCGGCGCGGCCAGCCGACGATCAAGCAACGGCCCGCCTAAGCCCTAAGCGAAATCGCGGTTGCCGCGCCTGAGGAACAGCAGGCCGACGAGGCCGATCGTCAGAAGGATGGTGATCATCGCAAAGCCGCCTTGCTGGCTCTTGAAGAGGTGCGTGCCGATGTTGACCATCAACGGCGCGAGCCAGACCGTCGCCGTGCCCGACACCGAGTAGGCGCCGAAGAAAGCCCCCGTCTGATCCGGCGGTGTGAGGCGCGTGAGCAGGGTGCGGCTGGAGGCGTAGTGGGCGGTGATGAAGATCGCGTTCGAAAAACCGATCAGCGTGAATATCCACTCCGGCAGCGTGCGGAAGAAGGGCCCGTTCCACATCGGGGCGTGCTGCGCCGGATCGTAGGGCCAGAAGAAGAGGATGCGGTCGGGCCCCATGCCCAGGAGCGCGATGATGCCGAGCAGCGACATCAGGATCTCGAGCTGTACGGCGCGCCTGGGGCCAAGGACGCCGTCGAAGAAGCGGGCCAGGAAGCCGCCGATGACCGCGAGCACCGTCAGGATGATGCCGATCACCAGCATCTCGAGCGCGCCCCAGTGCATGACGCCGGTGGCGTAGATGCCGAAAAACGTCAGGACGGCCGTCATCCCGTCGACGTAGAACGAGCGGGCTACGAGGAAGATGGCGGCGTCGCGGAAGCGGCCCACCGTCGTCACCATGCGCCAAAGGGCCCGCGCGCCGTTGGCGAACGCTCTCACGACCGAGACCCCGGACCGAGGCGCATCCGGCGTAAACAGCATGATGGGGATGGTCCCCACCAGCAGCAGCACCGCGCTCATGGGGCCAACCAGGCGTTCCGGCTGATGCAGGGCCTGGCTGAGCCCGAACAGCGGCGTCTTCGGGACCCAGGGCCAGTTGGTGCGGCCGGGCAGCATGAACGCCCAGGCCAGAAAGACGAAGAGGACCAGCGCAAAAGCGTTGCCCAGCGCGAGCGCCAGGCTGGACGCCTTGTGCGCGCCCCCCATCCCCGCCGCCCGCACGAGCAGCGAGTTGTGGATCACCTCGGTGTAGCTGAACAGGAGCCCAATGATCGTCGTCATCAGCATGACCAGCAGGATCGGCAGCCCGGAGCCGTCCGGCTTTGCCCACCAGAGGCCGAACATCAGGGGGATCATCCCCGCCACCGCCAGAGCAAGCCAGCCCTTGCGCCGCCCGAGCTGGTCGATCGAGGCCCCGAGGAAGGGCGCCGTCGCCATCGTGGCCCAGCCCGAATACTGGCTCCACTGCGAGATGACCTCCTGGCCTGCGGTCGGATTGGAGTGCGGCCATCCGACCATCACCGAGCCGACGTACGGCATGAAGATGTAGATGATGACGAGGATGACGTAGGGGTCGCGCGCGCCCTCGAAGACCGACCAGGAGACGGCGCCCAGCGAGAGCCGCTCGGAGCCGATCGGGGTCTCCTCGACCGCGGGCCTGAGATCGCCCTCGGGGAGCGGCAGAAACTCGGTCAAGCGCCTCTCCCAGGCCTGTTCCCGTGCGGGGGCGGGCGAACCCTAGCGGGTTTCGGGGCCTTGTCAGCCGGAAACCCGATCCGTCGGCGTCAGTCGAGCAGCCGGGCTAGGATCGCTGCGCGCGCGCTCGCGTCCAGGCCCAGCACCTCGCGCAGGTAGGCGTCGACGCCGCCATGCGCCGCCTCGATCGCCTCGAACGCCGCTTCGAGGTAGATCGCCTCGACCGCCATCGCACAGCGGACCGCCTCGTCGGTGGGCGTGCGTCCGGACTGTTCGGCGATCATCTGCGCGACCATCGGCATGCGCTCTTCGATGCGCGCCGCGACGTTGGTCAGGAGAAAATCCTCGAAGATGTCGTCCCGGCCGACGCCGAGCAGGGCGTGAGTCAGGGCGGCCAGGACGCCGGTGCGATCCTTGCCGGCGGCGCAATGGATCAGGATCGGCCCGTCGACTTCGGCCAGCGCGTTGAAGTAGCGGGAGAAGAGATCGACGTGCCGCCGCTCGAACGGCGCGTTGCGGTAGTAGTTCAGGAGGTAACCCCGGAACGCATCGGCGCTAGCGTCGGAGCCCCTGATGAACTCGATCCAGGGATCGGAGACCGCCTCGTTGGTCGGGTTCTCGATCAGGAGGCCGGCGAACGCTTCGTGCCGGCGCGAGGGCATTCGTTCGCGCTCTTCGCCGCGGCGCAGATCGACGATGGCGGCGAGATTGAGCGCCGCGATGGCCTCGAGATCCGCATCTGTCGCCTGGCCGTGGTGGGCCGAGCGGTACAGCCGCCCCCGCCTGATGCGCCGGCCATCGCTCGCGGCGTAACCTCCGAAGTCGCGGAAGTTTCCGATCCCCTCCAGGGGCATAACCCGGTCATGCATAGGCCGTTGTTAGCGGCCCTGTGTGACAATTGCGAGCAGGGGAGCGCCGCTCAGCGGTTCGCCACGAACTCGTAAACGTGCTGGCCGTCGCGTGTCGTCAGAGTCGGCGTCCCGTCTCGGGCGCCGATCACGAACTCCAACCCCAGCGTCTGTGGGTCGATCGTCACCAGCGAGACCGTGCCGTCGTCATTGCGGCGGGACGCGACCTCGCTCGCCCAGGCCTGGGAGCGGACCCGGACGGAGCCGTTCGACCGCTCGACGCCGAGCGCGCCAAGCTCCGGGCTCGAATACGCGGACGCCAATCCCGCGACGTCCGACTCGGCGGCCGGGATGGTCAGGCGCTTGCGGGCGGCGGCGCGCTGGGCCTCGATCTGTTTGGCGAAGGCCGCAATGTCGTCAGCCGCCTGCGGCCGGCCGTCGTAGAGCACCTCGAGCACGCGGCGCATGAACGGGCCGCGGATGAAAACACCCGAATCCGAGTTGGCGATGATGACCCCGCCGACTTGGGCGGACGGAATGGCGAACGCGTCGCTGTGGTAGCCGGCGAGGTCGCCGCCGTGGTGGATGATGGAGACCCCCCAGGTGGCGTCCTCCATCAGGCCCATGCCGTACCACTGATTGTCGCCGACGGGCGCGCCGCGGGCGCGGCGGGCGAGCAGGTTCTCCGGCTTAACGAAGCGCCGGCCATCGGGCAACACGCCCTCGCTCAGCTCGTTCTGGACGTAGAGGAGCATGTCGCGCGGCGTCGACCATGCCGCGCCGCCCGGTCGGAACGGAACGGCGGCGTTGTTGATATCCATGCCCAGGACCACGAGCTTGCCATCCGGATCCTTGCCGTGCGGACTGGCGTGGTCGCCGGCGAGGGCGACGTCCATCGAGAACGTCGTGTCGTTCATGACGAGCGGGGTGAAGACATACTCCTGCATGGCCATGTCGTAGGCCGCGCCGACCTCGACGCCCGGATGCACCACCTGGCCGGCGATGAAGCCGGCGGCCGAGGCCATGAGGTTGTTGTACTGGAATACCTCGCCGAAGCGGCTGGTGGGCTGAGTCGCCGCAAGCTGCTCGAAGGTGCTGGCGGGCGGGGTCTCCGCCGTCGTCGTGAACAGCCACTCGAAGTCCTTGCGTGGAAGGCCGGTGAACGCGCTGACGAGGTGGCGGACCAGAACCTGGCGGGTGGTTTCGTCGTCGCCCAGGCGAAAAGCCGGATAGACCTTGGTGACCGGATCGTCCCAGTCGAGCTTGCCCTCGTCGACGAGGCGGGCGAGCAGCAGCGTGGTCATGCCCTTGGTGTTGGACGCGACCATGAACCGCGTGTGCGGGCCGATCGTTTCCGGCCGGCCGGCCTCGCGGACGCCGAGGCCGCCCTCATAGACGATCTTGCCGTGATCGATGAGACCGAGACCGACCCCCGGCACGTCGAGCGTGGCCATGGCTTCGCGCACGAAATCGAGCAGCACGCCGACGCGTTGCGGGTCCAGCCGATGGGGCGTGCGGCCTGCGAACGTCTCGCGCTGGTGACCGATCGGGCGCAGGCTCTGCAGCACCGTGCTGAACTGGCCGGAGCGCTTTTCGAGCGTGCCGGCATTGCCGTCGACCACCAGCACCGTCCACGCCTGCCCGCTGCGCAGGGCGACAGCCATCACCGCCGCGTGCTCGGCGGGCGAGGTCTCGTAGTCGACGATGGCCTGGTCATCCCAACCGTCCCGGCCAGCCGCTGGCGTCAGCACCTTGAAGCTGTGCGTTTCCTTGCCCCGGTACGCTTCCCAGGCGGCTCTTGCGGCGCTCCTGGCGTCCGCGGCGGCGCCGACGTCGGCGATCACGAGCCGCAGGTCGGCTTCCGGCGGCGCAAGCTCGATCAGGGAGCCGCGCGCGTGCGAGGACCAGCCGTCGGGGACGGAGAAGGAGGCGTTCTTGGTGCTTGCTGACATGGACGGTCAGCTACGCCCGGCGCGAAGCAGAATCCAGGGCTCCCTACGAGCGCTCCATCGCGCCAGCGCCGCTCTCGAAGCGCGCTAGTGTGGCGCCGGGGCTTCGCCGGCCGCCGCCCGCTTGGCCAGCAGCCGGTCGAATTCGGCCCAGACGCCGGTTTCGCCGTCCCAGCGTCCGGTGGTCGCGGCTTTGGAGTACTCGGTGGCGCGGGCTTCGAAGAAGTTCGCGTGCTCGACGCCGGAAAGCAGCACCTGCAGCCACGGCAGCGGGTTTTCGATGACGCCGTAGACCGTGGGCAGCTCCAGCTGGCGCAGCCGCCAATCGGCGATGAAGCGGATATAGCGCTTGATGTCTTCGGCGGTCATGCCCTCGACCGGCCCCAGCTCGAACGCCAGGTCGATGAAGCGGTCCTCCATGCCGACGACCGTCTTGCAGCAGTCGACGATCTCGTCCGCCACCGCATGGGTCACGCAGTTCGTCTCCTTGCGGAACGCGTGGTAGAGCTTGACCATCCCCTCGCAGTGCAGGCTCTCGTCGCGCACGCTCCACGAGACGATCTGGCCCATCCCCTTCATCTTGTTGAAGCGCGGGAAGTTCATCAGCATCGCGAACGAGGCGAAGAGCTGTAGGCCCTCGGTGAAGCCGCCGAACATGGCGAGCGTCCTGGCGATGTCGGCGTTGTTCGCGACGTCGAAGGTCTGCATGTAGTCGTGCTTGGCGCGCATGGCGTCGTACTCGAGGAAGGCGGCAAACTCCGTCTCCGGCATGCCGATCGTCTCGAGCAGGAGCGCGTAGGCGGCGATGTGGATCGTCTCCATGTTGGAGAATGACGCCAGCATCATCTTCACCTCGGTCGGTTTGAAGACGCGGCCGAAGCGTTCCATGTAGTTGTCGGCGACCTCGATGTCCGACTGGGTGAAAAAGCGGAATATCTGCGTGAGCAGGTTGCGCTCGGAGCCGTCGAGCTTCGCCGCCCAGTCCTTGCAGTCCTCGCCGAGCGGAATCTCCTCCGGCATCCAGTGCACCTGCTGTTGCCGCTTCCACAGTTCGTGCGCCCAGGGATAGCGGAACGGCTTGTAGGCGGCGGACGGCGTGAGCAGGCCTGGAAGGGCGCGGACGTTGGACATGGATTCGAATCGATCCTTCAGAGAACTAATGTCTTGAAGCTACCAGCGCGGTGGGTGGCGGCTACAACATCTGGTGTGACAATACCCTGAAATTCACAAGATAGGGTTAGTCCTGTGGACAAGCCAATCACGATTTACGGGGCGAAGGGCTTCGGCTCGGCGCCGGTGGAAGCGGCGCTGACCCTCATCGGCCTGCCCTACGAGTTGGTAGCGCCGGCGACCGGCGTCCAGGTCGCAGACGACGACGCCATCGCGCGGGTGAACCCACTGCGGCAGGTTCCGGCGCTGATCCTTCCGGGCGGCGAGGTCATGACCGAAAGCGCCGCCATTCTGATCTGGCTTGCCGACCGCTACCCCGAGGCTCGGCTTGCGCCGCCGCCGCTGCACCGCAAGCGGGCCGCGTTCCTGCGCTGGATGAGTTTCGTGTCGGCGGCGATCTACGCCCTGTTCTGGGTGCGCGACGACCCCTCGCGGGTGATCGATGGCGAGGCCGAAGGCAAGCAGGTCCGCGCCCGGATCGCCGAGCGCATAGCCACCTGCTGGCGGGTGATGGACAGCCAGATCGAACCCGGGCGCTACCTGCTGGGCGCGGATCTCAGCGTGCTGGACCTCTACGTGACGGTGGTCTCGCGCTGGTCGCCGCGGCGAAAGCGGTTCTACACGGAAGCGCCGAAGATGGCCCCGGTCGTCCGGCGCGTCGATGCGGACGCACGGCTCGCGGCGTTCTGGGCCGAGCGGTTCCCGTTCGACCAAGGCTGGGAAGGCTGATCGGTCCGCGCCGGCGAACCTGCGCGCGTCAATGCGGCGTGATGCTGAACGAGAGGGCGACCATCGAGTCGTGGTAGTCGCCCGGCCGTGGCCCGGTCACGATCGCGGTCTGGTTCGTCACGTCGCGGTGCACGTAGCCCAGCGAGGCCTGCAAGTCCCCGCGTCGCCACCCGACGCCGGCCTGGGCGTCGCTCACCACCGTCGTCGAAACGTCGCCGGCCCAGCCAAAGCGCTGCAAGCCGCCGACCGCACCGGGCGCGACGCTCATGCCGATCGCCCGGCCGCTCGCGGAGGCGAACAGGAAGAAACTGCCTGGGCCCTTCGCCGAAGGCGGCGCAGAGGCGGTAAGCCCAAGGCTGTGCTGCACCCGGCCCTCGAGGTCGCGTCCGATGCGCACCAGCGCTCCGGCTTCGGCCGAACCGCCTGCCTCGCTGAGGCCGACGCCGGCGTGGGGCGAAATGTCGAGGCCGTAGCGGCCGGCGCTGACGCTCCAGGCCGACGGCCAGCCGCGCGTGTAGCTCACGTCGAAGGCTTCGGCGTCAGGCGCCATCAGCGTGTCGGGACGCGCGAACACCACGCCGCCCGGTCCGCGGGCGACGCCGCCGATTGAGACGCGAAGCGTGTCGACCGCGCCGTCCTCCGTGGCGAAGGTCACCTCGTCGGTCCGCCACACCGCCAGTCCCTGGCCGGCGATGAGGCGGTCGGTGTTGAGCAGGTGCTCTTGATCGAGGCTCGATCCGGTCACCGGACGAAGCGCGAATCCGCCGTCCTCGCTGACCGCGACCGGCTGGATCGCCGGCCGCTCGAGCGCCGGCGTCGAAGCGCTCGCGTCGGTCGATCGGATATGATGGGCAGGCTTCGCCTCGAACACAGCGTTCAGCAGCGCTCGCTGGGCGGGTGTCAGTGGCTGCGCCTGCGCAGCGGCGGGCCCAGCTATGCCGCCGGCGATCGCGCCCAGAACGAGACCCCAGATGGGCCGCATCGTTCGTCCCCAGCAGTCCCCGGCTCCAGGTCCTGGCGGGCGGTTGGGGCCGACCAAGCGGAGCCGCAATCGATCAACTAACGACAGGCGTCGCGGAGGGTTGCGTCCGCCGCCCGGTCGATCTTCCGGCTCCCGAATTAACGAAACGTCGACCCCGGGAGCCGGCTCTCGGCCCCCGTCGCGGATGCAAGAATCGCGCCTACTGACAGGCGAGGCACTCCTCGTAGTCGGTGTGGTTCACGTTCGCCGGCGCGGTCAGCATATCGACCTCGCCGGCGCCGCCGGCGAACGCGGCCCGCTGGACCGACTTGGACCGCAGGTAGTAGAGGGATTTTACGCCGCGCTCCCAGGCCATGTAGTGCAGCATGTGCAGGTCCCATTTATCGACATCCGCCGGCAGGAAGATGTTGATGGACTGCGATTGGCAGATTTCCGGCGTGCGGTCGGCGGCGAGCTCGACCACCCAGCGTTGGTCGATCTCGAAGGCGGTCTTGTAGACGTCCTTCTCGTCCTGCGTGAGGCCGTCCAGGTGCTGGACCGATCCCTCGTTCTCCAGGATGGACAGCCAGATGGCCTCGGTGTTGAGGCCCTTCTGCTCGAGCAGCCGCTCCAGGAACGGGTTCTTCACCGCGAAGGAGCCGGACAGAGTCTTGTGCGTGTAGATGTTCGCCGGGATGGGTTCGATGCCGGCCGACGTCCCGCCGCAGATGATCGAGATCGAGGCGGTCGGCGCGATCGCGAGCTTGTGCGAGAAGCGCTCCATCACGCCCTGCTCGCCCGCGTCGGGGCAGGGCCCACGCTCCTCGGCGAGCCGGCGGGAGGCTTTGTCGGCCTCGCGCCGAAGGTGCTTGATGAGCCGCATGTTCCACGACTTGGCGAGCGCGCTCTCGAAGGGAACGTTCTGGCTCTGCAGGAAGGAGTGGAAGCCCATCAGGCCCAACCCCACCGATCGCTCGCGCCAGGCCGCGTAGCGCGCCGGCTCCATCGCCGGTGGCGCGCGGTCGATGAAGTCCTGCAGCACGTTGTCCAGGAAACGCAGCACGTCCTCGACGAAGGTCGGGTGGTCGCGCCATTCGAGGAACATCTCGGCGTTCACCGACGAAAGGCAGCAGACGGCGGTCCGCTCGACGCCCAGGTGATCGGGGCCAGTATGGAGGAGGATCTCCGAGCACAGATTCGACTGCCGCACCTTCAGCCCCAACGCCCGCTGGTGCTCCGGCATCAGCCGGTTGGCCGTGTCGCCGAAGATCAGGTAGGGCTCGCCGGTGGCGAGGCGCACGTCGAGGATCTTCTGCCACAGCGCGCGGGCGTCGACGCGTTTGACCACTTCGCCGGTCTTCGGGCTCGTCAGCGCGAAATCGGTCCCGTCCCGCACCGCCTCCATGAACGCGTCGGTGACCGAAATCCCGTGATGCAGGTTCAGGGACTTGCGATTGAAGTCGCCCGAGGGCTTGCGGATTTCGAGGAACTCCTCGACCTCGGGATGGTGGATGTCGAGGTAGACCGCCGCTGAGCCGCGGCGCAGCGAACCCTGGCTGATGGCCAGCGTGAGCGAGTCCATCACGCGGATGAACGGGATGATGCCGCTCGTCTGGCCCTGGCCCTTCACCTTTTCGCCGATCGACCGCACTCCGCCCCAATAGGTGCCGATGCCGCCGCCGTTGGCCGCAAGCCAGACGTTCTCGTTCCAGGTCCCGACGATGCCCTCCATGCTGTCGGACACCGAATTGAGGTAGCAGGAAATCGGCAGGCCGCGATCGGCGCCGCCGTTGGACAGCACCGGGGTCGCCGGCATGAACCAGAGCCTGGAGATGTAGTCGTAGATCCGCTGGGCGTGGTCGGCGTCGTCCGCGTAGGCCGTCGCCACGCGCGCAAACATGTCCTGGTAGGACTCGTTCGGCAGCAGATAGCTGCGTTCGAGCGTCGTCTTGCCGAACTCGGTCAGCAGCGCGTCGCGCGAGCGGTCGACCTCGACCTTGCGCACCAGGCGAAGCTGGGTCGGCTCCGCCGGCCGCGTGGCCTTGAAACGGGCTTCCCCGGCCCCGGTAGCGGTCTCGATCGCGTGGCTGCGCGCAGTCGCCATGATTAATCCTAGCCCCAAACTTTGCCCCGACGGCGCCCCCGCCGCCTACGCTATATATAGTGGGCGAAGCACCCACATACGGCAGGATATGGGGCCATAGGGTTGATGGAGCGTCAACGGCGCACACGCGCCGGCGACAATATTTCCGTTAACAAGAATGTGACCGGCGCGGTCAGGCCTCGGTCGGATACCCGCCCTCGCGCCAGGCCTGCATGCCGCCGTCCAGCGCCACCGCGCGGGTGAACCCGAGTTCCCGCAGGGTCTGCGCCGCGAGCGTCGAGATCTTGCCGAACTCGCAGCATGTCACGATGCGCAGCGTCGGGTCGGGGATTTCTTCGTTGACGCGGAGCTCGAGCTGCCCGCGCGGCAGGTGCTTGGCGCCGGGGATGTGGCCGGCCTTGAACGCGCCCTCCTCGCGCACATCGAGAACGATGAGGTCGTTCGGGCGCGCGGCCACGTGGCGGTCGAGGTCGCCCAGCGCCATGAAAGGGACGACCGCGGCGGCCTCGGCCAACAGCTGGCTGATGGTCTTGCCGCCGGTCATGTTGGTGCGCAGCGCTTCGGTCAGGTGCGTGGGCGCGGCCAAATTCAGCTCGCGCATCATCTGCACGAAATCGTCGCGATCTCGCTTCTGCAGCCGCGGGTTCTCGGCGATCTCGGTCGCGAGCGTCGAGTGAGAACGGCCCTTGTAGTCGTGGGCCGGGTAGACCAGGAGCGCGGGGTCGAGCTTGAGAAGCTTGTCGAACAGGCTCTCGTAGAGCTGGTTCGGGTCGCCGGTCGGCAGGTCGGTGCGGCCGGTCCCGCCGATTAGCAGCGTGTCGCCGGTGAAGACGCGGTCCTCCGCGATCAGGCACATCGAATCGCGGGTGTGACCGGGTGTGTGGATCGCCCGCACGCGCAGCTTTCCGACCAGCAGCATGTCGTCGTCGTCGAGCCGCAGGTGGGCGTACGGGCTGGGGCTGGCCCTGTGCATGACGGCCGGAACGCCGAGCATCTCGGCGATCTGTTTGGCGGCCGAAAAGTGATCGGCGTGGGTGTGGGTGTCGACCACATAGCGGACGTGCAGGCCGTTCTGGCCGGCGAGCGCTCGATAACGGTCGATCTGGCTGATCTCGGGGTCGATCAGCGCGCCGCTCAGCGTGTCCGCGCAGCCGACGAGGTAGGACTGACAGCCGCCGGTCGCGACCTGCTCGAATATCATTGGGCCTCCCCCGAAGACGAGTCGGGATTGCGCCGCCAGAGCGCCGCGGCCGTCAAGTCTGAAGCGACGGGTTCAGGCTGCGGCGGCGGCCGCGTCGTAGTCGGCCTCGGTCTTGGCGCGCACCTCGTCGAGGCTGACGCCCGGCGCGAGCTCGGCGAGCCGGGCCCGCCCGGCCTTGCGGTCGATCTCGAACACGGCAAGATCGGTGATCAGCAGATCGACCACCTGCGCGCCGGTAAGCGGCAGCGTGCAGCGGTGCAGGAACTTCGATGCGCCGGACTTCTCGGTGTGCTCCATCGCCACGACGACCCGCTTGACGCCGGCGACCAGGTCCATGGCGCCGCCCATGCCCTTGACCATCTTGCCCGGCACCATCCAGTTCGCGAGGTCGCCCGACTCCGACACCTGCATGCCGCCGAGGATGGAGAGGTCGATGTGCCCGCCGCGGATCATCGCGAAGGAGTCGGCCGAGTTGAAATAGCTCGATTGCGGCAGCTCGGTGATCGTTTGCTTGCCGGCGTTGATCAGGTCGGGGTCCGCCTCGCCCTCGAACGGGAATGGCCCCATGCCAAGCATGCCGTTCTCACTTTGCAGGGTGACGCGCATGCCGGCGGGAATGTGGTTGGCGACCAGCGTCGGGATGCCGATCCCGAGGTTGACATAGAACCCATCCCTGAGCTCGAGCGCGGCGCGGGCGGCCATCTCGTTGCGGGTCCAGGCCATCAGGCGGCCGCCTCTGCGGTCTTCGGGCGCGTGGTCTCCTGCTCGATGCGCTTCTCGAAATCCTCGCCCTTGAAGATGCGGTCGACGTAGATGCCCGGCGTGTGAATCTGGTCGGGATCGAGCGCGCCGACCTCGACCAACTCCTCCACCTCGGCGATGGTCATGCGACCGGCGGTCGCCATGATCGGATTGAAGTTCCGCGCCGTCTTGCGGAAGACGAGGTTGCCCTCGGCATCGGCCTTCCACGCCTTGACGATGGAGAGGTCGGCGGTCAGGCCGCGCTCCATGACATAGGTCTCGCCGTCGAATTCGCGCACTTCCTTGCCTTCGGCGACCAGTGTTCCCACGCCAGTCTTGGTGAAGAAGGCGGGGATGCCGGCGCCGCCGGCCCTGATGCGCTCGGCGAGCGTGCCCTGGGGGTTGAACTCCAACTCGAGCGCGCCGGAGAGATAGAGCTCGGCGAACAGCTTGTTCTCGCCAACGTACGACGAGACCATCTTCCGGATCTGCCCGCCGGCCAAGAGCCGGCCCAGGCCGAAGTCGTCGATCCCGCAGTTGTTGGAGATGACCGTCAGATCCTTCACCCCCGACGCGCGGATCGCCGCGATCAGGTGCTCGGGGATTCCGCATAGGCCGAACCCGCCGGCCATGATTGTCATGCCGTCGACGAGGACGCCATCGAGCGCGGCGGATGCGTCGCGCACAACCTTCTCAGCCATGGGCTGGAAGTAGGCTCAGTGAGGCTCGTGGTCTAGTGCAGGCGACCGCGAAGGCTTTCCATTTCTTCCTTGAGCTTGAGCTTGCGCCGCTTCAGCTCGCGGATGCGCAAATCGTCGGCGGCGGGTCGGCCCGCCTCTTCCTGGATGGCCCGCTCGAGAATCTCGTGCCTCGAGCCGAGTTCGCGAATTCGCGCTTCAATCGCCATGTATGGGCCTCCATACTGTTCGCTCTTTCGAAGTTAATCACCGTGGGCGAGTCGCGTCAGATCACAATCGTTTGCGATCGAGCGGCGCCGAACGGCGGCGAATACGTGCGCGAATGGCGAAGGACGAGGCGATGGCGCCGCTGAAAGCGGCGAAGGCGCGGCTGGTGGTGGGGATCGCCGGCGCGTCGGGCGCCGCCTACGGCGTGCGCGTCCTGGATGCCTGTCGCGAGCTCGGGATCGAGACCCACCTCGTCGTCTCCCGCGCCGGCGTGCTGACGCTGAAGACGGAGGCGGGCCTTGGCCTCGCGGACGTCGTTGCAAAGGCAAGCGTCGCCTACAAGCCCACCGACATCGGCGCTGCGATCGCGTCGGGGTCGTTCCGCACGCTCGGCATGATCGTGGCGCCGTGCTCCGTGCGCACGATGTCCGAGATCGCCACCGGGGTCACCGCGTCGCTGATGAGCCGGGCCGCCGACGTCACCTTGAAGGAGCGGCGCCCCCTGGTGCTGATGGTGCGCGAGACGCCGCTGCACCTAGGCCACCTTCGCACGATGGTGGCGCTGACCGAGATGGGCGCGACGATCGCGCCGCCGTTGCCGGCGCTCTACGCCAAGCCCGCCTCGATCGAAGCGATGATCGATCAGTCGGTCGGGCGCGCCCTGGACCTCTTCGGACTCGACTGGGCCAGAGTCGACCGCTGGGGCGAGCAACTCGCGCCGGTTTCGGGCGGCGATCTTTGAGCCTCTGGAAGCGCGCGCTTCGGGCCTACGCGGCGCCGGGCGTTGAGGCCCTTTGCCTCGCGTTGCAGGACGCCGACGGCCAAAGCGTCGCCTATCTGCTCTGGGCGCTCTGGGCGGAGGAGGACGGTCGCGCCGTCGATCGCCCTCTGGCCGAGCGCGCCGCCGCGCTGGCCGCGTCCTACGAGGCCGGCGTGCTGCGCCCGCTGCGTGCGAAACGCCGCGCGCTGAAGGCCGGGCTCGCGGCGGCGACGGATACCGACCGCGAGGGCGAGCGTGAGCGGCTCAAGGCCGACGAATTGGCCGCCGAGCGGCTGTTGCTGCAGGCGCTCGAGGCCCAGACGCCGCCGCCTTCCGGTGCGCGCGGCGCCCTCGGCGCCGCCCTCGCCGCGTGGGCGCCGCCGGCGCCGAAAGGCCGCTTGTCCGACCTCGCCGGCGGATTTTCCAAGACCGCGTTTTCTGCTACGAATCTTGCCGACATGTCCTTCAGCGACGAACCACCGCTCGCGAACGACGAAGCGATCCACGCTCGCATCGCAGAGCTCAGACAAGCCCACCAGGATTTGGATGACGCCGTCAGGGCGCTCAGCGCCAAGTCGGTTCCGGACCAGTTGCAGATCGCCCGGCTGAAGAAGCAGAAGCTGGCGCTGCGCGACCAGATCACCCGGCTGGAGGACCGGCTGACGCCGGACATCATCGCCTGAGCTGGGTGTAGCCGCCGAAGGCGGCGCAGGAAGCGCCTGATCGGTTGCGGGCGCGAAGCTGGCCTTTATACTTTGCGGTTTCCCAAGGGTTTGGAGCCGTCATGGCTGATGCAACCGCGTCCGGCGTTCCGGTCGCGATCATCATGGGGAGTCGCTCCGACTGGCCGACGATGCAGGCGGCCGCAGCGGCGCTCGACGAGCTCGGGGTGGGCTACGCAAAACAGGTCGTCTCCGCCCACCGCACGCCCGATCGGATGTACGCCTTTGCGCGGAACGCCAAGGCGAAGGGATTCAAGGTCATCATCGCCGCCGCCGGCGGCGCGGCGCATCTGCCTGGCATGACCGCTTCGATGACCACCTTGCCGGTGCTGGGCGTGCCTATCCGCACCCGCGCCCTGGACGGGATCGATTCCCTGTTGTCGATCCAACAGATGCCGGCCGGCATCCCGGTTGGCGCGCTGGCGATCGGCGAGGCGGGGGCGCGCAACGCCGGACTGCTGGCGGCTCAGATCCTGGCGCTGAGCGACCCGGCGCTGGACGCGCGGCTGGAGGCGTTCCGCGCCCGCCAGACCGCCTCGGTTGCGGAATCGGTAGCCGACTGAGCGAACCGCAAATGCCCGCCTATCCGCTTCCACCCGGCTCTGTGATCGGCGTGCTCGGCGGCGGCCAGCTCGGCCGAATGCTGGCGCTGGCCGCGGCGCGGCTGGGCTTCCGGACCGTCGTGCTGACGCCGGAGTCCGACTCCGGCGCCGCGCAGGTGGCGAGTCGGACGATATGCGCCGCTTACGACGACGACCGTGCGTTGGCGGAACTCGCGGAAGCGGCCGATGTGGTGACCTTCGAGTTCGAGAACGTTCCCGCCGCGGTGGTCGCCGCGCTCGAATCGCTTGGCGCCGCTGTCGCGCCCGGCGCCCGGGCGCTGGCGGTCGCGCAGGATCGGGTCGACGAGAAGACCTTCCTGAACGCCTGCCGCGCGCCGACCGTGGCGTTCAGGGCCATCGAAACGGCGGCCGACGTGCGGGCCGGGGTCGAGGCGCTGGGCGCGCCGGCGCTGCTGAAGACCCGGCGGCAGGGCTACGACGGCAAAGGGCAGACCTGGGTCGAGAGCCAGGCCGACGCCGGCGAGGCCTTCGCACGCATCGGCGGTCAACCCGCGATCCTGGAAGCGCGCGCCGCCTTCCAGCGGGAGCTCTCGGCGATCGCCGCGCGCGGACGCGACGGCGACATCAGCATCTATCCGCTGGGCGAGAACCACCACGAGGGCGGAATCCTGCGCCGCACGGTCGCGCCCGCATCCGTTCCGACCGGGGTTTTTGATCAGGCGGCTGCTATCGCGGCGCGCATCCTGACCAGCCTCGAATACGTGGGCGTGATGGGGGTGGAGCTGTTCGCGCTCGACGACGGCCACTTGTTGGTCAATGAGATCGCGCCCCGGGTGCACAACTCCGGTCACTGGACGCTAGACGGCTGCGAGGTCGACCAGTTCGAGCAGCACGTGCGTGCAATCGCCGGCTGGCCGCTGGGACCTGTGACGCCGCTGGCGCGGGTTGAGATGGAGAACCTGATCGGCGCCGACGTCGAGCGTTGGCGCGAGCTCATCAAGGAGGAAGAGGCCAGGGTCTGGTTCTACGGCAAAGGCGAAGCGCGCCCAGGCCGGAAGATGGGCCACATCAACCGCCTGCGCCCGCTCGGGTAGAACCGAGCAGCTTGGCCGTCGAGAACGACCGGCCGCTTCCGCGGCGCTTGGGCTCAGGCGCCGTACCTGGCCCGGCCAAGGGTGGCGGCCACGTTGTGGGCGAGATCGGCAGGGCGGATGTTGGCCTTGAAGCGCTCGTAGGCCATGACCCGGTCGATCTGGGTCGCGAGATAGTCGCGCGCCGCGTCGGGCCCCGCGTTCAGGCGGATCGCCAGCGCCGGCGCGAGGATGCCCGCCAGGATCAGCCGCTTCGAATAGTGGTTCTCGTCCGTCGCGCGGTCCCCGGCCCAACGCCACAGCAGGTCCGCCGTCGTCCAGAGCAGCCGGGCCGCCAGCGCCGCGTTGTGCGGCAGCGCAAGCTGCCCGGCCCAGCGGCGGGTCGCCTCACCGTCGGCGGCGGCCGCCTCGAGCCGCGCCTCCGCCGCGCGCGCGATCCGCGCCCGCACCTTCAGCTTTGCCGGGTCGATGTCGGCGAGCGCCGTGAGCGCGGCCCGGTCGTGGCGGCGGCAGAACAGGGCGGCGAGATCGCGCGCGCCGCCGGGCGCCACCAGCATCGCCTCACCTTCAGACAGGCCGGCCGCCGTCGCCGCCCGGGCGACCAACCGCCCGGTCCATCCGAACTGGGGCGCGAGCCGGACCGCTGCCTCGAGCAGGCGGTCTTCCGCCGCTTCCGTCCAGTCCGCCTCGAGGGTGCTCATCGCCTCTGGAGCTTACACCGCCTTGGGCAGCGGCGTCTCCCGCGTGGACATCTGAGCCGTTTTCGGCTACACGCACGCCAAGTCCGCGAGCGTCCCTCGCGGATTTTGATTTGCGAAGCCTATCGGTCCGGGAGACTGGTCATCGTTCAGATTTTCGTTCGCGACAACAATGTCGACCAGGCGCTCAAAGCGCTGAAGAAGAAGATGCAGCGCGAAGGCTCGTTCCGCGAAATGAAGCGGCACGTGCACTACGAAAAGCCATCCGAAAAGCG